>CANTYJ010000089.1 GCA_947854175.1 uncultured Turicimonas sp. | reverse complement strand
TTTTCCCGGAGATGCATCTAACTGTATGGACCCACTTCGTCTGCGTAATATCTCCTTTGCAGCAAACGTGTCCGCTTGCCCCTCGTAGCCGTATTCTTGACACTTAAAGCAGTCCGACGATACCCTGTTCTTTTTTGATACATAGAAGCAGGATGGGCAGACCCGAGAGGAGTGACACAGGTTGACCTTAGTGAGTTTGATGCCATCTTGTTTTTCGCTTCCACTTTTCAGACCTTCTGATAACGAAAAACATTTTTCAAGAAAATTTTGATATAAAAAATACACTTTTAATCTAAAAAAGGCTAATTTTTGCACTTTTCAAGAAAAATTAATACCTAGAATCGGCACTTTTCAATCCAAAAAAATAAGTACATTTATTTTTTTATTACAAATCAACAAGAAATCTTTATTGTCATCATTTCTTTTCAAATAAGTTGCTATGTTTGTGATGATGAATCCAATTTGTTGTGTATTTATCGTTAAGTTTCTTAGATTCTAGAACTAAGAGATTCTCTCCGTTCGACGCTTCAGCTTTTCTGACAAAGTTATAGCTACCGGTTAAAACTTTACTGTTATCAATGATAAGAATCTTGTCGTGGGCTGTGCCATGGTTTTTGTCAATAAAAACAGGTATTCTGTTTTCAATCAAAAAAAATAACTGGGATTTCGGTGAAGTTTCCATTTTCTTGTCAAGGATGACCTGAATGTTTACTCCTCGTTTTTTGGCTTTAACTAAGGCTTGTGCAATCGCTTTATCTGTAAATAAGTAAGCTTGCATAAGAATACTTTTCTTGGCACTATCTATTTCGCGAATAACTGCATCTCTAGCGCCGCCTTGAGGTGAAAAATAGACTTGAGCCGTCACATCCTTAATAGCCGGTTCACAAAAAGCGACGCCTGCAAAAAAGCCGGTAAAAAAGTAAAAAATGAATTTCAGCGATGAATACATAGAGAAGAGGCCGGATAACCCGGCCAGAAAATTTAATTTAGATATTTGGAATTTCAAGTGCTTTTGTAAAAGCTTTCGGAGCTTTTGAATCATCTTCAAAAGTAACGAACTCCCAGCTGTCAGGCTCTGCAAGGACTTCTCTTAGCAGTCGATTATTTAAGTCGTGTCCTGATTTAAATGCTTTGTAATGGGCAACTAATGGATGGCCTAGAACATATAAGTCGCCCATGGCATCCAAAAGCTTATGCTTAGCAAATTCATCATTTGAGCGCAATCCTCCGGGATTTAACACATGATAATCATCCATAACAACAGCGTTATCCAAAGTGCCGCCCTGAGCTAGGCCGTAAGAACGAAGCATTTCCAGATCATTGACAAAACCAAAGGTGCGCGCTTTGGATACATCGTTGATGTACGTATTATTGTCAAAGTCAACTTCTACAAACTGGGCCGTCGCATCAATGGCAGGATGGCCGAAATCAATTGCAAAGGACAGTTTATAGCCGTTATAGGGCTCCAAAATTGCCCACTTGTCTTCTGCACGGACTTCAACCGTCTTCTTGATACGGACAAATTTTCTTGGGGCATCCTGTTCTTCAATCCCGGCTGCCTTTATGAGAAAAACAAAAGTAGCACCCGAACCGTCCATAATCGGAATCTCTGCTCCGTCGACTTCAACATAGCAGTTGTCAATCCCAAGTCCGGATAAAGCACTCATCAAATGCTCAATGGTGGCTATTTTGGCTTTTCCTTTATCCAAGGTTGTCGCCATTCGAGTGTCATTTACTCTCTCCGGTTCCGCTTTAATTGAAACCGGAGGATTCATATCGATACGTCGAAAGACAATACCTGTATCAACCGGTGCCGGACGTAAAGCCAATTTAACTTTACGTCCTGAATGTAAGCCGATGCCGACTGTCTCAAAAGCTTTTTTTAGGGTTCTTTGGAGAATCAATGCTCTTTACCTCTATTTATTCAATCCTTCTTTCTTAAGAAAGCAGGAATATCGTGCTCAAAACCCGGTGTCTCATCACCTTTATTTTGCTGATCAACAACATTCTGAACATTAGTGTTGTTAGACCACAACCCGCTGCCTTGACCACTGCGAGGATTTAAGCTGGCAAACCCTCCCTGGTGGAAAGCAGATCTCTCATTCATTCGGCCAAAAATTGTATTGTCTGCTTGAGCTGGAGGCACTTGAAAACCATCATCGGGTTGTGCGATCGGTCTTGAAAATGCTCCAGCCTGCCCAAAAGGGCTTTGAACGCTCGGTTGAACCGGTTTAATAGTCTCTTTCTTTGGTGCTGAGGGCTGCGGAGCAACAGCCGGACGTTCAGGTTGAGGTTCTTTTGCCGAATAAGAGGCAGAATCCATAAAGGACGGAGCAAAAGGACCGGGCTGAACAGTCTGAGGATTCTGATGAACATTATTTTGCTGCGGAGCCGGTTGAGCCTTCATTTCAGGCTGCTTTTCCTGAATATACGGTTCAGCCTGAGGAGCATGTTCCTGCTTTACCGGACGGCTCTGAGGCGCCTGCGGGAAAGGAGATTCATACTGACGTGCCGGTTGAGCGGCAGGTGGAGTAGGAATATCAAACAAATTTACTGGCTCAGGTTGAGAAGGTTTACGGAAAACTTCCTGAGGTCTGCTCTGTGCAGGATCCGGTTGTCCGAACATATCAACTCCGATAGCAGCCGGAGGAACTTCTTCTCCGCTCGGTCTCCAAACGCCGCTGGACTCTTCTTTCTGCCCTCTGATGGGAGTGGACTGATGAGAGGGCGTCCAAGGTGTGGGCTCTCCCTCTTGATCCAAACCGGTGGCAATAACAGTTACGCGCATCTTATCGCCGAGTGTTTCGTCAAATACGTTTCCGAAAACGATGCTGGCATCCGGGTCTGCAAAGTTTCTGATGGTATCAAGTGCGATACGGACTTCAGACATCTTGACGCCTTCGCTGGCAGTAATATTAACCAGAACCCCGCGAGCACCCTTGACATCAATATCTTCAAGTAACGGGCAGCTGATGGCTTGTGAAGCTGCCTGCAGAGCACGATCCTGACCTTCTGCCTCGGCCGAACCCATCATCGCAGTACCGCGTTCACTCATGACCGAACGGACGTCTTCAAAGTCAGCATTGACTAAGCCCGGAGCCTGAATAATTTCTGAAATACCCGCGACTGCGTTGTATAAGACTTCATCAGCTCTGGCAAAACATTCAATTAACGTAGCGTCCTCACCAAGCTCCATTTCGAGTTTGTCGTTGAGAATGATGATCAGAGAGTGAACTCTTGCTTTGAGAGCGTCGATGCCTCCCTTAGCATTTTTCATACGGCGGCCGCCTTCAAATGTAAAAGGTTTTGTGACGACAGCGACCGTTAAAATGCCAAGTTCCTGTGCAACTTCAGCAACGACAGCGGCAGCGCCGGTACCGGTACCACCACCCATTCCGGCAGTGATAAAAACCATATTAGCGCCACGGAGCTGGTCAGCAATTTCTTCTCTGGCCTCATTTGCGGCCGCCTGTCCGACCTCCGGCTTTCCGCCGGCTCCCAAACCGGTATGCCCTAACTGAATCTTAGATTCAGCTAAATTTGTTGAAAGAGCCTGTCTGTCCGTATTTGCGGCAATGAATTGAATATTTCCTTTAACCTTTTTACGGATCATGTTATTGATAACGTTGCCGCCTGCTCCGCCAACACCAACGACTTTGAGTAGCGCCCCGCTCTCACCGTCTTCATACATCTCAAAAGCCATCTGTCACTCCAAATATATGCAGCTGCAACTGCACTAAAAACTATTTAATTCTATTAGGAAAACTAAAATACTAAAAGTTCCCTGTAAACCATGTTTTCATCATGTCTCTAACATTCGTTAAAAACCCTTTCTGGCGAACTCCACCGGGTTGGTTATACATTCGTGAAGTTTCGTCGGCTAAATAGCCGAAGAGAGTTGAGTATTCAGGCATCGAAACCCCTGCTAACTTTTCAGGAAGAGTCTCTGTCGAAAATTTACTCGGAAAGTAGAAAACATTTGTCTCATATTCGATCATTGGGAAACCTAAACGGACATTGATATCGTGTCCGCCCAGATATCCTGAAAATACTTCTTTTACCAGTCGGTCAATACCCGGTATTTTGCAAGCGCCGCCTGTCAAAACGACGCCGTATGAAATCATATGTCTAAGATTTCTTTCTCTTAAGTTGTGATAAATCGTCTCAAAAATATCTCTAAGCTTTTGATCAATAATCGCAGACAATGCATGCTTTGTCAGAATGCGACCTCTATCCTGAGAAAATCCTGCATAACTAGGTAACTCATAAGAATCATTCTTGTCATACTTCGGATCAAAACGAGAATGCCCCATGTTCAGTTTCAGATTTTCTGCATCTATTCTGGAAAGCCGGGTCTTAATTGAAATTTCATTTGTTATAAGCTCTCCGCCTCCTGCAAATACGCAAGAGTATTTCACTGCATTACCATAATAAACAACAACTTCAGTTAAGGCAGCTCCCATATCAATCAGCACGACTCCCAGGTTTTTTTCTTCCTGCTTTAAAACGGAACTGGCAGAGCAAAGAGGATTGAAATTCAACCGATTATCTATCAGTTCGAGGCCGCTTCTCCTGATTGCTTTATCAATGTTCTGGCAAGGAGAGGTCTGTGCTGCGACGACATGGACTTTCGCATCGAGACGATTACCGTCCATGCCGACCGGCTGATGGTACCCCCATTTGAAGTCAATAGCATATTCTTCAGGTAACACCTGAAGATATCTCATCGACGGAGGCAGACTGCTTTGTTGAACATTTCTGATAATTTCTTCGATATCAGACTGCTCAACCTCGCCTCTTCTAGTTACAACCGTCATTTCAACATTGTCTGAGCGAATGTGAGTGCCTGAGATTCCGCCGGTAACTCTGGATATATTTACATCAGCTGTTTTTTCTGCTTCTTCTACAGCCTGCCTAATGGCATCGACCAACGGATTAATTTCAATTACAACGCCTTCGCGGACGCCGACGCTATCGCAAACGCCCATACCAACGACTTTGTAGGTTCCTTCTGACAATGGTTTAGCTATTGCACACGCAATCTTTGAGGAACCAATATCCAATCCTGCAATTAATTCATCCGCCTTACTTGTCATTATTTAACTCCGTTTCAGCTTTTTCAGCTTCATCTTGTAAAGTGGTCTCTTGTTCCGGTCTTTCTACCGCGACTCCTCTTTCATACCTGGCGTCAATCCTTGTCGGATGAGCCCCAAAGTGATTGGACATTTGTGGGAGACTTTTTAATATTCTCTCCAGTCTTTTATCCATGATTTCTTCGGTATCTGTCCCTTTAAAAATAACTTCAATATTTTTGGTATCCGGCCTTTTAAAGGTTAGTTCCCAGCCGCTTAATGGATTCAAGTTTAGTGATATCGCCTTAAATCCATATTTTTCACAAACCTTCTCAAAGTCCAAAAAACGTTGATAGATTTTTGCACTATCCTTTTTTAGTCCGTTAATTCTCGGAAGTTCTCCTTCACTTTCAGCAATTGCCTGATTGGCCGGGAAAATTGTTCCGTCCTGAGCAAGGACTTCCTCGTCTCCCCACAAAGCTGCCGGTTTATACAAATAGAGATTAAGTTGCAGACGATTCGGCCACTCTCTCTTGACAGCAACTTGTCTTACCCAGGGAATTTCCTTTAGAGCGTCTCTAATTTTCTGGATATCTACCGTAAAAAAAGTTCCTTTAATGGTACCTTTTAACTGGTCTGCTAACAGCGAGGCTTTTATAGCCTCCTGATTTCCATAGACAGAGACATCAACTCCTCTTAACCAGAATATTGGTTTTTGGATTGCCCAATACACTGCAAAACTCAGCAGAATACAGACGATAACGACTGAAACAAAATCGGTCATATAATCGAATGTTTTATCGTTCCATCTGCCCATAAGTTAACCTTTCAGAGAAGCTCCGCCGGCCACCAGACAGACTAAATCCTGATAGCTGATGCCGGTTGTCTTAGCTGCCAAAGGCACCAAAGAGTGAGGTGTCATTCCGGGCGCAGTATTGATTTCAAGCAGCGCAAAAGAGCCGTCTTTTCTTAACATGACGTCTATTCTGCTCCAGCCTTCTGCTCCCAGCAGTCGGGCTGCTTTTTCAACAGTCAACTGAATTGCGCGGGTTACATCTTCATCGACATTTGCCGGACAAATATACTGAGTTTCATCAGAGAAATACTTATGCTCATAGTCATAGTCTCCCTTCGGAGCGACGATCTCAATAACAGGCAAAGCTTGCAAGCCATTACCGTCACGTTTATCAAGTACTGCCACGGTCAGTTCTCTACCGGCAACTAATTCTTCTACCATAACAGTCATACCGTTTTTGGTGGCTTTTTCCACAGCTTCTTTTAGAGACTCTGCCGAGGCATTCTCTAAGCGGTATAAACCGATACTAGAGCCTTCCTTACTTGGTTTGACGATTAAATTTTTCCCAAGCCATTTTATGACTTCTTCGAAATCAGTGTCAGGTCCTATCGTTACACCTCTTGGAACAGGAATCCCTGCAGACTCCCATACCCGTTTGGTCATGACTTTGTCCATCCCTATGGCTGAAGCCTGAACTCCACATCCCGTATAAGGGAGCTTGATGTATTCCATTAAACCTTGGATAATGCCGTCTTCACCGCCTTTGCCATGAAGAATTAAAAAAGCCCGGTCATAACCTCCTGCTAATAACTCTTCGAGGCTCTGCTCTTTCGGATCAAAAATAGAAACATCTGCACCTGCGTCTTTTAGGGCGTTCAAAACTCCGGTTCCGCTCATCAGAGATACTTCTCTCTCGGCAGAGTTTCCTCCCATGACAACAACGACTTTTCCTAATTCTTTAGCATTTTGTGTCATATTCTTTTCCTTTTGCTATAAGCTTAGCCGGCACAGTTCCGATGCTTCCGGCTCCCATTACAAGCACAACGCTGTCGTCAACAACATGTCGTTCAATTTGTTCTTCTAATTCATTCAGATCGGCTGCAAAAATCGGCTCGACCTTCCCTTTAAGGCGAATGGCTCTACAAAGGGCTCGGCTATCTGCACCGATAATCGGTTCTTCCCCTGCCGGGTAGACATCACAAAGAATTAAATTATCAACGGAAGATAAAACGTCAACCAGGTCTTCAAAACAGTCTCTTGTTCTCGAATAACGATGGGGTTGGAATGCCAATATCAGCCGTTTATCCGGATAAGCGCCGCGGGCTGCCTCAATCGTAGCTTTCATCTCAACCGGGTGATGTCCATAATCATCGACTACAAGGAATTTGGAACCTTTTTCATTTCTTGTTTCGCCCCAAATCGAAAATCGTCTTCCGACCCCCGTAAACTCTGACAATGCTTTTTGAATTGAATCAACCGGAACTTCAACAGATAAAGCAACTCCAATAGCAGCCAAAGAATTCAGAACATTATGTATTCCCGGAACATTGACCGTAACATCAAACGGCTCAACATTAAAACCGGAAGTCTCAACCGTAAACTTCATGGTTGTGCCGTCGGCGCGGACATTTGTCGCACGGATTTGTGCATCTTCACTTAAACCGTAAGTAACAATCGGCTTTGAGATTTTGGGAAGTATTGAACGGATGTTGTCGTTATCAATACAAACCACTGCTTTACCATAGAAAGGCAGTCTCATAGTGAAATCAACAAAAGCCTGTTTGAGCTTATTCATATCATGACCATACGTATCCATATGATCTTCATCGATATTGGTAACAACTGCGACTACAGGTGTCAGGTAAAGGAACGAGGCATCGGACTCATCTGCTTCTGCCACAATAAACTCGCCTTTGCCTAGTTTTGCATTAGAACCGGCAGCATTTAACCGGCCGCCAATCACAAACGTCGGATCAAAGCCTGCGGTTTTCAGAATTGAAGTGACTAAGGACGTTGTTGTCGTTTTTCCATGAGTTCCTGCAATTGCAATACCATTTCTTAGTCTCATTAACTCGGCCAACATGATTGCACGCGGGACCACAGGGATATTGTGCTCTTTTGCGTAAACGACCTCTGGGTTGTCTCCATGAACCGCACTCGATATCACAACGACATCTGCATCGCCGACATTTTCACCGGCATGGCCGTAATTAATTGTTGCTCCGAGAGATTCCAACCGTTCAGTTGCAGCGTTCTTGCGCAAATCCGAACCGGACACTTCATATCCGAGATTTAATAAGACTTCTGCGATGCCGTTCATTCCGGTACCGCCGATACCTACAAAATGTAGTCTTTTTACTGCAAACATCCTTAACTCTATCTAGTAATAAATTCTATAAAATCTGCAACTGTCTGAGCCGCATCCGGCCTCCCAAGTTTCTTTGCGCGGAGAGCCATTTCCAACAATTTTTCGCGATCGAGTCCTTGTAGGACTTCAGCTAGTTTTTCCGGCGTTAATTGTTCCTGTGGCAAATAAAATGCCGCTCCTGCCTCTTCCATGTATTTGGCATTGCCAACCTGATGGGACGTTGTTTTAACAACCAAAGGCACAAGAATTGAAGGCACACCGGCCACCATCAGCTCGGAAACAGATATTGCCCCAGCTCTGGCCAGAACGACATCGGCTTTCGTATAAGCACCGGCCATATCATCAATAAACGGCACAACCTCCGCTGTAACATTCAGTTCTTTGTATAGGTTCTTTACTTTCTCAAGATCGCTTACCCCGCACTGATGGACAACATTAGGTCTTTGCTCCTCAGGGATCAAGGCCAATGCACGAGGTGCTCTTTCATTAAAAACTCTAGCTCCCAAAGAACCGCCGAATATTAATAGATTCAACTTACCTATTTTTTCTTTATAGCGAATCTCAGGGTCCGGAATTGCAACAATTTCTTTTCTGACGGGATTACCTGTTACAACCGCGAGTTTTCCGGCCTCTTTAGCTGCTTTTCCGTCAAAACCGCACATTACTCCGGCAGAGTTGGCTTGAACCATCTTTATGCTCAGCAACGGGTCTGCATCACTGTTCATTAAAACATATGGGATTCCTTTTAGCCCGGCTGCCAAACAAACAGGGACTGCAACATAGCCACCGGTTGAAAAGACGGCATCTGCTTTGTCTTCAGTTAAATACTTTTTACTGGTAAAAATACTTCCAAGTAACTTAAACCCACCAAAAAGCAATGTTTTAACTCCTTTGCCCCTCAGTCCTTCAAAATCTAAGGAACGAAATGGAATTTTTTGGCGTTCGACAAGACGTTTTTCCATCCCGACTTTTGTCCCGATCCAGGACACTTCCCATCCGCGGGCGATCATAATTTTTGCCACAGCAATCCCCGGCATGACGTGGCCGCCGGTACCCGCTGCTGCGATAACTAAATGTTTTTTCATACAGATCCTCCACGCATGGTGACTTTATTTTCATAATCGACCCGAAGAAGCAAAGCAATGGCTGCCAGGCATGCCATAAGAGCCGAGCCACCGTAGCTAACAAAAGGCAGCGTCAGACCCTTGGTCGGCAAAAGACCGCTTGCTACACCGACGTTAATAAAAACTTGCACTCCGAACCAGATTGCGACCCCCTGGGCGACTAACCCCGAGAAGAAACGTTTTAGAAGAATTGCTTTTCTACCAATTTCAAATGCTTTTCGTACAAGACACAAGAACAGGCCCAGCACAATGATCACACCGACAAATCCGAGTTCTTCTCCAATAATTGCCAAGATAAAGTCCGTGTGAGCTTCCGGAAGGTAGTTTTGTTTTTCTATCGCATCGCCTAAACCGACACCAAAAATTTCTCCTCGTCCGAACGCAATCAATGAATGAGAGAGCTGATAAGCCTTTCCGAGAGCGTGCTCCTGATCCCATGGATCAAGATAAGCAAAAATTCTAGCCATACGCCATGGAGAAGCCACAATAACTGTTATAAAAACTCCGACAAGCACTGCAAAAATGGCGATAAAGATCGTTATGTTGATTCCACCAAGGAAAAGAATCCCCATCGAGATACAAACGATCATAATCAAAGCACCGAGGTCAGGTTCCATCAGAACAAGCGCGCCGGTGATACCAACGACAATACCCATCGGCAGGAAGCCTTTACTGAAACTGTGCATCCAGTTCTGTCTGACCACTGTAAAACGTGCGGCATACAAAAGCGCGGCAACTTTCACAAATTCCGTAACCTGTAGTTGGAACGGACCAAACTGAATCCATCTGTAGGAACCGTTCACATTTTTACCGATACCGGGAATCAGGACGGCAACCAACAAAAGTAAACCTAAAATAAATATCGGAGCGGAGTATCTTTCCCAAAATTTCATCGGGAAGAAGCTAACGAATACCGCCACAATCACAGCCGCTCCTAAGGAAATTATGTGTTTGTTTAAGAAAGCGTCAACGGTAACTTTGTATTTCGGGGAGTCTGATAAAGAAATGGAAGCAGAAAAGACCATCAGAGTCCCAATCAAAAGGAGGCTAAAGACGCAAAACAGCACTCCCCAGTCCGGCTCAATGAATCTGGAGCTTTGTCCCGGCGTATATGGCATCACCACACCGCTTGAACTTCCGACGGTAGTATTTATTTCACACTCACCGCTTCTCTTTCTAAAACCTAACAAAACAGTGTTCCTTCACTAATCGCTATTTCTTTAGCACAATCTATAAATTGGGCTGACCGATCGGCATAATCCTTAAACATATCCCAACTGGCACAAGCAGGCGATAATAAAATGACGTCACCGGGCTCGGCTTGTCTGCGGCACAAACTTACGGCTTCCTGCATATTATTGGCATGGAAGAGCGGTATACCTGTTGAAGCCAATTCTTTTTCGATCAAGGGCGCATCGGTTCCAATTAGAACCACAGATCGGCAATGCGTCTGTACCGGTTCCCGGATGGGAGAAAAATCCTGTCCTTTTCCGTCTCCTCCGAGAATAATGACGATTTTTCGTCCTTCAAATCCTTCCAATGCAGCAATCGTTGCCCCAACGTTCGTCCCTTTGGAATCATCCACGTATTCGATACCCCTTGAAATAAGTACGCTTTGGACCCGATGAGGTTCTCCTTTGTAACTTCTTAATGCAGGGGCCAGATCGTCTCCTTCAATACCGGCAGACAAACAAAGGGCACAGGCCGACAATGCATTCATCTTATTGTGCATGCCTCTGATTAAAAGGGCATTTTCAGGAATGATTTCGGTGGTAAGTCCCACCATATCTTCATATGCCAGCCATCTAAATGCTCCTTCATTCTTTAGTCCAAATTCTCCCGGAGCCGACGGTTCTCCCTTTCCAAAACTACGAATTAATGAAGGATCACATTCTGAACCGTATTGAAAAGTCGTCTTATCATCCCTATTCAGAACTCTTATAGTCTTTTCCTTGAAAATCTTGGCTTTAGCTAAGGCATATGCCTCAAGAGAACCATGCCAATCGATATGATCTTCGGTAATGTTAAGTAATGCAGCCGTCGTGCAGTTTAGAGAATCGGTTGTTTCCAGCTGGAAGCTGGAAAGTTCCAAAACCCAATATTCAGGTAATGCTTCCGCTTTTTCAAGTCTGCGCAATTCTGCCAATGCATTCGGTCCTACATTACCGGCGAAACAAACGGAATGGCCGCTTTCGCCAATAATATGTGAAGTCAACATCGTCGTGGTTGTTTTGCCATTTGTTCCTGTTATTCCAATCACTTTGGGGGAATAACCTGTCCGATCCCGTAGCTGATTCAAATGCCGGGCAAAAAGCTCGATTTCTCCAACAACCGGTATCCCCTTTTTCTTAGCCTCTGCAACAATCGGAGCTACTTCAGAGAAATAAGGAGAAATGCCCGGACTCATCACTATCATTGTTTCATCTGAAAGCTGAAACTCTGACAAATTTCCACCTGTAAAAGAAACCTCTGGAAATTCGGAGGATAACTTTTTCAGATTAGGCGGAGATTGTCTTGTATCGATAACAGAGACAAACCAGCCTTCTTCGACCAAGTAGGTTACTACTGTATAGCCGGATGCTCCGAGACCAACCACTAAAGCTTTCTTGAACTGTGACATGTTAACGAATCTTCAAAGTAGATAAACCAATTAAGACCAAGACAATGGTGATAATCCAAAAGCGGACGACCACTTGGGTTTCCTTCCACCCTTTCATTTCAAAATGGTGATGAAGGGGCGCCATTCTGAACAACCTTTTACCGTGGGTTACCTTGAAGTAAACCACCTGCAAAATAACAGAGAGCGTCTCCATGACAAAAATTCCACCCATAATAAAAAGAACCAATTCCTGTCTTGTGATAATTGCCATTGTTCCCAGGGCGCCCCCGAGCGCCAAAGCTCCAACATCTCCCATAAACACTTGAGCCGGATAAGCGTTAAACCACAAAAACGCAAGACCAGCGCCTATCAGTGCAGCTCCGACCACGACCACTTCACCAGCTCCCGGAACGTAGGGGAAGAGCAAATAACTGGCATAGTCAACACGCCCAACAACATAAGCAAAGATTCCAAGTGCAACACCAACTAAGGCACTTGGAAGGATAGCTAAGCCGTCAAGACCGTCGGTCAGATTAACTGCATTGCTTGTTCCGACAATAACAAAATAGCTCAGGACAATGAATCCCCAGATTCCAATTGGGATTGAAACTCCTTTTAAAAACGGGATCAGAAGACCGCTTCTTTCCGGCAAATCAATTGAGCCAAAACCATTTGAAATCCAATGGCCTACTAAAGACCAGATATCGGCTGTATTCGGGGCTGCCACTGCAAATGCAAGGTACAGCGAGGCAATTAAAGCAATCAGGGACTGCCAAAAGAACTTTTCTCTCGACTTCATCCCCTCAGGATCATGGTGAACTACTTTTTTGTAGTCATCCATCCAACCAACCGCGCCTAGCCCCAAAGTTACGAAAAGCACCACCCAAACAAAGCGGTTACTCAAATCCATCCACAAGATGGTTGAGATACCGACAGCAATCAAAATAATGATGCCGCCCATTGTCGGGGTACCGTTTTTGACCAAATGAGATTTGGGGCCGTACTCCCGGACCGCTTGGCCGACTTTGAGGAGTCTGAGTTCTTCAATGGCTCTCGGTCCGATAGCCAAACCAATGAAAAAGGCCGTCAAAGCTGCAAACACAGCCCTTAGAGTCAAATAATTAAAAACTCTTAACCATCCCCATCCAAAAGAATCGGATAACCACTGGAACAATGCGAGCAACATGATTATTCTTTACCTACTTTCTCTGCTATTTGATCAGCAATTTCATAAAGTTTCATAAAATTTGAGGCTTTAACAAGGACACTGTATTTTTCTGAACTGAGAAGCTCTACTGCGGAGTTCACCAGCTCAGAACGATCTTCAAAATGCTTTGCTTTTTCTCCGAAAGCTTCAGCTGCGTCAATCATCCTGTTTCCAAGACAATAAAACTCATCGATTCCCAGTTTCAAAGCGTAATTCCCAATCTCTTTGTGGAAGTCAACACTTTTAACTCCTAATTCACCCATATCTCCAAGGATTGCCAGCTTTTTACCCGGCAATTCTGAGAGCATCTTTAAGGAAGCGATCATAGAGTCCGGATTAGCGTTATAACTGTCGTCAATAAGGCAACTGTCATTTGCCAAAGTTCTTGTTTCACCACGATGTGAAACCGCCTTGAAGTTCTTAAGTCCCACTTTGATATCGAACAAATCTCTGCCCATGGCAAACTCAACAGCAGCGGCACATACTGCATTGACCTTGTTGTGTTCACCGGGAACATTTAACTCAATATCTACATCTCCCAAAGGAGTGCACAGTTCAAATCCTTCCGGCAGATCTTTTCTATACACATCACTTGAGGGTGTTCCGAAAGTGACGATTCTTCTTTTGGCGGCCTGTTCCATCCAAATTTGGTGGTATGGATCTGCTTGATTGATCACAGCCGTTCCGGTTTGTGGCAGTTCTTCGTAGACGCATCCGTTTTCCCTGGCCGTCTCTTCAAGAGAAGCCAAAAACTCTTGATGGTCACGCATCGTATTAGTAACTACAGAAACCGTCGGAGAGACAGCTCTAACCAAAGGTGCCATTTCGCCGATATGATTCATACCGATTTCAAAAGCAGCAATTTGATGTGACGGACGTAATCTCCATAGCATCATCGCCACTCCCAAATCATTATTAAGATTGCCCAAGGTACCTATCCATTGGTCAGGTTCATAACGGCTTGCAATGATCGATAAGATCATTTGTGTAGTTGTGGTCTTTCCATTGCTACCTGCAACAGCAATAACAGGGAGACTGAATTTCTTTCTCCATAAGGCCGCTGAGTTAAGAAGAGCTTCCCGTGTATCCGGAACAACTACCTGAGGAATTGATACAGGAACAATATGTGATACTACGGCAGCACAAGCTCCCATGTCCGCTGCATCCTGCACAAAATCATGACCGTCTCTTTGTGCTTCTATCGCAAAGAATAGTCCATTGGACTGAATTTTTCTGGAATCAATTTCTACAGAAGAGAATCTGATACCGGAGGCCCCTTTAATTGAGACGCCCGGTCCGAGCATCTCAGCTAATTCACCTATCGTCATTAGAGGTTCCCTCATTCAAATTCTCCTTAACTCAGTTAATACGTTACGAGACTCCTCAACATCAGAAAAATGATGTTTTACTCCATTTATCTCCTGGTAGTCCTCATGTCCTTTTCCTGCTATTAAGATGACATCCTGCGGAGCAGCATTACTGATTGCGTACCGGATGGCATCTCTGCGGTCGACAATTTTGACTGGATTTACCGCTCCTATTGCGACCTGTTCCAAAATAGTGAGCGGGTCCTCACTTCTTGGATTATCGCTGCTAATAACAGCATAATCAGCTTTGGATGCGACTTCTCCCATCATTTGTCGCTTTCCCGGATCACGGTCACCGCCAGCTCCGACAATTACCCAAAGTTTGCCTAACCTTTCTTCTTTTACGTCCCTTAAGGTCTCAATAGCCTTTTCAAGAGCGTCGGGGGTATGACTGTAGTCCACTACAACTAATGGGTTAACTCCCTTGGCGACAATTTCCATTCTTCCTGCCGGAGGCGTTAACCGGCCAGCATTGGCACAAACCTGCTCGAAACTTAATCCGGCAGCTAGAGCGCACCCGGCTGCCGTCAGGAAGTTTTCAACATTAAACAATCCGATAAACCCACAAGAAACATTCCTAGTTTTATCTTTCCAATGAAGATTCAGAGAGAGCCCTTCTTTCGTGTGCTTTATATCTGTAGCATACAAATCAGCCCGGTTTTGCCTGCTGAAAGTAATCACTGAAGTCTTATTTTCACGAGCAATCGAGATGTATTGTTTTGATCTCGGATCATCCAGGTTGATCACCGCTGTTTGTAAATCCGGCCAACTAAATAAGATACCTTTCGCCTTAGCATAGTTTTCAAAGGTCTTATGATAGTCGAGATGATCTCTGGTCAAATTAGTGAAAGCGCCAATCTTTAGCTTGAGTCCGCTCATTCTTCCCTGTTCCAGTCCAATTGAACTGGCTTCCATAGCAAATGCCTGACAACCCTCGGCCTTTAGACAAGAAAGGATTCTTTCTAAAGTCAAAATATCCGGAGTTGTTAATGAAGCCGCCGGAATCTTACTATTTTTATAGAAGCACCCTATTGTTCCCAACACCGCACAATTAACACCGTTTAAATTAAGTAATGCCGAAATCCAATGGGTAGTCGTTGTTTTTCCATTTGTGCCTGTCACTGCTATTCCGATCATTTGTTCTGACGGATAACCGTAATAGGCTGACGCAATATCCGCCAATTTAGAACGAAGAGCGGGTACTTCCAATACTTTCTCTTCCGGCTGAAAAAAATCGTCGCCTTCAGAAACAACACAAGAAGCTCCTTGGGCCAACGCTGTTCGGATAAATTTTCGGCCGTCGGAGCTTAAACCTTTTAAAGCAAAAAAGACATCACCGGGAGTTACATCCCGGCTATCTAGCGTTAATTTTGAGTTTGGTAACGCATGCTCGCCTATAAAAGCCAGAATTTTTGAAATATTAGACGCCATCAGTCTTCCTTACGCTTTCAATAATCACGGTATTAGAGGCCTGTATCTGCTTTTTATCTTTTTTAAGCGGTTTTTCATTTTCGACTACCTTCACCTCAGGCTTTTTGGCCGAGGCTTTCTTGTTTTTAACCACTTTCTTTACCTGAGGAGCGCTCTTAGCTCCTTTCTCACTATTAGAGACGTATGTTGTTTTCTCCTCTTTCGGCTTATCCGGATTGACAGCCAATATTCTTAGAGAACCGGCAACAATGGCTGAGAACAAAGGAGCCGCTGCAGTAGAACCGTAATGTTTTCCCTTTTCCGGTTCGTCAATCATGACTCCGACAACGACCTTAGGTGCCATTGCCGGTGCATAACCGGTAAAACTGGCAACATATTTTTTGACGTACTGGCCGCCTTCAACTTTATACGCCGTTCCTGTCTTTCCGGCCACACTAAACCCTTCAACAGCAGCTCTGGTTCCGGTACCACCTTTTTCGACAACGCTGGCTAGCATTGTTTTCATTTGATTTGCTGTCTTAGGACTATAAACGATTTCCGGTTCAGGCCTCATGCTATCTTTCAAGATTGACAGATGTACCATGTCACCTTGTCTGGCAATTGCCGTATAAGCTCTGACTAACTGCAGAAGTGAAACTGTCACGCCATGTCCATACGACATTGTTGCTTGTTCAATAGGGCGCCAACTCCTATAAGGACGAAGCCGCCCGGCAACTGCTCCCGGATAACCGATATTAGGTGATTTACCGAAACCTAGTTTGTCATAATAAGTCCACATAGTCCGTGGAGACATTAATAGCGCAACCTTGGAAGTTCCGATGTTACTGGACTTCTGAATAATCCCTGAGACGGTTAACTCTTTACTGTAATGGGAATCTCCGATACTTCTTCTTCCGAACGTCAATGAGCGGCCGATCTGGAATAATGTATTGGGGGTTACCTTTTTCTCTTCCAATCCGGCAGCCACCGAGAATGGTTTCATGGTAGAACCGGGCTCATAAGTGTCCGTAATGGCTCTATTTCGGACTGATTGTCTGCTGATTCTCTGACGCAGGTTTGGATCGAAACTAGGATAGTTTGCCAAAGCCAAAATATCACCTGAAGACGGATCCGCCACGATGACTGCACCGGCCTTTGCATTGAGTTTCTTTACCTGTTCTTCCAAAAGACTGTAGACCAAATATTGGATACGGGAGTCAATTGTTAACTGGATATCTTCTCCGTCCTGAGGTTCTTTAATCCAAACGTCATCAATAATACGACCTAATCTATCCTTTAAAACTCTTCTTGAGCCAGGCTTACCGGTTAGTCTTTTGTCGGCAGAAAGCTCGATACCTTCTACACCGTTACCATCAATTCCGGTTAAACCAATAATCTGAGCTGCGATAATGCCGTCAGGATACTGACGCAAAAACTCCTTTGAAGAGTGAAGACCGGCGATTTTCAAATCAAGGACTTTGTTAGCCACGTCCATCGGGACCTGTCGTTTTATATAAACAAAGGTCTTCTTAGACGCAAATTTCTTCCGAAGATCTTTTACCGGCACGTTCAGTAACTTTGACAAGGCCCTTAACTGCTCATTGGTAGCTTTTGTATCCTGAGGAATAATCCAAATACCTTTTCCGGGGACACTTGAGGCGAGGACTGCCCCGTTGCGATCAAGAATGCGGCCACGCATCGCCGGCACATCCAATGTTCTTTGGAAACGGATCTCACCCTGTCTTTGAAGAAAGTCTGTACTAAAGCCCAACTGAAGATAGGCTAAACGCCCGAAAAGAATCAGAAAACCAATCACGATAGCTGCGTGCAGGAACTGATTCCTCCAGCGAGGCATTCTGATCGACAGCAAATCCTGGACACTATCGTTTTTTCCTCTTCTTTCCTCCGGTTTGGAGAAAATCCAGTCTTTAATGGCGTATATGGATCTCATTGTTTTCCCCTTACCTTTTTATCGTTTTCGTTATCGAGGGGTTTCTGCGGCGAAGTTTTCTGAATCGTCCCATCCGCAGAAAGAATTACAACAGCTGTATTATCGACAGGCACCAGTCCCGAATTCTTTGCAGAGTTAACCACATTGGAAGGTTGTTCCAGTGTTGCAAGTTCAAGTCTGACGCGGTTTAATTCGTCAATATAGTCTTGATAAGTTCTTTGCTGTCTCTCGAGTTCGATAAACAGCGTTCTATAGTTGTGACGGTTGTAAACAATCCTCAGACCGCAGGCAAAAATTCCTAACTCCAGTAGGATGATAACCACTATCAAAAACTTAAACTCCCGGTTCATGTCAGCTCCTGTTCATTCCAAGGAGCCGCAGTTCTAACGGCATAACGCAGAACGGAGCTTCTCGAACGGGGATTTGTTTCCAATTCTTCTTTACCCGGCAGAACTCTTTTTGCTTTTGAAAAAAGAGGTTTCGGCAATTGATCAGCTGTCAAAGGCAGTCTCGGATCAATATGTGAAGCAGGGTTGCAGCAATTTTCGAAGAATCGTTTGACGATTCTGTCTTCCAGAGAATGGAAACTAATTACTTCCAGAATACCTTCAGGCTTTAATAATGATGAAGCAGCATTCAAAGCCATTTTCAATTGGCCTAACTCGTCATTAATGAATATGCGGATCCCCTGGAAGGAGCGTGTTGCCGGATGTTGTTGACTATCTTTTTTGTTTCTGGGCAAGACATCCGAGAGCAAATCTGCCAACTGTTTCGTTGTTTCTAAAGGCTGTTTTTTCCTAAGGTTAACGATGGCATTGGCTACTTTAAAAGAAAATTTTTCTTCGCCATAAGTTTTTAGTACTTTAGAAATATCTTCAACACTTGCTGTATTCAACCATTGAGCAGCAGTCTGTCCGGTTGACTTATCCATTCTCATGTCAAGAGGACCGTCAAACCGGAATGAAAACCCTCTTTGTGCATCATCGATCTGAGGGCTGGATACACCAATATCCAGTAGAACTCCGTCGACTTCCGTTACTCCAATTGAGTCAAGTCTTTCTACCATTTCGGCAAACGGAGCATGGAAAATTTTAAATCTGGAATCTTTAATTTCTTTAGCAGCTTCGACGGCTTCCAAGTCTCTATCGAATGCGTAGAGACGTCCGTTTTCATTGAGTTTTTCAAGAATAAGCCGTGAGTGACCACCGCGGCCAAAAGTACCGTCGACATAAATGCCTGCAGGATTCTGCACGAGAATCTCAGGGACTTCTTTTGCGAGCACGGGAATGTGCTTTTTAACTCCGACAGCGTTCACAGCAAACCTTTAAAAATTAAATGTCGCTGCAATCTCAGATAAATTTTCTGCCTTTGCCTGAGCCTCGCTCTCAGCTAATTTCTGAGCGTCCCACAGCTCAAAATGCTGACCTAACCCCACCAGCACGACTTCCTTATTTACAAGTCCGCACATGTTTCTAATTTCCTGCGGAATGAGAAGCCGACCGTTAGAATCCACATCAACATCCATTGCCGAACCCATAACGATTCTCTGAAAAGCACGGGCCGCAAACGGCAGTGCCATCAATTCGCGCTTTTTCTTCTGCCAAACAGGTCTTGGATAGAGGAGTGCGCAACCGTCAGGGTGGCGGGTAAAAGTCATTTCTCCTGCACACGACTCTTCAATACTCTCGCGGAACCTCGAGGGTATTGAGAATCTCCCTTTAGCGTCAAGGGTTATACGTGGAGAACCTTGGAACAATTGTTATTATCCGAAACAAAAATTACAGCGTCAGGCTTCTAATTTTATCCACTTTTTTACTACTTTTCTCCACTTTTTAGATGATGCAGATACAAATAGGCCTTTAAATTTGGTAACAACCAAATTATTATTCCCAAAATGATTATTAAAGATAGGTTCAACAGTTTGAAAAGAGGAAGAAAAAGTTTGCCGTAAGCCGGATTCTGTTCGAAGAAAAAACTTCGTGATGATCATTCATCTAGGGCGTAAATCGCTTTACGTCTCGAGCCATCTACCCACAATCTCGCCGGACAGGGTCGTCAATTGCCTATTTGATGTTGCTCCATGTAGAGATTGCCCGTTTCAACCGGACTTAACCGGCTCGTCTCTGTTGCTCTAATCCTCG
>CANTYJ010000088.1 GCA_947854175.1 uncultured Turicimonas sp. | reverse complement strand
GGATTCGAACTCGCGACCCCTTGCACCCCATGCAAGTGCGCTACCAGGCTGCGCTACGCTCCGAGATAGGAGGCGATATTACACTATTTTTACTTGTTTCGCAAAAACTCTCTCAATTCTTTCAGATCATTTGTAATCTTTTTTAATTTAAAGAGATCAATATTGCCATCTTGTTTCTGTAAAGAAGGCTGATTATTAGGAGCCGGAGCGATTTGAATGGTTTCCTTTTCCTTTTTTAAAGCTTCTTTAACACCTTCAATGGATAAACCTTGTCCGTACCTAAGTTCCCGTATATGTCGGGCAATCAGAATGTCCTGAGGCCTATATCTTCTCTGCGTTCCTCTCCGTATAGGTTTTAATTGAGAAATCTGAGATTCCCAAAAGCGAAGTACATCTTGACGGACACCGCAATACGTGACGGCCTCCGATATTTTGAAGTACTTCTTCCCGGCGGGTAAGGGAGGAAGCACAGGAAGATTTTCTTTCAATTTACTTGCTCATCTTACTTTCAATAAGCCCGAGGTTCATTTCAACCATGTCACGCAATTTTGGACTGGTATGGAATGTTACGACTCGTCTTGCAGTAATGGCTATTTCTTTTCCGGTTTTCGGATTGCGTCCGGGTCTTTCAGACTTATCTCTTAACTGGAAACTACCAAACCCGGAGAGTTTGATGGATTCCCCTTTTTCCAGACATAAGCCCAGCTCCTTGAAGAAAAGCTCAACAATATTGCGAGATTGTCTCTTGGAATAACCGAATTCTTGCGTCAGAAGGTCGGCTAGATGAGCCTTAGTTAATGTCTCATCCGGATTAAGACCGGTTTCGTAAGTCATTGGATCATCTGACTCAATAAATTTGTCCATTCTTATCCTCTTAGTATTTTATTTTCTTAATTCCGCGCCTTTTTCAGCGAGAACGTCAAGTATTGCAGACATTGCATCATCAACTTCTTGTTCAGTCAATGCTTCATCTCCTCCTTGTAATTTGATGGAGAAAGCAAGGCTCTTTTTCCCGGCATTTGCTGTATCTTCAGATTTCGGTCTGTAGATATCAAATAATTCAAATGAGGTTAACGGGAACAGTCTCAAGTCAAGCTTTGATGCTTTTTTAACGGCATCAAAAAGTTCCTGAACAGGTAGTTTTTCATCGGCCCAGACAGCAATGTCACGCAGAATCGGCTGTTGCTTCGGAATACTCTTGTTTGATGGAATTCCGACTTCCATTAATGCAGTAGCATCAACTTCAAATACAACAGGAGCATGAGGTAAATCATACTTCTGAAGGACTTTGGGATGTACCTCACCAATAAATCCGATTTGGTCGCCGTCAAGCATAACCTTAGCCGTTCTTCCCGGGTGTAGCGCTTTGTGCTGATATGGTTCAAAACGAAGTTTCAGAGGGTAGGCCAAAGCTTCAAGAACGCCTTTCATGTCGTAAAAATCGACAGGTCTGGATTTCTCTCCCCACTGTACGGGAGAAGCTGTACCATAGGCTAAAGCAGCAATGTGAACCGGTTGTTCAACACCCTGGACTGATGAATCAGAACCTTTAATTTCGTCGTTCTTGTAGAAAATACGACCATATTCAAAAATATTGACCCTTTCAGCCTTGCGGTTAAGATTGAACACAAGATTGTCAATTAACCCCGAGACCATCTGGGTTCTCATCACGTTCATCTGGCTTGCGATAGGATTAAGAACTTTGATAGCTTCTCTGTCTTCAGAAAAGAGTTCTTCAGCTTTATCTTCAATAAATGAATAGTTGATGAGTTCCTGGAATCCAAGTCCAGCCATCTTCGTTCTTAACTGATGTCGTGTTCTTGTGTCTTCCGGCAATTCCATCATCTGGGTTCTGGCCAAAGGAGGTAAATCAGGAAGAATGTCGTAACCGACAAGTCTTGCAACTTCCTCAATCAGGTCTTCTTCAATTTCAATATCAAAGCGGTAAGCAGGGGGCGTTACCAGGAATGCACCGTTTTCTTTGACAAAACTAAATCCCAGATCAGTAAAACATTTAGCCATCTGATCTTCTGAGATGTTCACTCCGATGACTTTTCGGCATCTATCGATTCTCATGGTAACCGGTTTTCTTTCCGGGAGATTCAAAACCTGATCGACAACAGGGCCGATTTTTGTCTCGGCGGTTCCGCAAATATCAACAACAAGACGAGTGATGTATTCCATGTGGCCAACGTTGCTGGAAAAATCTACTCCGCGCTCAAATCTGTAAGCTGCATCAGTTGAAAAGTTCAACTTACGGCATCTGCCTTGGATTGAAGTTGGCCACCAGAAAGCACATTCAATAAAAATTCGGGTAGTGTCCAAAGAGATGGATGTGGGCTCTCCGCCTATGATGCCGCCGATTGCTTCGATTCCGTTATCGTCACTGATAACTCCGAAGTAAGGAGTTATATCAACGGTTTTGCCGTTAAGAAGTTCAGCTTTTTCACCATCTTTGCCCCAACGGACAACGAGTGGTCCGTTAATCTTGTCGGCATCAAAGAAGTGGCTTGGACGACCAAGCTCAAGCATAACGTAGTTAGAGATGTCAACAAGAGCTGAAATAGAACGTTGTCCGGAGCGTTCGAGTCTCTCTTTCATCCATTTGGGTGTAGGCGCTTTTGCATTGAGACCGCTAATGAGACGTCCTGTAAAGCGTCCGCAAAGATCAGGGGCTTCAACTTTAACTTCCTGCTGGCATTGGCAAGTTGCCTCAACAGCAGTGAAATCTGGCAAAGCTAATTCAGCACCTGTCATGGCTCTTAAATCGCGACCGACACCGATGACACTTAAAGCATCTCCACGGTTTGGAGTTAGTTTGATTTCAATCTTATTGTCATCGAGTCTTTCATAGGTGCGGATGTTTTCTCCGACCGGAGCGTCTTCTGAAAGAATCCACAGGCCTTTGTGATCTTCATCAATTCCGAGTTCTCTGGATGAGCAAAGCATACCGTTGCTTTCTACACCTCTGAGCTTTGTTTTTTTGATCTTGATACCGCCGGGTAGTACTGCCCCTTGTAATGCACAGGGTACCTTGACGCCGGGTGCAACATTGGGTGCACCGCAGACGATCTGTATTGGCTCTCCGGATCCTACGTCGACTGAGCAGATGTGAAGTTTCTCAGCATTCGGATGATTATCGACGGTGAGTACTTGAGCAACGACAACACCGGTAAAAGCCGGAGCGACGGGTTCCATTCCTTCAACTTCAAGACCGCCCATCGTAAGTTTTTCGCAAAGTTCTTTGCTGTCCAAATCCGGATTAATGTAATGACGGAGCCATTCTTCTGAAAATAACATTTCTTATCTCTCCTGCCCATTAATTGAATTGTTGAAGGAAACGGAGATCTCCTTCAAAAAATAGTCTTAGATCATCAATGCCATACCGTAGCATAGTCAATCTTTCTAAGCCTGAACCGAATGCAAAACCGATGTATTTTTCAGGATCAAGTCCGAAATTTCTTACAACATTCGGATGAACTTCACCGGAACCACTAATTTCCAGCCATTTGCCTTTTCTCGGGCCGCTGGTAAACATCATGTCGACTTCAGCACTGGGTTCAGTGAAAGGAAAATAACTCGGGCGGAATCTGACAATCAGATCGTTTGTCTCAAAGAAACGGCGTAGGAAATCAACATAAACGCCTTTTAAGTCTGCAAAGCTAATGTCTTTGTCAATCCACAAACCTTCTACCTGATGGAACATAGGAGAGTGGGTTGCATCGGAGTCTACGCGGTAAGTTCTGCCCGGGGCGATTACCTTGATAGGCGGTTTATTCTGTCTGGCATAACGAACCTGCATTGGAGATGTATGCGGACGTAAGGGCATTTGTTTACCGGTTTCATCAACCATGTCAACATAGAAAGTGTCCTGCATACTGCGTGCCGGGTGATTAGGTGGATTGTTCAGAGCGGTAAATGTATACCAGTCAGTTTCGATTTCAGGACCATCAGCAACATCAAAGCCTATAGTTCTAAAAATTTCTTCGACTCTCATCCATGTTTTCATAACCGGGTGGATTCCACCGAACCCGTGGCTTCTACCAGGAAGAGTTACGTCGATTGCTTCAGCGGATAATTTTTTTTCTAATGCGGCTGCTGCCAGTTGTTCACGTCTTTGGTTCAACAGTTCTTCAACAGTCTGCTTAGCTTTGTTAATTGCCGCGCCTCTGGCTTTTTTCTCTTCATGGGAAAGCTTAGCCATCCCTTTGAGGAGCTCTGTCAGTTGACCGTTTTTTCCAAGGAATTTGGCCTTTGCATCTTCTAAAGAAGCAGAAGTTGAGGCTTCCGCAAAAGCTGTCCTGGCAGATTCAATAATTTGATTGAGGTCTTCCATCATTGCGAACGAAAATTTGTATATTCAAAAAGAAAAGCCTGGCAAACATACATTCACCAGGCCTTTGCTAGGGGTTTGGTCGCTCAAAGAACGACCAGTGTGTCTTGTGCAGATGCAGTATTAAGCGAGGCTAGCCTTGGCCTTTTCAACAATGGCAGCAAAGCCTTCCTTGTCAAAAATTGCCATGTTAGACAAAACCTTGCGGTCAAGTTCAATACCGGCTTTCTTCAAGCCGTTCATGAATCTGCTGTAGCTCAAACCGTTTGCACGGGAACCTGCATTGATACGGGCAATCCATAAACGACGGAATACACGTTTCTTATTGCGACGGTCACGATAAGCATACTGGCCGGCTTTCATAACGGCCTGCTTAGCTACACGATAAACATTATTGCGACGGAGAGAAAATCCCTTCGATAATGCAAAAACTTTTTTATGACGGGCTCTAGCGATTACACCGCGTTTTACTCGAGGCATTCTATTCTCCTTTAATTAAGCGTAAGGCATCATGCGGCGGATTGATTTTGTATCCGCTTCACTGATAGTTACCATACCGCGTAAGTGACGTTTGTTCTTGGTTGTACGTTTTGTGAGAATGTGTCTCTTAGTAGCGTGTGCACGCTTGATGGAGCCACCGGAGCGAACTTTAAAACGCTTGGTAGCTGCCTTTTTACTTTTCATCTTAGGCATTTTGCCGAGATCCTTATTATTAGATGATTGCAGGCGTCTTTCCTGATGAAAGAACTTTTCAGGCCTGATTTCACTTATTGCCCCAATTGGAACAGGGCGTAATAATACATGAAAAACGCAATGATTACCAAAAAATCTTTTGATTTACTGATAAAAATTGTTAATTTTTCAGGACTTATCTTACAAAAAATCCGGAGCTACAATCACTCCGGATTATTCAGTCTTACTTCTTTTTCTTAGGAGCAAGCACCATAATCATTTGGCGTCCTTCCAATTTCGGGAAAGACTCAACCTGAGCAATTTCTGCCATATCTTCTTTAACACGGTTGAGAAGGTTGTTACCAAATTCCTGGTGAGCCATCTCACGGCCCCTGTAGCGTAAGGTCACCTTGGCTTTATTACCATCGCCGATGAATCTCTGGAGTGCTCTAAGCTTAGTCTTGTAGTCATTTTCATCTGTTTGCGGACGGAATTTAACTTCCTTGACCTGAATGACTTTCTGCTTAGCTTTTGCTTCCTGAGCCTTCTTTTGCTCCTGATAGCGGAACTTGCCGTAGTCCATTAAACGACATACAGGAGGATGCGCATTTCTTGCAACTTCTACTAAGTCGACACCCGCATCCTCGGCCATGGCTAACGCCTGAGAAGTTTTGACGATACCAATCATGTTACCGTCAACGCCTGTCAAGCGGACTTCTGGAACCCGGATTTCGCCATTAATCCGGTGAGTACGTTCTTGTGCTATTTTGATCTCCGATTAGTTAATCAACCTGAACATTACGACGCTCTTTAACGTCTTCCTGTACCAGCTTAATAAATTCTTCAATTGTCATCACGCCGAGATCTTTACCTCCGCGTGCCCTTACTGAAACTTTGCCTTCAGCTTTTTCTTTTGCTCCGACAACAACAATATAAGGCAGTTTTTGAAGACTAAGCTCGCGAATCTTATATGTTATTTTGTTGTTACGCAAATCTGCTTCCGAGCGGATACCTGCTTGTCTGAACTTTGCAACAAGTTCTTTGGCGTAATCGATCTGATCGTCAGTGATGTTTGCAATACCGACCTGGACCGGAGCTAACCATGTCGGAAGTTGTCCGGCGTAGTGTTCTAGAAGCATTCCGATAAATCTTTCGAGACTTCCGAGAATGGCTCTGTGGAGCATAACTGGTGTTTTGTGCTCATTATCTTCGTTGATATACTCAGCACCGAGGCGACCCGGCATCTGGAAGTCAACCTGAATTGTTCCGCACTGCCAGCCGCGGCCCAGAGAGTCACGAAGGTGATATTCAATCTTCGGACCATAGAAAGCGCCTTCGCCTTCCAAAATGTCAAACTTAATGCCGGCTTTGTTTAATGCTTCCATTAAAGCTTTTTCAGCTTTGTCCCAGGATGCATCGTCGCCGATTCTCTTAACCGGTCTGGTTGCAACTTTGTAAGAGATGTCTTTAAATCCGAAGTCTGCATAGACTTTTTGGACTAAGTCGGTATATGCAATGCATTCATCGAGAATTTGATCTTCAGTACAGAAAATGTGACCGTCATCTTGCGTAAATCCGCGCACTCTCATTAATCCGTGCAGAGAACCTGACGGTTCATTGCGGTGGCAGTTACCGAATTCGCCGTAACGCAAAGGCAAATCACGATAAGAACGGATTGAATTGTTGAACAATTGGATATGACCCGGACAGTTCATCGGCTTCAAAGCGTAATAACGGTTCTCGGACTTAGTTGTAAACATGTTGTCCTGATACTTGTCCCAGTGACCGGAGCGTTCCCACAAAGAACGATCGAGAAGCTGTGGAGCTTTAACTTCCATATAACCGTTTTCCTGGTAAACGTTGCGCATGTACTGCTCAACCTGTTGCCAAAGAGCCCAGCCTTTGGAATGCCAGAAAATCATGCCCGGAGCTTCTTCCTGAAGATGGAATAAATCGAGCTCTTTTCCAAGACGTCTGTGATCACGCTTTTCTGCTTCTTCAAGCATATGAAGATACTTATTCTGATCTTCCTTAGTCGCCCAAGCGGTACCGTAGATACGCTGAAGCATTTCGTTGTTGCTGTCGCCTCTCCAATATGCGCCGGCAATCTTCATCAGCTTGTGAACTTTCAATTTACCGGTGCTAGGTACGTGAGGGCCTCTGCACAGATCAATGAAGTCACCCTGGCGGTACAGGGAAATTGTCTCGCCGGCAGGGATGGATTCAATAATTTCTGCTTTGTAGTGTTCTCCGATAGATTTAAAGAATTTAATCGCTTCGTCACGATCCATTTCTTCTCTGACGATAGGTATGTCCTTCTTTACGAGCTCGTCCATTTTCTTTTCGATAATGGGGAGGTCTTCCATCGTGAAGGGTTTTTCTACCGAAAAGTCGTAGTAGAAACCGTTTTCAATAACCGGTCCGATAGTAACTTCGGCTTTCGGGAACAGTTCTTTTACGGCATGAGCCATTAAATGGGAGGTGGAATGACGAATAATTTCCAAACCTTCCGGATCCTTTCCTGTAATGATCGATAACGTAGAGTCTGTGGTGATTGGGAAGCTAGTATCTACCAATTTACCATTTACTTTGCCGGCCAGCGCGGCTTTTGCCAGTCCTGACCCAATAGAAGCAGCAACCTCTTGTACGGTTACCGGGCCGTCAAACTCTTTTTTGGAGCCGTCAGGCAGTGTTACTGAAATCATTCAATTATCTCCATGTTAATCTGTTGGGATGGCTGGTATTTACTAGTTACCAAAATCAGATCCCTAATTTTGGAATTTTAAGGCAAAAGAAGCGGAAGAATTTTTTTGCTTTTATTAGTTTTGGGTGGGAATAAAACGTTTTGTCACCAAAAGCAAATTTAAATTGTCCGATAAATAATGTTTGTTGCTTTGTTCTGTAAGTCAATCATGTTTTTTTTGAGTTATTACCTCAAATGGTTATAACTCTCCTTTTACGACTAAAAACAAGTCTAGTCTGTTCATAAGGTAAATCGTTTAAAACGAAAGGAGACACTATGGATTTAGAAAATCAGCAGGCACATGCGGAAGTAGGTCCTCAAAAGGGCTTGGTTGACGGTCGTAAAGCATTGGCAAGGAACATCCGTGCATTTGAAAAGCTTGACATCAAAGATCGTTTAGATATCGTCCGCAGAGGAAGAAACTACGTTGTTTACCACTGGAACGGTGAACTTCATTTTGGACCTGCAAGATGGCTCGCTTATGGCAAAGGCCGCAAGAGCAACGACAAGTTCGTCATTGCAACTAACCGCATCAACAACATTTTTGGTGTTGACGGTCCGGAAAAGAGCTCCAAGCTTGAAAAAGCTCTTCTGGCTTATTGCGCCTCACTTGGCGGCAAACCGGTCAGAGAAAATCATAAATTCTGGAAGAAAGCCTGCATCGTAAAAATTGATGCAATGCTCGAAGCATTAGACAGTTAAACAGCAAAGTCATTTTCCTACTTTCGCAGTACCACCGGAGGGACTCGAGGTCTAGAACAAATCGAGGGTCTCTCCTTTTTTTATGAATTTTTTCTTCGGTGTTTTCTGTAAATCTTTTTCAATCCAGGCTAAAAGGACAGACACGACGTATTGCTGTTCGGTTTCTGTAAGTTCTCTTCCTTTCGGAATGTTGTGCCATTTGAGCAGGCAGCTCCTGCAGCAACAGCCGGTTGCGTGCTGAGCTGTAAAAACCGGATGTCCTTTATAAGGTGTTTGAGAACCGTCATTCTTAGGTGTTGCAGGTGCTAAGCGTTTGGAAATTAGGTCGGAAGCCTGTTCTTTGATAACGGTTTGTCCTTTCATTTCAGCATACAGGCGGTCCTGATAGTTCAGCCTGAATTTACTGCGGAATGTTGACTTGGCAAGTTTTTCAAATAATGGTTCAAACGATGAATACATAACTTTTCCGATTATTTAGACTGCAACCCCAGACGGGCGCCCGAAACATAACTGAGAATTTAAAAACATCTCTGTTAGGCAATAGAATCTAAACTCTTTAGTCGGTAACCGTTTTTCAATCTTGTAGGAAATAGTAAAAGATATGGCATGTATCAACTTTCCTTCTCCGGTGTTTGGTCCCATACACTCCCGCCGTTTAGGAACTTCCCTTGGAATCAATTTATTACCCGAGGGAGGTAAGGTTTGTTCTTTTGATTGTCTTTATTGCGAATGTGGTTTCAATAAGGACAATAGAGACAATACAAAACTTCCATCGCGGGAAAAAGTGCGAGAAGTCCTCGAGAAAAAACTTATAAAACTGAAAGAAGAAGGAATTACTCCGGATGTTTTTACCTTTGCGGGTAACGGAGAACCGACAAGTCATCCCCAGTTTGAAGAAATTATTGAAGACACCCGAATTCTTAGAGACAAATATTTTCTGAATGCAAAAATCTCGGTTTTAAGTAATTCGACCTTTATTCATAAACCTTCAGTATTCAGGGCGTTGCAGCGTGTTGATAACAATATTTTGAAACTCGATACGGTGAATCCGGATTTCATAAAATGTGTAGACAGACCGAATGCAGGATTTGACTTGAAGAGGATCTTGGAAGACTTAAAGAAATTCAATGGAAATCTGATTATTCAGACCATGTTTCTCAAAGTCAAAAAAGATGGGAAGGTTATTGACAACACGACGGATGAATTCGTTACGCCCTGGCTTGAGGAAGTAAAAAAAATAAACCCCAGGGAGGTCATGATCTACACGATCGCCAGAGAAACGCCTGATAAAGATTTAGAAAAAATCTCGAAAGGGAAGATGGATGAAATAGGTGAGAAAGTCGAGAAAGCGGGACTAAAATGCAACGTATCTTATTGAGATCATAGGAAAAACCCGTAATCTATTCTTGTAGTTGTCATAAAATTGTCATAAAGCCTTCTTAGAATGACACTCAGTGAATCATTTTAGGATTTTTTATGCAGAAACAAATGCCCTCCAAAAAGAGTTTAGTTCTTGCCGGAGCTTCCCTTCAATTAATCGCTATGGCTAGTAAAAAAGGCTCAGACATGCTGAAAGAAAAAAGCAAAGAAGCTTTGACAGCAGCTAACCAGTCACAGATTACGAAACCTGTTGCTGTGTAATACTTTTTGTGGCTAAGAAAAAACCGTAGTTGGAAGTAATAACTACGGTTTTTTGATTTTTAGCATCAGAAATTGATTTGAAGATCCAAATCAGTTCCATTTCTTTGATTAAAGAACAAAAGTAGACATCCTATCACGTAGTATTCAATCAAATTAGGTTCAACCATACTGGAGTCTCAA
>CANTYJ010000087.1 GCA_947854175.1 uncultured Turicimonas sp. | reverse complement strand
TTAGTCTCGCATTGGTGCCTAATATTACATGTGCATCGGCTCAGCAATGGGTCACAGACAATCTTCCGGGTGCTGTGCTCTCAGAGTCATATCAACTGGTTACGAACGCCAGGTCAACAAATGACCCTTCTACTTCAGATAAGGAAAAGTTGCCAGGTCAGCCCTGGATTTGGTTTGCCGGAGACAAAAAAGCAAGTATTTCCATTAGTTCTTCACCAAAATACCCTCAACCTGATTCTACCTCTGGAAAACTTTTAGATAGTCAGTACATAAGTTTATATGGCGGATTACTAGGATATTTTTCGGAAGGAAGCTATGAAATTGGTTCCTCATATCTTCTTCCTACCTGGGATATAACTAGTAAAAATGCTCATGCCAAGGCACCGGGCTTTGAGAACTGGACAGGAGTTGATACAGCACCTGAATTTCCGAAATCGGCATCCTCTCGGAGTATCTCTTTAACTCTAGAACGTGAGGTTTCAAATAAAAACTATGTGAAGGTTTCCGCTTCCATTTTTGGAGGAGCTAACTTTCTCGGTGGCTCCCCTGAAATAGGAAAAGCTAACGATAACATTGTTTTTATAGAATTAGGCGAAGGAACTCAACTTTACTCTCCTCAAATTGTTGGAGGCCGCTCTTCACAACAGCTAGGTGTTACTACTGATCTAAATGGTGGTTCTGAAGCGGATCAAAACCGTGTGTTTATTAGCGGAGGAGTTAATGGAATTTCGAATAGCTCCGATGGATCTTTTTATATTAATAATAAGACGCAGTCACTTGTTACCCAACGAATTTACGGCGGTCAAGGTTCCACAGCTAACAATAATCTTGTCACTCTAAATAACCTGGTGTTATTTTCTAATATGGGTGCCCAGAATCTGGGAGTGAGAGGAGGAAATGGTGATTACGGTGGAAGGATAACCGATAATTGGCCAATAGAAGCAAACTTCAATACGGTTTTAGTTTCTGATTCCTATATAGGATTTGTTAATTCTGCCGATCCTGTCGATTGGGGCAAAGGCAATAAATTCAATATCTATGGAGGTTGGTCAACAGGAAATGCCAAAGGCAACATTGTAGCTATTGAAAATTCCGTTATAAATGGAAATGTGTACGGAGGTTTTGAGTTCCAAAATAAATTAGATCTAGAAGACGGTAATTTTAGATTTCCGCACCCAAATTTGTTGTCCATCCATAACGTAAAACTGGTGGGAAAACATGCATTTTATGGCACAACGACAGCTGTAGGAGAGTTAGTTAATGGAGTTCTTCAAGAGTCCAGTATTAAAGGAGTAAATAGAAGGACGGGTATTATTTATTTAGCCGGAGAAAATCAAGGTGGTTCTTTGTATGTACGTTTTGCCCACTTTGGTCAATATTTGGACAGCAAAGGTTTAGAAGATAATGCTTCCACACGCGATAGCGATCTTTTGGCGGCTTCAAGTACTTTATCCGGTATTAGTTACTATCCTTTAATAGAACAAGTACATAACATCAACTCTTATGATGGTGCTAGTATCAAAAATCTAGAAAACACAGTCAGGCTTTTTGATTACAGAAATGATGAAACAATTGCATTGGGACAGTTAGTCGGAAAGAGTTTTATTCAAAATAATTCAGGTTTCCATTCTTCTCTCGCTCAAAGAGATTCGAACCAGTCAGATAAAACGAATCAATATCACAATTTTTGGGTGAGCGCATACACTAATTTAAGTTCAACAGTGTATGGAGATGGAAAAAACTTCAATACTAAACGAACATTATTCTCTGGCGATAAGGTCAATCACTACTACAGTGAAGCAGAATCTGAAACATCAGACTCAGCTCTTTCTCTTCTTGCTCATGATGACGGAATGATGTATCGGGTAAGCAATTCTCCTGTGACTACGCCCAGTTCAAGCACAAATAACCCTCACAATGCATCTCTTCTTCATAATCTGCAATATCACTACAACGGCCTGGTTCTTTACTTGGGAGTAAGTAGTGGTAAGAACGTGGATGGGAAAGCTATAAACGCTGTCCAAATTTCTTTTACAGAAATAGAAAAATTTAGAACTCAAAACGCGGGTCAATCTTTAGGAGCCTTAGGTAACACTTTCGTGGGAATTTTTAGAGATGGAGGTGTAAAAGACCAAGCGAACTTGTATTTTAAAGCCTCAACTGCTGACGACAAGACCTCAGTAGATTGGCGCGATGAAACTTTTGATGTTCCAAACTTCGAAGTAGTACAGCAGGGAAAACATGTAGCAAACGCAACTTATAGTTTTTACAAGTACATGCATTTCGATGGCGAAGAACAAGTCTTTAAACCCGAAGCTTATCCAGGTACGTCTGCGGGAAATTTACCGGCTGAAACTTTTGGAACTCAAAGTAACAAAGGAGTCCCGGGAGGGGTAGGAATTAGCTATTGGTTAAAATCCGTCGATGTATTGCCTAATGAGGTGTTACAACTCAATGGTAAGAAAGATAATTCTGTCTTGGCAACAAACGGAGAACCTAACTCAATACTCCAAGACTTATACACTTTGTCAGCTCAATTGACCGGTTCCGGCTCAGTTTTAATTTCAAAAGACTCGACCGTAGTACTCGGAGCTCCTAATACTATCTATACGATTGATTTAAATAAATCCAACGGAGCCGCGACTACTAATATTGCAGACGCTATAGTGTTCAATCCTAATCTAGTAGAAGCTAATTCTTATACTGGTGCAACCATATTAGAAGAGAATGCAAAGCTGGCTGCCGGAAAAGATGGTGCTTTAGGAGAAACATCACTGTTAGATTTAAACGCACCCAACAGCGCTGTGTATCTCCAGAAACATAAGCAAATTGTCAAAGACTTGCATGTCGGACCTTCTTCATTATTGTCGCTTTCGGATTCCAACATGGGTGAAAAGGAAGGTTTTACAGACGACTATGTTGCAGACGAAGGAACCCTAGATAGTGAAAAAATTGGCCTGACTGTTTTAAATGAAGCTCTCATTGAAGGGAATTTGACCGGCCGTAAAGAGTCTTCTTTAAATATCAACAACCTGTTGACTTTAAAAGCCAATGAAGACAATTTTTTGGGAACATTGCGTCTTCAACCAGGCTCTCAAGGTTATTTTGAAAGCCAACGTCCTTTGCTAAATGCTTCACTTATAGTAACGAAGAACGCTCAGGCTTTTTTTGGCTCTTTGGCTTCCGATGAAACTACTGTAACAGTAAATGAACTCGTTAATTACGGTCAGGTATTTTTAACTTCCGCCCCTCAGCGCTCTTCATCTTATGAAGGCTCCAGACTGGTGATGAATACCTATACAGGGGCAGAGGGCTCACAAATAGAAATGAAAGGAGTTTTAGGTGCTGACAACCTCGACGCTGCTGTCGACAAGGTTCTTGTTAACGACATAGCGACGGGATTTTCAACCATTAACTTCTCCGCTTTGCCGGGAAGCGTTGGTCAAGCATCTGCTCCGATCGTGATTTTCAGAGCAAAAAACAATACTGAACAAACAAATTTTGATTTGAGTCTGAAAAATCCGATCTATGTTGAAGAAAAAGCAAACCCTGCTCACATGAACGAATATCTCCTTGGGCATTCTGAGGATAAGAAGAATTGGTACTTATATTTGAAACCTGACGACGGGTCGGAAGTCCCAACTGTTGACCCGGATGAGATTTTTTCTTTCCTGAATCCAACTGCGGGAACCTATCTCTCTACGAACCTCGCTCAAAGGACGACCCATATGCGTCTTTACGACCGAATGGGACAAGCGTCAATTATCGATGAAGATGGTTCAATAAAGAGAAGCGCTCTTTGGTTAAGACAAGTGGGGACCCACTCCCACATGAGGACGGAAGATGTTAAAACTCACTTAAAAACTTCGGTAACACAGCTAGGCGCAGATATCTGGAGGACTCATCTTTCAGATCAGGTAGGCATGATAGGCGGTTTATATGTTGGCGGACTCTATAGTACGTCATCAACTCACAACCTATTAAGTGCTAAGGGCAGAAGCAAAGGTTACGTGCTTGGCGTATACGGAACATTGTTTGCTGGTTCTTCCCCTGACGACTCCTGGTACGTTGACTCCTGGTTACAGTTTGGCAGATACCATAACAAAATCTCCTCGGAGTCCACAACCCAAAAATACAAGTCGCATGGCTTCGCATGGTCTTTGGAAACCGGCTATAAGATTTCGCTCGGAACTTCTGGAAAAGGATCGATTCATCAAGTTGACTGGACAATGCAGCCTCAAGCTCAACTAATTTATGATGGAATCCGTTCTAATAACATAGACTATGATTCCGGTCTTGTATTTAAACAAATTGCCAAAGATAACGTGATACTTAGGCTTGGCATGCGTTTCGCTGCTAAAACAGTGACCGGTGGTAGCGCTTTTGTAGAAGGAGCTTGGGTTCATAACACTAAGAAGTTAGGACTAAGAGCTTCTCTGGAAGGAGAACAAGAACGTGTTTTGCAGGATGCGGGACGAAATTTAGGCGAGCTCCGGATTGGTCTTGAAGGTAACGTCTCCAAGAATGTCAGAACATGGGCTGCTGCCACTTACCGACAAGGAGCGAAGTCGACTCACGAAGAGTCCGTTCAGATTGGTGTTAAATACATGTTCTAAGAGGGCCTCCCTAAGGTAAACATTTGTTTGCCTTCTCTCCCGATAACGTAGTGAATTCTAAAGAATAGCCGGTTGAAGATTCTTCAGCCGGCTATCTTTTTATGCGCTTAACCACTTCTTAACTTAACGAATTTCGCCACGTCCAACGAAAAAAGATAATTTTCCGGTTTATCCCAAACAAAAGCGTAGCCTTTCACATCAAGCTTCTCCGTAATATTGCCTCATATAATCACCATTACGAATGCTGCTTTGTTCTCTATTGCGAAAATAATACTTGGTAATCTTCTTCCGGTGATTGGAACCGTTCAGGTTCCCGGCAAATTGCCTACTATCTCTATTGAGTAGACGTTCATAATTAATCTCTCAATGCTTCCCGCATAAAAGAAATCTTGCTCAATAAACAGGTCAAATTCACAGAACTTTTAAAATATCTGTAAAAGTGCGCCACATAAAAACACCCCTCCTCAAAGAATCTCGTTATTTAATGAAATTCATTGAACTTCAAAGGATTAAATGAATTGCGCTTCGTTTTTTAGTCCACCTTTTTAATCACTAAATTGAAAAATTAGTCCGAGTTGCTCGTTTGAAGGATTTTTTTGAAATCTGTAGAGTGCGCTCTCACTGGTTGTCACCCATTGATGACACGGTCTTGGAAATGACCGTAGTTCTTAGGAACTATTTCCAACTAGCCCATCTTCGGATGGTTTATTAATCTCCTCTCGGCGGTTACTTGTTTTCCGTCGGAGGAAACCGGGACGCCGTTTTTTCTAGGACACATACTATGAAAAATTCTATTGCAGTCTCTTCGGACTTGATTCACGAGGTCAAGACAAGAATGGATGGTAATTGGAAAAGCGTTCTCGAATCTTTTCTGGGTTCGCAGGTTCTGGTTAAACCTAATCAGCCCTGCCCTTTCTGCGGAGGTAAAGACAGATTCTCTTATCTGGCAAAAAAGTCAGATGGAAGCTGTTTCTGCCGGCACTGCGGTTATCGTGATGGAATCCGGATGATGATGGATATTCAACACAAGACGTTTCCTGAAGTGATTCGGGAGTTGGCAGAAAATCTCGGAATACCGGAAGTGGAACCCAACAAGTTTCAACTAAAGACTCCGGTAATACCTAAAGCATTTTCTCCTGAACGTTTGTGGAATCTTGCTAAACCTCTGACTGAAGATGATGGAGCGGTCCTTTATCTGAAGTCCCGGGGTTTAGACGGAACGAATTTTCTTTCACTTCGTTTCATTCCGAAACTGCGTTACGCAGAATGTACTGAAGAATCTACCCTACAGGAATCCTTTCATCAGGGATTGCTTTGCAGGGTTGATTCAGCCGACAAAGAATGCATGAATATTCTTCGGATTTACTTAGATAACGGCCGCAAAGCTCAAGTCAAAGTAGCCAAGAAGATATTGGGTAAACAACTCTCGGGGGGCTATATCAAGCTCGGAGAAGTAGACCCACAGAAAGGCATCCTTGGCTTGGCCGAAGGAGTTGAAACCGCTCTGTCAGCAGCAAAACTTTTTGGGTTTCCTGTCTGTTCAGTGATCACGGCCTTCAATTTCAAAAATTTCACTCCTCCGTCCGAAGTTAGAAAATTAGTTCTCTTCGGAGATTCTGATTCTAACTTCATCGGTCAGAGAGAAGTTTACTCGGCCGCTTCGGCACTTGCCCGGAAATATCCCGGACTGGAAATCTCAGTGCGTCTTCCCGAAGAGCTCGACTCTGACTGGAACGATGTCCTGATGAAATCCTGTTAGGGCACGATGTAGGCTCAGGTCTTCATCTAACTTAAGCAGTGACTCTGACTGTTTATCCCTTGGGAGAAGCTGGTTTCACAGCATCAGAGAGCAGATTTTGTATCTGCGGTCGGTAAGACAACAAGACGCTTCCGATTCAAAACCCTACGGGGCTAACGCCCCGTTCACTTGGGGTGCCCCTTTTTCTTAAAGTTTTAAAAAAGGAGTTATCTCATGTTGAACAAGGTATTTGATAAAGATGTCGCCATGACTGAATTTGGGATCAGCAGCCCGGAATCAGTTTTGGGATTTACCAACAGGAACGTGCCGCCGTACATCAGCGCACTCATTCCTGAACGTAATCCGGATTATGTTTTTCAGACTCAGCAGCTCGGCATTATGTCTATCTGGTGGGAAGCCGCACCCGATGAACCTCTGTTTATCAGCGGCCCCCACGGCTCCGGCAAAACAAGTTTCGTCAACCAGTTTTGCGCCAGAGTCGGCGCTCCGGTGGTCTCCCTGACTGCCAGATCACGGCTCGACAGAACAGACTTAATCGGCCATTACATCATTGATAAGGACAAAACCATGCGTTTTGTTGACGGCCCCCTGACCAGGGCCTGGCGGCACGGAATGGTGCTTCTCATCAATGAAATGTCAGCAGCTCCTGCCGATCTGTGGCTGTCTGTCAACGAACTTCTTGAAGGTGCGCCTCTATTTATAGAGGCCACCGGGGAAGTTGTTAAAAAGCACCCCAGGGCGCGGATTGTGATGACAGACAACATCAGAGGCATGACAGACGACGGCAACGGTCTCTATCTCGGTAGACACCTGCAGGATCCGGCTGTCATGGACCGCTGCTGGAAGTTAAGGATGGAGTATATCGATGAAGAATCGGAAACCGCGCTTCTCGAAAGCCGGATTCCGGATGTAGAAGTTCATGGAATAGAACTCCCGGTATGGAAGAAACAGTTTGCTCAACGGTTGTGTGCGGCTGCCAATAAGGTAAGAGAAGCCTATTTCGGCTCTCATGACGTACAACCCATTGAAGCAACGATCTCAACACGTGTTCTTCTGCGGCTTAAGGACTTGCTGATTATTTCGGGAAGGACGAAGGAACTCAGTGTTAAAGATGCCCTCAATTGGGCTCTCCGTATCGCACTGACAGAGGCTGTCGATAAGACCAGCGCTTTGACAATCCAAAAGATTGTTGAGGCTGAACTTGGAAATATCTGCTCCCATCTTGCAGCTCCTTGATTTCTTGTGGTTTCTGATAATTCACTTCAGAAACCATAGAGGCTAAACCGGCTTTTTTAACCATTGAAAAGTCTTTCTTTTGAGATTTTTCACTCCCGCTAACGGGGCCTTATGCTCCGTTAACGGGTCATAGGGCCCTTTTTTTCTACTAAAAGGAACCCCTATGAACAACCAAAACTTAAATTTATTTCACGACGGAATCTATGAAGAAGAATCCATCGTAGGTGTTAATTCAACTAACCAAACAAAGGAGGCGTTCAAATTTTTTAACTCACTGGTCCTGGTTTGCCATCGGATTTCGGTCTGGACCGGCACAACCACCGAACAGATTTCTGTCGATGACGGCTCTGAGAGCCTTATTCGGAAGAAGATTGTTCCCGGTGAATTGTTAAAACCGTTTTTAGATTTGCGTAACAAGGTCAAACGGATTTGCGCACGACACGGACAACCTTATCTCAACGGATTTGTGATGCCCGCTGACTGTGCACGGATGACCTTGGATGAACTCAAAGTTCTCAGAGCGGCGTTTATCAGACAACGCGATGAAATCTTTGCTCATCAGTATGAAAAGCTAAAGGAAGACAGAAAGCTCGGGATTATCCCGCGCGGCTGTTCCGAACTGGATTCGGTTCCTTCCCTGAGATATGTCCTGGGACATATCAGCTTCAATTACGACGCATTTGCTCTGGCAAGTTTCAGACACGGTCCGAACTCATCATACGAGTCATTTATGACAGATTTCTGTCAGAGAATGGCCAATGATGCCGAAGATACAAAAAGACTGTTGGAAAGCTCATCTGAGATTCCCGATGCTCTCTTGTTCCGTTGTCTTGAACAAAGTGAAAAGCTGGATACATGGAGACGTGTACATCCTGATATCGGTAAAGCTGCCGTCAGGCTCAAAGGTGCCTATATCGTCACGAACCAGAGACCCAAGGCCATACAAACTCCGGAAAAACTCATTGACGCGCTGGATTCGATTATTCGTCTGGGTGGCATTGATTTTTTCTGTGAGGGTCTGCCGTGTTTTGAGAAAGACACACAAAACGGCGCTGTGCAGGTTGATGTTCATGCCGCCGACAATGCTTTCTCTCCTCCGCCTTCCGAAGATACCGCGGTCACGATTAGGTATCTCCGGGAAGCCGGGGACAGACTTGATGAAAGTCCGACCCTTACGTCTGATGAAGTTTCTCAGCTTTCTGCCATTGAAGACAGCTCTTCTGAAGACGGACAGCCCTCTGATTCCCTGGAAGAAGAGGATCAGGGTAGAAAGTGGACGTGTTCCATGGACTCAGTTCTGGCACGCAAACGCACAGTACTTATTGGTTAACAACACCTGAAGACGTGCCGGAAGAAATCTTCTTCCGGCCGGTTCTTCGAAAGGATTCGATTATGTTTAGAAATCAGCAGTCTTTAACTTTAAATTCCGTTTATCAGAGCTTGCATCAGTTCACTAATGCATTTACTCAGAGACCGGTAGTCATTCGTCATAACGCAGCCAGAGCCAGCACTGATGGACAAACCATCAGCCTTCCGGCAATCAATCCAAGAGACATGGCATCAGTGTCTGTCGCTTTCGGTCACGTTATTCACGAAATCAGTCATATCCGTTACTCCCAGTTCGGAGCCTTGGACGACTGCGCGTCATTCGTTCAACTTGTCAATGTGCTTGAAGATATCCGGGTTGACCGTTTAATGGCCAAAGAACTTCCGGGAGCTTATTTCGCCAGAAAGGAGCTCATCGAAAGCCTTCTTGCTATCGGCAAACTTCCCAGGCTCAAAGATAATGATTCTGCAGTCAGGATTTTATGTCTAACCCTTTACTGGGTTCTGACAGAAGAAGTCCATGACTACGGCATCAAAGGCCTTCCGACTGAAGAAATTAAAACTGCATTTTGTGCAAATTTCGGACAGGAACTTTTTGACAAGATTCTGTCATTCGGATTGAAGGCGGCATATGCCGATTCAACGTTTGATGTCGTTAACTACAGCAAAGAGATACTAAGACTGTTCTTTAATAAGGTTTATCCGGATGCTCCGGAGATTCCGAAAGAGCGGCCCTTATCTGTCTCTCCTGCTTCAACCATGAAGCAATCGTTGGAAGCTCGAGAGTCTGACTCTTTCATTAATTCTGTTTTCTCAAACTGCGCCGGAACCGATCTTGGTAAAACCTCGGAAGAAGTTTTAACTTTGAGAAGCTCAGGAGCAGAGTCAGAAGACGGTCCTGTCAATTTATGGCCGGTCGTCAAAGAAGATATGAAAGTGGTGCCTCTGGGGGATTTTCTTTCCCGTTCGCAGAATCTTTTTAGCGGGTACGCCAACAAGATCCGCCGGCAACTTCAAGCGAAAACACTCCGGTGTTCTTTGCTTGGAAGAAGCGGAAGAAATCTTGCCTGTTCTGAGTTGAGCAGGGTAAGTGTCGGTGATAGCCGTGTGTTTCTGAAAGAGGAATCTTTTATTACAGAAAGCGCTGCCTTTACCGTGCTTTTGGACAGAAGCGGTTCGATGGAACAGGAAATGATGAACAAGGCAAAACAGATGGCTTACGCTGTCTCCGAGCTCTTTAGTTCTCTAAACCGCTGTGCCTGCTCCTGTTATGCTTTTCCCGGCATAACCCGGCGGACACTCCTGGAAGTCAAAGGATTTAATGATTCCTGCCGTAATACAGTAGCCCGTTTTGCTTCCGTAAGAGCATTCGGTTTTACTCCGGTCGTGGAAGCACTTAATACTGCAGCAATGCAGCTTTCAATGAGACCCGAAGCACGAAAAATTATTTTCGTGATCACTGACGGTCTGTGTTCAGAAATTAAAAAGGTCCGCAAAACCGTCGACTCTCTCGAGAGTCAGGGCTTTGAAGTCCTCTGTCTGAACATCGGAAACGACATTGAAAGAATTTTCCGGTATCAGGAGACAATTTTGGATTCGAAAGACTTGGCGCCGGCCGTTTATAAATTATTAGCCGCCTATTTTAGGGGTGAAGTTATGTAGATCCCCTCCTTAAAAACACCGGACCTCATAAAATATGGATAACCCCTTTTTAGGGGTTTATGAGGCCGTTTAACATTGGAGGTCTACCATGACTGAGCAAGTTACAGGAAAGCCAAACGCATCATCATCCGCTTCCTTTACTAAGAATCACCTTAAAGACTCACAAATTTCACAACAACCTTTAGTTTTTATTTTCCCGGTCAACCGGTTTGTATTGCATATGATTCAACTGACACGCCATAACAGTCCGACTGTCTCTCCCGTCAGCAACGAGTTCAATCTTCTGCTTGACGAGACAGCCTACCGTGTGCCCTACATGCTGGCAGTACCTTCTGCTATCGGCAGACTTCGGGAAAACCGGACCGTGACGCCGGTACCTCTTGAGGCATTGAAAAACGCTGTCAATGCAGTGTTGTGTTCAGACAGAACTTCATTGGATAGTGCCGTCAGAGATATTCAAAACGCTTTACCCGGTTCATCTTCTGAGCCGGTCGAAAAGATTGTTCTGAAATGGTTTTATCTTTGTGAGATTGCCAAATTAATTAAAACCGACAATGTCCTTTATAAAACTCTTGCTGCTATTCCAAAGGCTAAGTACAAGAGCATCAAAGATTTCGTCTCCAAAACCGAAACTTTGCGCCATAGCCTTCTAAAAGGTTTATGTGAAGACGAAAAAGAAGGTTCTTTAAAAGAAGAGACTTACCAAAGAATCTGGGAAGTCATTTGTGGTTCTGAATTTACCGTCGGATTCCGCCCGATCGCTGGACAACTAATTGAACTGTTATCTAAAAAAGATTCTCCGACATTTGATCATGATATTTTTGAATTTATATACAACACTCCGATTCAGAATTTAGACGGTGTGACGGTTCATATCGACTGTAATCATTTTCTGCAATGGACCGATATCCTGCTTGAGATGCTAACTTTCCTGCATATCAATATCCATTTGCTCAAGAACAAGGTCCGAAGTGCCTTTGGATTAGAGCAGAACTCCAATTACATTCTGGAAGACGACTATGCAAAAGCGTCTAACACCTTAATAGCCTGTGTTATCAACGGCAGAGTCTGCTCGGACAGCGTTGTGCGATTTTTAACAGACACTCTGACAATCGACAAGTGGGTTAGAACGAACTTTACAACCTGCTATAGAGACGCCGGAATTCTGACGGTCTTTCTACTTTGCCACACAGCATTCTGGATCATGAGTTTTAACGGTAAGAATACTAAACAAAACTCGGCCTTCCCTATCTTTAAGAATATGGGCCCGGCAAAACAATTCATTCTTAAAACTAACCGCCTTTGCTACTTCCTGATTCATGCACCTCGCAAAACATCCTCCCCGGACGACTATCGTCTTTGGGCCTACCATGCTTTTGCTGCTGATTATTTTGATGACGAAGATATCCGGCAGTTTTGTTTGAACAAATCCAAATCCTGCTCTGCTTTAAGTAAAGCACAGTTATATAGCCATTATCAGGGACAAAGCGGTCTTTCTCTAACCCAGGCTGCTCTGGTCAATTCATAGGGAGTTCACTAAGAATGCACATGTACGGTCTTAACAAAGAACAGACAGTAGCCTTTTTGCAACCAAAGACTTTCACGGATTTTGTTGCTGAGAATGCCTCTGATATCAAGGAGCTCCTCGATGCTTATCCTTACCGAGAAAGCTTTACAGAGGTTTTAGCTGTTTTACGTAATCTCCAGGAATATCATCAGCAGCTCCCGGAAAATTTTGGTTCCAGTTTCGGCGTTCCTGAAGGCATCCTCAAGTTTGCGGTCCGAAAAACCATACACGCTTTAACACTTCTTAAAAGACTTCCCTTTCATCTGGAAATGCCTGTTATTGAACGGGAAGAGCAAAAACGGCTTGTCTTTAACGTTATCCTGTTAGCTGGTCTTGGTACAAATATTGCCCACGGAGATTCTTCTTTCCGTGTGGATGGCTTTGACTCTTCTCAGAATAAAGTTGCCAGCCGCAGGCCGGGAACTTCATTAGCAGAATTTTTTAGAACGTCAGGTCTTCGTTCCGTGAAGCTACATTTAAAGGCCACTCCTGATCATGACTACTATCCCGCATTTGCCTCAACGATCCTACACAGAATCGGCGGACAGATGCTTGATGAAATCAGAAATGGCAGTCATACCAAACTGTATGTATTTCTCGTCTCCTATATAGAAAGACGCTATGACCATGCAGAATTGTTAGATAGTCAGCTCTTTAATGTCCTCAGTCAGGCAGCTCACAATGTGCGTGAAGAAAATTTCATGATCCATGGCAATTATGTGGGTGAACCTCAGATTCCGCACATGGCCGCTGAAATCGCAAAGATTCTTTGCAGTTTATTCAAGAAAGAGTTTTCTGTTGAAACCGGCAACGAACTAAAAAGAAAAATGGTCTGCATGCAGGACGGAGAAGTTTATTTAAGATATCCTCATGCATTTGACTTCATTTCAGAGCTGTTTCGCGAGCAATCTCCTGAGACACTGATCCCACTAAACGGTACTACTTTGATTTCATGCATGGCAAGAGCAGGAATGCTTCATGTCATACCTAACGCTTCGCTTGAAAAGAAGCCTTTTCTGGAGCCAAATCCCGATAAACGATCTTCGAACACCCATATCGAAGTCTCCGGTAAAGCAATCCGCTTAATTTCTCCGGAATCGTATCTTTCCGAAAGTTCTTTGACTTTCAAGGAACTAACGAAGCAGCGCAAAGCAGTGGATCCGGAACATCAGTTTACTGAATCACTCCAAATCACGAATGTGATCCCGGCTCATCCGACCGCCGGCAGTTACATTGCAGAAACAAAATTAACGGAACAGACAAAGGCAACGGGCAGACTTACCAGACAAGAAGCCTTTATAAAGATTGTTGGAGAATTCCTTAGCGAAATTACTCCTGAAAGGTTATTCCCGGCCAAAAAATCCAGAAAGAGTTCAAAGAGAGAAATGGCTTTAAGCTTTTTAGAAAAAGAAATTTCAAACTTAATGGAACAGGATAAATCGGCCAAAGAAAAAGAACTTCTCAGCCATATGAAGGTTAAATACTCTGAACAAAATCTATTTCCATACCAAGACAAATCCACCAATAGCACATCGGAAAGAACTCTTAAAACTGAGTCTAACGACGATAACCGTTCTCTTTCTTCAAGTATGAACAAAGAACAAAAGAATCCCGGCGCAGGGCCAATCGTTTCTCAGAGTAAAGAGAATTTGCCGTCTCTTGCCGGAGAAAAATCCCTTTTCGGCACAGTCTATCTGTTTGGCCGTTACGTTAAAACTCGTTTGTCCGAGCTGTTCTTCAGAGAAGAAGAAAACAAACAAAACGTTATTTCTGATAAAGATTATTCAAGTTGTTTCTTCAATAAAAATCTGACATGCAACTTTATTTCAAAGAATGTATTAACCGCCGATAAAGTATCTTTAAGTAAAGATGCACCTTCCGTTGTGGTCTTAGCTGCATCATCCAATGAGGCTTATAAATACTCTTCGGCTTTTACAGAGAACGTGTCTGCGGGAGTTTCTAATGACACAGGAGAAAACATCGGGACCTGTCTAACAATAAACAGAAGAGCTTCCGAAGAATTCTTTTCTTCCGAAGGTTCAGAAACAAATAACCAACCGGTTGAAAGCGGTAAAGATTTTGGTATCCCTCAGGTATCCGAAAATTTTTCGGACATTACAACAAAAGAAAACTTCCATTGTGACAGGAAAGTAACTGAACCCATTGAAGGAGTACAGGAAACATCTTCTAAGCCCTCTTCAGATCAAGACAAAAGGTCAGCCAAAACTTCTTTGAAAAAAGAACATCCGGCGCCGGTTGAAAGTAGTTCAGCCAAAAACAATGCTGAAAATAAAAGAAGTAATCCGGATGCCGTTTCAGCTTCCCAAGCTCCTATTGAATCTTCTGCACAGAAGAAAACAAGCTCTAGCCGGCGTACACAAACGGCCTCGTCAATTTCAGACAAGAGAGCCACGACCAAAAACAACCCGTCGGCTTCTAAGAGCACAAAAACCTCGGACAAAAGTCCTATCGTGAAGAATGGAAAAGCCGCGGCTGATGTGAAAACGGTTAATTCTGAAGCCGCTCCATGGGAAGCAGCCTCGGCTAAAACACCCGAGCAAAAGAGTTCTTCAAAGAAGACATTGAAGTCTCCTTCAACAAAAGGGAATACAACCGGATCAAAAAAGGACGAAAACACAAAGAACAATCCGGCCAAGAATCCAACTACTTCTCTGTCAAAGGACGCTGTATCCACAAAGAAATCTGGGAGTTCTAAGACTACAACGTCCTCAACGAAAATGGATAAAGACTCTACAGCTGATAAAAAATCAGAGAGCCGGAAGACAACGACTTCTTCAGCCTCCGGAAAGTCTGCCGAAGAAAGCAAAACAAAAGCCCAAAAAGCTCAGAAAACCGGAATATCTGAGAAAACTCCGGACTCAGGCTCTTCCCCAAGAAGCCGAACTAAGCCAACTAAAACAGTCGGAACAGAAAAATAAAGATGAATAATAATCAGATTAATCCGCGACGTCAGTTGTCACACAGGCAGATTCGGGAAATAGCTAATCTGGCAAAGCAAACTGTGTTAAATGGATTTGAAGTAACAATTACCGCAACCGGTAATCATATTCAGAGCTCCCAAAGCAACATTAAGAAAATTAAAAAAGATGCTTATGGCAACAAGGTTTTTTACTCAAAGACCAGAATCCTTCGGCCTGAATATGTCAAACCGCAAAAGCAGTTACGGACACTTGAGGAATTAGATCGCCAGTACATAGGTTTTCAGAAAGAGGCCCGGGCTGCATACAGACAATCTTGTCTGGAAGAAAAGACCATCACGGTTGGAAACCACAAGTTCAATGCAAACGAATTGCTTGATTATTACCGGCAGTACCGCAGAGCCAGAAGTTCCTGGAAACATGGCTACAAGTTCGACTATGTCGTCAACCAGGTCAAACGGCTTGGTCTGAGCGAAAGAAAAATTTCAGTCAACAAAAAAGTCATGATAGAGCGCGGTTTTCGGGAGTTTTCTGCCTTCGAAATCCGGCAAATGAAAAAGTTCAGAGCTTGGAAAAAGATAGCGCACGAAAGCGCATTGCTAAGAGCAGAGTGCTTCAACCACTATTTAAGGAAATGGAAAAGCCGTCTGGCTGCTGAGGGATTGAACTTTTCCAAAGTTCAGTATCTCAAGCCATACGAAGGTTATTACAACGAAACCTACTGGCATAACAGACGAAACAAGTTTATTCCTGAAAACGCATTTGACCCGTTTTATTACCCAAAACCTTTAACAACAAAATGAGAGCAGTCAGTACCTATCACCGCAGATTTAAACAGCCTTACCGGCATGCATGGGAGCTTTGTTCAGCCTTGGCATGGATCGCTTGTGCTATTTATTTCGGCTTTCTTTTCAACCGGGATGTCATTGATCCGAATCTGGCTTTTATCGCTTTTGGTTTCTGTACGTCAATGACACTGTGGCGCATATATGAAGGCTGGAGCATCTGGGTCTCACGTAGTTATCTGCATGGTTACGGCATCGGCTTTTTAAGTCTGCAGAACCTGCAGAAAATAACCCGGCAGGATGAACTCTGGCTCGGTAGAGGTTTCGCATGGGAACCCGAACATGCCCAGAATTTATACGATTATTCAAGATCCGGAGAAAAAGCTTGGCATCTAAACCGCCTCGTTTTATGGCTGACAGGCCGCTCTTCCGAAGTCATGCCAGATCATGAACAAGGATGCGCCGCTCTACACGGATTAAACCGCGGAGAAGAAGATATTTATCGTCCTCTTAAAAACTTTGAAGGTGGTATCGGCATCATCGGAACGACTCAGGCCGGTAAAGGCGTATTGCAGAACGTTCTCATTGCTCAGGCAATTTTCAGAGGCGATGTCGCCATCTTTATCGACCCCAAAGGAGGTGGTAGGGCAGAAAAATGCATCCGGAATGCCTGCCGTATTGCAGGCCGCGAAGAACCTCTTGTTTTTACGCCTGACTTCAACAAGGACAATATCCGTTTAAATCCGTTGTATACCTTCAATTCCTCAGGAGAAATTGCAACTCGTATTGTCTCGGTTATGCCGCCCGGATCTGACGGCACATTCAGAAACTTTGCCTGGTCAGCGGTTGATACCGTCGCTCAAGCTCTTCTCTTTCTGGAAAAACCTGTCACGGTACGTGAACTCGAAAAGCACGTTAACAACGGTATTAACGAATTGCTCGGCCTCATGTTGGATAAATTTCTTGAGCACTATGGCGGTCCGGATTGGACAAAACAGGCCAGAGCATTCATGAGAGTCGCCGGTGACAAGGATGATCGCGAAATCGATCCGTTAAAGCTTAAAGTCTCCTGGTACGAAAACGTTCTCGATAAGTCAAAGCACATTCGTCCTATCGAAAGCGCTCTCAAAGTGTTTCATCACAGCAAGGAGCATTACGCCAAGATCACAGCTTCATTATTACCGGTCTTTGCTCTGCTCAATAACGGTGACATGGCGAGAATTTTATCTCCCGATCCGGCTGATCCTCACGATAAAAGACGAATCGTTTCATTGGTTGACGTTATCGAGAAAAAACAGGTCCTGTATTGTGCTTTGGGCTCTATGCAAAATGCCGACGTTGCAAACTCTATTGGTGCAATGCTCCTGGCAGACTTGGCATCTATTGCGGGTTACCGTTACAAATTGGGCAAGAAAGGTATTCGGATCTGTTTATTTGTCGATGAAGTCTCTAACGTTGTAAACGCTCCTTTGATTGAGATTCTCAACAAAGGTGCCGAAGGCGGTATCTATACCACGGTTGCCATGCAGACCATGGCTGACCTCGAAGAGCGTTTGGGTAGTGTAGCCGGCGCCCGTAAAGTACTCGGCAACCTTAATAATATGTTTGCTCTGAGAACCAAAGACGGTATCACCCGGGATGCCTTTTCTGAAACCATGGGTAAAACCTACATCAGTCAGATCGATACCAGTTTATCCACCCATGCGGACAATTACAGCGGAGTACCGTCATACAACGCCGGGGCTTCCCACAAGAGTTCCTCCACACGGGAAGACATTATTCCGGGTGAGTATTACAGCATGCTTCCCAATTGCCAGTACTTTGCAAGTGTCAGTGGCGGAAAGCTTTTCAAGCTGCGTTCCCCGGTCTTAATTGACGAAGACGATTACAAACCGGTCAGTGGCAAAGAGCCGCAAAAGCCGCTTAGAACTGCTGCAGAAGAAATTGCAGAAGCTCTCGACATTTTGGCCAATACGCGGGATACAAAGGTGTCTTAAATGAATTCTAAAGCTGTATTCCTGTTTATTTTGACATTCATCTTCGTCTTCATGTGGATGCCTTTGCATTTCGATGCAAGCCATTTTGAAAGACAACTCGTTAAAGAAACAGATCAGGTCAAAAGTATCTTACATACCTCTGTTTCCAACTTCATCGTTGACTCAGCTCAGAAAGCGGTAGAACTAAAAAACACAGAAGTTTTCCCGGAAAGAAAGTATCACGATGACATCGAGGAAGTTTTTGTAAAGAAGAGAGATAACGTCTGGAATGCCCCATATTTTCTCTCCGTCAGAGCGTTAACCGAGCTAGCTGTTTACCGTCTGTTTATTGCTTTGGCCTGGTTTCTGGTATTGATTCCGGCCTTCCTGACGGTCATCACCGATAGCTGGTTTGAAAGAAAACTTAAATATGAAGCATCGGCCGCTCCTCACCCGGTGCTGTTTAAAGTGGCCCTTTCCGCTCCGGTTTATTTACTCGGATGCTTTGCCATAACACTGATTTGGCCTTATGCAACCTCAGTCTGGGTTGCACAGATCGGATTTGTCATAGCCATGATTGCTTTACATACCGTCATCGCCAATTTCCATAAATTTAATTAGACAAAAACAAAAAATTTAAGAACCCGACTAACGAATCATGAAAACTCTTACTTTTAAATTGTTGGTAACTGTCCTTAGCTTCTCACTGTTTGGTGTGCGTCCGGCATTTGCCGACTGTTTCGAGCTATACGGCAATCAAAAAGGTCTGATGCCGGATCTTCTTAGAGCGATTGCTCTGACAGAATCCTCCGGTAATCCTAAAGCTGTAGCAGGTCCTGCCGGTTCCCAGGATCTGGGTCTGATGCAAATCAACTCTCAGTGGTTATCCAAATGGAACCTGACACGTAAAGACTTGCTCAATAATGTATGCCTCAATATCGATGTGGCCAGCCGCATTCTTCAAGACAATTTTCAGCGCTACTCCAATCCATGGGAGGCGGTCGGTGCCTATAACGCAGGCTGCTCAAGACTAAAAGGCAGGGACTGCACTGAAGCACGGCAACGTTACGCCTGGAAAGTCTACCGGCATCTTCAGTCCATGACTGATGAGAAACGCCAAAAGCTCAGAGCTATCGCTTCTTAACTTTCTAACTTTTTAAACCCGAATTCTCTTGGGAGCCGTTTGTAAAACGGGGCTCCCTAGGGGGAACTTTACCTAAATTTCCGTTTTACATCACTACAAATTGATTTTTTTAAGGAATTAAAAATGAAACTTTTAAACGCAAAAACTCTTAAATCTCTTCTCGGCTGTGCATTGTTCTTGGGTGCTTCCGCCGCTTTTGCCGCTAACGGTGACACAGATTTCCAGGACTTGTACACCAAACTTGAAGGCTGGTCCCAGGGCACACTCGGCCGCTCTATCTCTTTGATGTTCCTTCTGGTAGGCCTTGGAGTCGGTGTTATCCGTGGCTCCATCATGGGTGCTGTTGTCTGCGTGGCAGCTGCCATGGCTTTGTTTATCGGACCTCAGATCATTGACAACATTTTCACAGGACTGATTTAAGAACTGTCGGGCAAGGCGCCCGCTTCTCCGAGCGGGCAGCCCTTCCCTGACTTTGCATGGATTTACTATGAATTACTCAGAAGACAGAACAACTCTGGTACCGACGCGCCTGGATGCGCCGCCACGGTTTCTTTTGTGGGACTTTGATACGGTCGCCGCAGGTTTTGCCGGTATCGGAATCGGCATTATTGCCAACACCATGATTCTAGGTTGTCTTTTCTCAGTCATTTTTGTCTGGGCCTGGTCCCGCATGAAGGCCGGTCGTCATCCGGCTTACGGATTCCATTTTCTTTATTGGCATCTGCCAATGAATCCATTTAAACGGACACCTGCTTCAGCCCGTCGCAACTTTATCGGTTAACAAAATGAATATCCAGGAATACACATCAGAACTTGCAGCACGTCTTGCTGTCAGAAAATTCTTTATCTTGGCCTTTGCAGCCAGCGTGACCGTCAACCTGATTCTGGCCGGCGGTATCGTCGCTATGGAAGACAAAAGCAAGGTTGTCGTGCTTCCTGCCGAGCCCACAAAAACCTTCTGGATGGACCAGAAATCAGTCTCTCCTGAATATCTCGAACAGATGGGTTCTTACCTTGTTCAGCTGGCTTTAAATAACTCTCCGGAAACCTTTGAGCACAACATGACCCAGTTGCTCAAATATGTCACACCCGAAAACCGTGGTGAGACGGAACTGATGCTTCTTCAACAGGGCCGGAAAATGAAAAGCTCTAATGCTTCAACTTCATTTATCCCACAGTCGGTTGAAGTCCTTCCCCGCTCAATGAAAGTCATGGTGGCTGGCTCCGTCCGTCAGTTCATCGGAAACGTTCTTACGTCTACTACTCCGAAATGTTGGGTTTTGCAGTTCCGTTATCAGAACACCCGTTTATGGATTGAGTCTTTTCATGAAACAGACTGCAAAAAACCTTTTACAGATTCTTCTAACCGGGAGGAGATTTAAATCATGAAAAACACCGCTCGGATCTTGGTAACTGCCGCCATTATTTCCGTTTCCGTTAGTGCTCTTTTGTTTTTATCGCGGGCTCACGCTAAAACCATCCCGGAAGAATTTGATTTCGATGAAACGGCAGCTGTTGAGACCCGGACTCAGGTGAAGAACATTGGAAATACCCGCCATTCTCCTGTTTCTTTGAGACAAGCCAACAGAATTTCGGTTAAAGGCGGAAAAATCCTTCGTTTTGTATCTGATCCTCAGGCTATCGACATTAAACACGATGAACCGACGGGTTCTTTGTTTGTCCTTCCGCTTATCAAGGAAAGCACCCATCTTTTTGTGATGACGGATTCAGGACAAACACATTCTCTGGTTTTAACGCCAGCCGAAAGACTCTCAGGTCAGAATCTCGAAATTATTGAAAGTTCAACTCTAAACGTTGCCTCTCAGACTCAGCAGATCTCATCAGGTCTCCCTCTGGAAAAGCAGGTACAGAAAATTTTCCGCAATCTGACAACGCTTATCAAAGAACCTTCTGAAAATCTGAATCTGAAACAGATTATAACCGGAGCTTTCAACGCGACTTCCAATAAGTATTGGAGGACCGGTAACCATCTACGTCTTGAACATTGGACCCTAACAAACCGTACTTCTACAGCTCAAAACATAGAAGAAGCAGCTTTTTGGACTCAAAACGTTGTTGCTCTTGCCGTCGATAAAGCAAGTTTAGCTTCCGGTGAGAAAGCTGATTTGTGGATCATTCGCTTGGAGACTGAATAATGTTCGGAAATAGTCCTCAAAGCGCAGCCACTAAGAAAACGTCTTTAAATCAGTGGAAAAAGTTAATTCTGATTTTTACAGCAGCTTCTGTCGTTGTCTTTTCGGCATTGTGGTTTACAGAAAAAGATTCTCCTGCCAAAGAGCGCAAAGAGACACCCACAAAATTTGATGTCACTCCAAAGGAAGCTGATATCGAACGCTATAAAGCCATGTATGACGACCGTTTAAGAAGTCTTGAAGAATCAGTGCGTGATTCTGCCTCCAGAGAAGCCAGACTTAACAAAGAGATCCAACGGTTAAAAGATCAGGTTAACCAAAAATTGGCAGAAAACAATTCTTCGCCGGAAAAATCATCTTCAACTTCTCTTTCCCGGGAGGGTTGGCCGCCTGCCGAAGCCTTAAACGGAACCGGTTCGCAAAATGTCATTGGTAAAAATGCTCCTAATTTAAACCGTGGTTTTACTTCCGGCCAGGCAACTACACGCCAAAGACAAGCCGCTATGAATAGTAATCCAAATCCTTCCGTCCGCTTATCACGGATTGTCATTACTGATGTGTCTAAGAAACCGGAAGCTTCTTCTGTTTTCGGACAAAAGCCTGAAGAAAACATGAAACCCTCTGCGATGACTTATTTGCCGAGCGGAACTTTTGCCCGAGCCAGGTTACTCAACGGAGCAATTGCGCCGACCCGCGGCCAAGGTTCCGGCAATCCCGTTCCGATTCTTTTGGAGCTGACTGATGCGGCGGTCATGCCTAATCTTTACCGTTCAGGCATTAAAAGATGCTTTGTCACAGCAAATGCGACCGGTGAATTAGCCAGTGAACGCGTCCTTGTCCGTCTTGACCGTCTTTCCTGTATTGACGAAAACGGTGGCGCTGTCGATACCAAAATTCAGGGATATGTTTCCGGAGAAGACGGTAAAACAGGACTTCGCGCCAGACTGGTAACCAAATCGGGGCAGGCCATTGCCAACGCTCTCTTTACCGGAACACTTTCCGGTCTTGGTAAAGCGGTCTCTTTGGCTGCCGAAGATTCCACTACCTCGATAACCGGAACCGTCTCAACCACTGTTAAAAATCCCTGGCGGGCCGGTCTTGGAGAAGGCACCTCACACGCCATGGACAGAATCACGGATTACTACCTGAAGTTGGCCAGCGACATGTTCCCCGTTCTCGAAGTTGATTCAGGACGCAATGTCGAAATCGTTATCTCTCAGGGTCTATCCATCGAACGTTTATCTAAATAAATCCATTTACCGACTATGAACAAAACCATTATTTTTACTGCGCTTCTTTCAATATTGAGCCCCACCCAGGCAGTTGCATCCGGTGCCTGCGGCAATCCTGCTGTAACCTCCGTTCAAACGTCCGCAGGGCAAACAAAGGTTGTCGCAAAAACCGCTCCGGCTTCTTTTGGGAACATAGAGAGTTCTCTTCTGAAAACCTCCTCTGTGGCCGGATTTAATCCCTCAGATGAGTTAAAGCAGGCTTCTTCTAACTTCAAAGAACGTTATCCAAAAACTAAAGTCAAGGAGTTCTCTCTTACGCCAGTACCGGGCATCTTTGAGGCCGCTGTTGCCAAAGAAGTGATTTACTTTGATAAATCAGCCAGATTCCTGTTTTCCGGCCGTCTTCTTGATATGGAAAAAGGTCTTGACTTAACGGACAAAAGAATCAGGGATATCCGTCGTATCGATATCAATAGACTGCCTTTGGAAAATGCGATCAAGGAAGTCAAAGGAAACGGAAGACGTAAATTAGTGGTCTTTACAGATGTCGATTGTCCTTATTCAAGAAAATTGGCTCAGACTTTGGAAGGTCTGACGGATATTACGGTATACACCTTTTTATTTCCTCTGACATCTATCCATCCGGAAGCTAAGGCAAAATCAGATGCGATCTGGTGCTCCTCTGACAGTGTTAAAGAATTAGCAAATGTTTTAAAAGGCAGTGCTATCAGGACTGTTAAGAACAATCCTATCTGTTCCTCTCCTGTTGAGTCAATTCTGAAGTTAGCGGCTGAAAACGGCATCGCAGGCACTCCCACCATCTTTAATGAAGCCGGGGACAGAACCGCAGGTGCTCTTCCTGCTGACAAACTTGAAGAGTTTATTAACGCGGGCAAAGGAGCGACTCCAAATGCTTAAAAAGTCGCTTTTAGGTCTGTCCGTTCTGGCGGTTTCGGCCTTATCCGGTTGCGGCTCTTTGACCGGATTTTCCAATGCCGGCACCGATTTTTCCTGTTCTGATGTATCAGGACAGCCTTCCTGCCGAAACATTTCCGAGGTTTATACCGGCGGTAACAAAGAACAAACGCTGACTGCAGATACCGCCACTAATTTTATTTCCGATCAGTCTTCTGCTGAAGGTCTTCAGCCGTTCTTTGAATCTAACCGGGAAGCCTTGGCTAATGCACCTTCCGGCCCCGGAAAAATCATCTCTGCTACGGAAGCTCTCGCAAAAGAAGAGAGCTTATTAAATTCTAAAAATAATACCGTTTCAAAAAATCCTCAGTTTGCTGTGATCGCCCCGGCCACACCCTGGAGAAAACCGGAAACGATTTTCAGAGTCTGGATGGCTCCTTTTACGGATGCTGACGGCGACCTCCATGACCAGCGCTACATGTACGTCAAAGTCATTGAGGCAGGTTGGACACAACCGACCATCGGAGAATTAGCCAAACCAAGAAGTCCCTACCGCCCAGTTCATCCTCTTTCTGATAACTCAGAAAAACCGGTTGAGACACCGAAGAAAACCAATCTTCTTAACGTATTACAAAACCAGAAATCATAATGACCAAACCTCTTAAACAATCTGTTCTGAAAAATCTCAAAGAAAGACTCTCACAAAAGTTTGGGTTTTCTTTTGTCTCCAATTTTTCAAAGGATGATTCAGAAATGGAGCCGCGTAAAGGCTCGGCCATGTGTATCGACAGATTCTCCTCTGTGCTTCCTTATGCTCACTTCGATGAGCACGATAATCTTTGTGCAATTGCCGGACCGTCCTTTAACAATTTTGAGGGATTAGGTTACGTCATTGAAATTAATCCGCAGACCGGAACATCTCCGGTCATGGCAAAAAGCCTGATGCATTTATTCGGACATGGAGTCCCTGAAAACACCGGTATTCAGGTCAGTTTGTTTGCTTCTCCTTTCATCAAACCTTTGACTGATTTAATCACCGCATCGAACGTTCAGCCTCAGGAAACCGATGATGGGAAAAGACTCGAACAAATCCGCTTAATGCACGCTGTCTCCGAGTCCCGGGCCCGTTTTCTGCAGAAAGGATCCTTTCAGAATCCTCTTCCGCAGATGAACTCCAGAATCAGAAATTTCCGTTGCTGGGTCTCTGTCATCATCCCCGCCTATGACCCGTTCGATGCTGCCGTACGGGAATCTGTCCGCTCTATCCGGGAGAGCCACATCGCTCTTCTGAACCAGTGGCATTTGGAACCGTGGTGCTGGAATGAGGCGGTATTAATTAATACCCTCTCCCAGCTTTTAAATCCGCATAAGTTTCTCGATGAATCCTGGTTTCCGGGCACTCATGACCGGTACGCAGAACCGCGGACCCAGATTGTAAAAAACGATACTCGAATCGATATTAGAGAAAACGAAATTCTGTTTCATTCCCTGGATTCGGATGACCGCATTTCCGCTGTGAGCATGAGCGTCCGTGGTTATCCTAAAGAATTTCCTCTTCATAAAATCAATGGTCTGACCGGTTCTCCCAAAGGCTCAGGTGCGTCTTATCCCTGCCCTTATCTCATTACAACTTTGGTATCTGTACCGAACTTCGAGTCTTCAAAAGCAGCTGCACAACTAAAAAGCGCCCGGGCAGAGCAAATTTCGACAACAGAAATCTCCAAATTTATTCCCGTCCTGAGTAAGGAAGCTGAAGACTGGCGATTAGCCAATGAAGCATTCGAAGGAGGTGGCGGTTTAGTTCGTATGAGCAACCAGATTCTTCTTTTTCCGGAACCGCAACAAAAACGACAGGCCATCGAAACGGCAAGAGCAATCTTTCATGAAGTGGGACTGGAACTTATCGTCGATGATTTTATGCAGTTACAGGGACTGTTGGGTTCATTACCAATGACAGCAGGTCCTCTTCTGACGGCCGATATCAAATTAGCTCAGAGATCTTCAACGAAAACCGCCGCAAATGCTGCCAACATGTTGCCTATCATTGCCGACTGGAAAGGCACTCCTGCACTTCCGGGAAGACAGACCCCGACACCTGTTATTAACCTCATCAGCCGCCGCGGACAGATCCTTTCCGTTAATCCTTTTGCTAACCTCAACGGTAATTACAACGGAGCTGTCATCGGAGCTTCCGGTTCCGGCAAAAGCGTGTTCTTAAATGAGCTGGCAACCGGTAATTTACGCACAGGAGGCCGTGTCTGGATTATTGATGACGGACGCTCTTACGAAAAACTTTCTTCCATTCTTGGCGGACAGTACATCGACTTTTCTGATAAGCCGCATGAGGACGGAAGCTACGACTGCTTAAATCCGTTCTCCCTTATTGAGGATATTGACAAGGACTTGTCTTTTTTATTGCCGGTAATCGCTCAGATGGTCTCTCCGTCTTGTCCGTTAGACGATCTACAGATTTCTCATCTGGCAGTACATTTCCGTTATGTCTGGGAGTCTGCCCGACAGGCTGGCACCCTTCCGACAGTGACCGACCTGTCGGAATCCTTAATCCATAACGGCAGAATCGGAGGTTCAAAACCCAGACCCAATGATTCTCAGTGGCGCCTTTTTTATGACAGTCTAAACCACGAAGAACAAAACCGTTTAAATGATCCGCGTGTTTCTGATATGGGAGTCCAGTTAACACCTTTTTGTAGAGGCGGAGCATACGGAACCTTCTTTGATGGTCCTGCCAACATCCGTTTTGATAATAAATTCGTGGTGTTGGAATTGGAGCAATTGAAATCCAAAAAGCCGCTTCAGTCTGTGATCCTAATGCTCCTGATGTGTCTTATCGACAATGAAATGAAGCATGGTCCACGGCATGAAGCCAAACTCGTTATTATCGATGAAGCTTGGGATTTGATGGGGAAAGGCCATTCCGGCAAATTCATTGAAGAAGGCTACCGAAGGGCTAGAAAATACAAAGGCTCTTTCTTTACAGCTACTCAGTCCCCTTCCGATTACTGGAAAAGTGAAACGGCCAGAGCCGCTCTGGAAAACTCTGACTGCCTGTTTATTCTCAGACAGAAGTCCGAAGCTCTTGAACAGCTTAAAAGGAAGGGGCAACTGGCAATGGATGCTGCTCAGTTATCCATGCTGGAATCTTTAACCACGGTAGCCGGAGTTTATTCAGAAGTATTCGTCAGAATCGGTGATCAGCCTCCGTCGGTCAACCGTCTTCTCCTGGATCCTTACTCTCTTCTCATGACAAGTTCACATCCGAATGATATTGAAGCAATTAACTTTTATCGTATTCGCGGTTTCTCTACCCATGAAGCCATCGAAAAAGTTCTTCTCGACCGTCAGATTAGCAAACAATAATCAGTATGAAATACCCATCCTTTATCATCTATGCATTAATGGCCGTGCTCTGGGCTGTAATTACGGCTTTAACCGCTTTCATTCTTTTATCGAATGAAAGTAAACCGTCTTTGGCAACCATTAACCTCAACAAAATCGTGGCTGTCAATGAATCCGTGTTAGCCTCTAAAAACTTAAATCCGGAAGAGTTGTCCGTCGAAGCAAAAGTATTTGCCGTACGTCTGAAATCAGAGATTGAATCCTTACAGGCAAACTGTGACTGCACCCTCTTGGTTTCCTCAGCCGTTATTACTCCTTCAAAACTTCCTGACTTAACTCAGGAGCTCCTGGATCGTCTTGGTATGGATGAGATCACGATAGCCGGAGCTGAGGCTGTGATGAACGAGCGCATGAAATCTCTACATTTTTCAAAGGACTCTCTTCGATGAACCTTCGTCATAACGCCATGCGTTTTTTCTTAGGAATCACACGCTATTACGCTAAATACGGCTGGATCTGGTTATTGGTCCTGTTGTTGGCCGTTATTGCCACTCATCATTGGAGACTGGTTTACAACTACACCAATTCCCTGCCTCAAACCTTTTTCTTCATTGAACTTGGTAAAAAGGATGTTGCCCGTGGAGATTACATCGCGTTCTATCCGCCTAAAAAGGCAACCGCCGGACATGAAATGCCGTTTGTCAAAAAAGTTGTTTGTTTGCCCGGAGAAAAGCTGGATCGCTTCGGCAAAGATTTCTTCTGTGAAGGCGTAAAAGTTGCTTCTGCCAAAGCCTTCTCCCTAAAAAATGAACCTTTAGTACCAGCTGAACCCCAGGTTTTGGCTGACGATGATTACTTTGTGGTCGGAACTCATCCTGATTCGTTTGATTCCCGTTATATCCAATTCGGTCCTATTAACCGTTGCCGGTTTATCGGAAAAGCCCATCCCATTTTTTAGTTGGACTTGACTCATGAAAGTTTTTCACGTTTGTCTTATCGCTTCTTTGGCTATTGCTGTAAGTTCTTTTGCAGCATTTACGCACGCCGGTCTGGAAATCAGAGGAATCGATGTTTATAGTTCCGCCCCACAGGAAAAAACTCAGCCGGAACCCGTAAAAGGTTGTACGGAAGAAACCCCCTCTAACGTTGCCACATCCGTCTACCGTCCGAAACCTTTAGGACCGACTTACAAGATTTCTGAGCCTGACATTCTTGAATTATTTATGAACAGGCTCAATACCATGAAGGCAGACGCCTCTTATCAAAAGCGTTTTGAAGAACAGAAGAAAATACTTTCTGATCGTTTTCAAAATCCGTTACCTGTTGAAAATCTTTCAAAATCCACAAACAAACGTCTCTGGTTATTAGAGCCTTCCATACCGGAGACTCTTCCGGAATCGCTCTTAAGACAGGCCTCCCAAGTCGAACTTCCTAAACTTTCCGGGGTTTTGATTTTTATTGACGGAACAGATGACCGGGAAATCGAGGCCGCAAGAGTGATCACTCACTCTTTTTCAAATACCCGCGTGGTTTTAACAGCAGGTTCTATTCCTGAAATCAGCCGAAAACTAAAACGCAGAATATTTTTTGATCAGGGTGGAGGCTTAACCCGTGTGTTTGGAGTATCTGCCACTCCTGCTGTTTTATTTAACGGCCATAACGGTCCTTCGGGAATGGAATTTCCTCCTGACGAAGTAAGTGAACACCTCTCAGAAATCCTTTAATCATGTTTAAATCATTTGTTTGTTTATTCGTTCTCCTGACATCACTGCTTTTGAATTCGCCGGCAGAAGCCTCCTGCCGGGGCAAAATTATTAATCCGGTCACTGATGTCTGCTGGAGCTGTATTTTCCCCATCAAACTCGGTGGAGTCACCTTGGCTTCAGGTAAAAATCCGGATCCAAAAACCGATGCGGATACCTTTTGTGCCTGTATGTCCGGTGCCAATATCACGGTTGGAATGAACATGTCATTCTGGGAGCCTCTGAGAACAGCTGAAGTCGTACGTCAGCCTTACTGCTTTCCATCGCTCGGCGGTCTCGACCTGGATGTTGGTATCCGCGCTCCTGCACACGGAAGAACGCCGTCCAAAACAGCCGCATCAGGCAGAACTTCGTTCTACCAGGTGCATTGGTACTTCACGCCATGGCTGTTTGTCCTGGAAGTTCTGCTTGATACCGATTGTCTGGAACAATCCGCGTGGGACTTAGCCTACATGACCGAACTTGATCCGCTTTGGGATGACTCAGTAACTACTTTTTTCTTAAATCCTGATGTCAGTCTTTTTGCAAATATTCCGGCTCAGGCAGCTTGTGCAGCCGATTGCGTTGCAAGCACCACGTCGCTCCCTTCCTCTGAGCTTTATTGGTGTGCCGGGTGTAACGGCAACGTCTTTCCTCTGACTGGATGGGTAGCTTCTCATGTCCATCTCCCTCAGGCCTCTTCGCTTTTGGTGACCCGTTTCCTGATGAAATTACACCGTCAGGGTCTTCAATGGGCAGCTTACGGTAAAAAAGGCCAATGTGGTCCGTACTTGGAACCGATTATGGATAAATCGGTTTACAGAACCCAAATGGTCTATCCGTCAAGAACCACCTCAAAAGTCGACGGACGTTGCTGTTACCCAATCGGAGCTTCAACCGCCCTTTGGTCTTCAGGCAAAACCTGGGCCTCCGGTGGTGAAGATGCTGCCTATCTCATATATCGCAAACGCGACTGTTGCCAAGGATCCGGCATCTCCGGTTCATAGGAAATAATCAAATGAAAATTTCTTTTTTAAACTCTCTCGTAGCTGTCTTGTCTATTTTGGCCGCAACAGCGTGTGCCAATGCACACGTAGGTTTGGACAGTCAAACAAACAACTCGGGTTCACCCACTCAGATTCTGACCATCGATGATGTTCTCACAAATGCAGAGTCGCTAAAACAGGAGATTCTGAACACTCAGAGAATGGAAGCATACCTTCTGGTATCCCTTTCGATGCCCCAGGCAGGTCTTAAACGGCTGGCTACCGATGCCAAAGATGCCGGCATCCCATTGGTTTTTAGAGGTGTTCCTGCTGATAACACAAAAACAAGTAAACCGTTACTTAACCCGGAGAGCTTGCAGCCCTTTAATTACCTCATTGAACTTGGCGCCTCAGTTGAAATAAATCCTGAAATCTTTAAAGAATATTCCGTCTCAGAAGTCCCGGCTTTAATTATCCGTAAGCAGAAAGTCAAAGATCCTTCTGCATCTTCCTCTTTGAACCAATCGGCGTGCACAGATACAGGGTCAGCTCCGTCAGAAGCCGCTGTGGTTTTAGGAGATGTCACGCTTGGGTACATGTTGGATTCTCTGACACGCAGAGACGATGTCATCGGTGACGAAGCAAGAAACATTCGTAGTCGCCTCGGAAATAGGATGTAAAAGACAATGCACTCATTGATTTCTAGAGCAGCAAAATCCTCTCTTGTAGCCGGTGCCGTTTTGACAACGATTGCTTTTCCCCTGCATGCGCTCACCCAACCTTCACAACAAATGAACAAAAATGAAGCCATGGAAGCAGCCTCTGATACGGCCGCCGGGGTATCCATTAAAGACATTCTTTCAGAATCTTCTTCCGCCGGGACGGTTCCCGGATATGGAAGCGATGTCAGCGAACAAACGGCCCTTTTTAATAAAGGACAAGGAGATTTGTTGGCACCCGGAAAAGTGAAGGCTGACGGCTGTTTGGATAAAAGTAGTATGGACTGTCGTGCGGTTCAGGTCATTTACGACACAAACTCCCGTCCGTCATGGCCGGAATCCGAATTCGACGATTTATTAAATAACCGTGATGAAGTCATTAGCGGCGCTCAAAAGCCTCATCCTGACATTTCAGAGGACTCCTCTGTCACCTGTGAAACTATCACAACAGAAATTCCCCCTCAGTATGAATATGCAACATGTGAGGAATCCAATTCTGTCACGACCGAACAATGTTTCTCCGGATGGGCGGAAAAACTCGAAATTACAACGTTGTTTTCCTGTATTAAACGCACCGGTGCAGTCAAAAATATCACCTGTTCCAACCCTTACGTAGCTTCAATTCAGAATTACATCTGCTTGGAGGCACCCCGTGCTTCCTGTCAGGTCGGAATTTCAGCCGATGTGAATGCCAAGCATGTCTATGAATGTAGCCGTCAGTCGGTGCAGGCCAAAACTTACCGCTGCAATAAAGTCCTATCGGTTGTAGGCACGCCCGGTTGTGAAGAAGGCAAGTATCAGGAAGCACTTTCGGAAGATCACTCCGGTCTTGGATCAGACGACTGTAACGGCGGCGATATCGTAAAACTTCGCTACGCCTGTTCAAAAGATGAAGTACCCACTATTCGTATCGAAACCAATGTAAAAAATGCCGCTAATTTTGCTTTCGATGTCAAAGCATTAAATTTCAGTGAAGAACGGGAGTTTTCTAACTGCAGGGGCCGTTGGACCGGAAAAACGTCCTGTATTGGTTCGACCTGCACAACCGATGTCAAAATGGAAATCTTCTACAAAAATAAAAATCAGTTTGTTTACTCGGGCTCTCTTTCGAAAGTATTCGGTTATCAGAAATACTCTCTGACTTCTCAAATCGATCAATGGAAAATGACGTGCGAGCTTGATGAAGGCGCGACGGTGGAATATTGAGATGAAACGTTTATTACTCCTTTCTTTGGCACTATTAGCCTTTATCAATTCTTCATACGCCTCTGTCAAAAACTGCACGGACGGAGAATACGTTTGTGTCGACGGTCCCGGTTCAAAATTTATTGATGGCGTGGAAGTATTCCGTGAATGCTGGAACTATCAGTTCATGCGCTCCTGTAATGAAAAGTTTGAACTCAATTACTGTGCAGCTCTGGAAAAATCGTCCGGCTGCAAAGTCACCTCTAAAGATTGTGAATCCTCTGATCTGACCGGTTCCTGCCTTCGCTGGAAAGAAAGATGGTCCTGCTCGGATGAAGTCGATGATGCAAACATTGTTCACATCAATTCTACTCATACCGTCATCACCGGTCAGGACACCTCGTCCTGTAATTCTTTTATGGATAACAAAGAATGTTATCTGGCAGCTCAACGTTGTGTTGAACCGGGTGCAGTAAAGGTCATTAACGGAGTATCGGTCTATAAAGACTGCTGGAAATACGAACAGGACTGGGCATGCGCTTCATCCGGAGTTTCGAACTCCTGTCAGACGTTGCAGGCAGCACCCGGCTGTACTCCTATCGGAGAACCCGTCTGTATAAAGGAAGGACCTGCCGGATGTGTACAATTCCAAAAACAATACCGCTGTGTTAACGAAGGCATTATTCAGGGGGACTACATCACCCCGGAAGGAGCACCGTCTGAACCCGGCTTTAATACCTTAACTTGTGACAATGCAACGGCCGGAATGTCCTGCAAATGGCTTTCTTCAGAATGCACTGAGGAAGGAGGCACTAAAATCATCAACGGAGTACCCGTCACAGCAGACTGTTGGGAAGAAACTCATCAGTACCGTTGTACCGAAACCCTTAATGAAAACTCCTGTTCTGCCATTGAACACCTCTCGGTCTGTCAGCAACAAAGTTCAAAATGCATCGACAAAGTCGGTCTGAAATGCTACGCCTATGAAAAAGAATTCCTCTGTACTTCCGACAAGCCAATCGAACCCGGAGATGCAGATGAAATTACCTCCAACACTGTGATTGGAGGCATTCAATGGTCAGAAACATGCTCTCCCATTGAAAACAATCCGGCCTGCATTCCATTCAAAACCATTTGCGTGGAACCCGGCGGCCCAAAGGAAATCAACGGACAAATCATTGAAAAAGATTGCTGGAAATACGAAACGACTTACATCTGCGGAGCCAATAACGGTCCTTCAACCAACTGTGACGCTCTTGAAAGCAACAAAAAATGCGTCAAAGCCGAAAGCACTTGTCTCTATCAGGACGAGTCAGGTAAGTGCCTGACCACTTCTCATACTTACCGCTGTGAAGAAAAAGAAGCCTCTTCGACCACAGAAGTCATTTGCCGGCCAAGTGAATGTCTGGATGGTCTTTGCGGAGAACCTGAGCCGTCCGATAAAGATTTTTCCTATGTCCTGACCATTCTCGAAATCGCACGCCAAGGGTCGGTTTATGGTGACTTTGACGGCAACCAGTTCTTCAAGGGGCAGTCTGACCGTTGCACAAAAAAGATTCTGGGTTTTTCCTGCTGTGACACTAAAGTTAAATCAGGATCGGCAAATTCAGATGCTTTTGGTAAGGCAATTTCCTTTGCCGGGGAAGCCACCGTTGAAGCAATTAAATATGTCGGCAGCCCGTATGTCTATGACGTGTTGTCAGCCTCCGATGCCACGTCAGGTTTGTTGACCGCACTTTACGGTAACGCCACAACCGGTGTTTATAACCCGTCCCTATCCTTTTATGGATTTGGGATGACCTTGCAGGGCGGAACAATGTACTTCACCTTTGACCCGACCTCATTTGCTCTGACAGTGGCATTCCAAATCGCCATGGATTTTCTGCAGTGTGAACCTTCTGAACAGGCTTTAATGCTGAAAAAAGGACAAAACCTCTGTACATACGTTGGAACTTACTGCTCCAAGGGAGAAAAGTTCGGATGTATCGAACACTCTCAGTCTTACTGTTGTTTTAACTCCCGCTTAGCCAGAATTATCCAGGAACAGGGACGCCTGCAGACCGGCAAATCCTGGGGATCCGCCAAATCACCGGACTGCTCGGGCTTTACGGTTGAAGAACTTGAAGCACTTGATTTTGAATCCATGGATCTCGGTGAATTTGAAGCAGAAATCAAAGCCAAAGCTGAATTAAATAAAGAAGCGGCAGTTGACCGTGGACAAACTCATTTCAACCGTCTTATCGGAAACAACCTCGGCGGTTACGTAGCACCCGGACAAGGCACGGCCGGTGTCGTGAATCCTGATTTCACCGGCAGACCTAGGCTTCCAAAACCAAATAAATAATCTTTACTGAATACGATGAAAAACTTTCTATCTCCATTGCTTGTTGCACTTTCGACTCAGATTTTCTTTTTAAGCAGTCATGCTTCCGCCAATTTCTGGCAGGAAGATGTCTGGAAATCCGAAGACCGTGGCTTTCTCTATTATCCGGCCGATAAAGAAAAAACACCTTCCAAATTTAAAGCTCCTGAACTAAAAGATTTACCAACGTTAGAAGCGGTAAAAGAAGAACGAGAACGCAGATTGAATCTAGCCATCATGAGCCCCACTGAAGAGAACATGAAAAGCTATCTGGAAGCCAATCACTTCGTCCAGGAAAAATCTGCTCTTTTTGCTGACCAGTGGCGAAGAGTCCTTTGGCAAAATCCTTCGTTTGACTTTACAACCCGTAATCCTGCGGCCAACTTCGCCCAGGTTGACTTAAAAGCTCAACGCAATCAGATAAGACAGTCTGATATTAAGCTCTTATCCAAAGAATGGGGACTTGTTTACTTCTTCCGTGACACTTGCCGGTTTTGTCATTTACAAAGTCCTCTGATTAAAAAATTAGCCTCGGATTATGGCTTCGAGATTCTGGCAATTTCCTTGGATGGTTCTACCAGTGAAATTTTTCCGGACGCCCTCTCTGATAACGGCATTGGTAAGCTATTAACCGATGGTATGGGCATCGAACAGGTACCAGCTCTTTTTATGGTTAACCGTTCTCAGACAGAAAGTCATCTGATTTCGTCCGGTGTACTGGCCTTGGAAGACATGATTTCAAGAATTGTTCTTCTTGCGACTAAAAATCCGGGCGACTCTCTCTTTGGAGGCGCCTCTTTGGCTGATACCACCACTTCCCAAACCGTTTCTTTAAATCCGTAAATCTTAATCATGAAATTCTCGCGTCTTACTAAACTTTTAGCATCTGCCACCTTGGCTTCATGTCTTCTGTCTCCTGTTGAGGCCGGTTTCATGAAAGATTTTTACTCCTCGGCTGGTTCCTACCAGGGAAATTTGACCTCGGCCGGTGTCTACCAGTCCAACTCAATGAATACGGTCACAGGGGGCGGTTTCGTCTACAGGGCCCCAAGAAAGGATTTCAATGCGTTTTACTTCACACCTCCTTCTCTTTCGGCAGGATGCGGAGGAATTGATATCTTCCTGGGAGCTTTTGGTATTCCAAGCCGTGAGGAATTCGTGGCTTTTTTAAGAAACGTCGGAACGGCCCTTCCCGGTCTGGCATTCCAATTAGCTCTTCAGTCTCTGGCTCCGGATTTAAATGAACAGGTCACCAGCTTCCGCGATTTAATCCGTCAGTACACTAATATGTTCCAGGACTCCTGCACAGCTGGACAAAACCTTTTAAAAATGACTGGAGCCCAACAGTTCCTGGAAAAAACTTCTTTTGATGCCAGAAGTTTCCTGCGCTCTACCGGAATTGTCTCCGACGAATCCGAAGCCAATGCAAAGACCCGGACTGACGGAGCCGCCATTGTTAGCAACGCTCCTGAACAAAAAGACTCCGGCGGTTCAGTTGTTGATGCACCCGAGCTCAATCTGACATGGGCGCTTCTATCCGGAGGTTCCTTTGCTACCAGCTACAACAAAGAATTAAGAGAACTGATGATGACGCTTGTGGGTACCGTCATCTATGTCAATGAAGGATCCGGTGAAGACACTGTTACGCGTGCAATTCCGGTCGCCGGCCAAAATCTCGTCGATTTCATGTTCGGCCGCACTGACTCTCCGGCTTTAGAGTCGGAAGCCTACCGCTTAAAGTGTGACAAGGACGATGAAGAAAAATGTCTGACCGTGATCAAAACCGCTTTAGACGATGTGAATCTGCCTCACCTCTTCATGCAGGCCGCCTCTAACTATCGGCTTTCTATCCTGGAACGTAATCCTGAACTCATCACCAAGGATCAGTTACTGCTTTTGGCGACCTCATCGACCATTCCGTTGATTCCTTTGATTAACGCGACGACTTCGAAGCGTTATCTTGGTTTCTCTCAAGACATCCTTGCAGTCTACGTCGAAGCGGCTGCTTATGAAGCCATCATCCGCGCAATGGATAAACTTGCCCTGGATATTAAATCAGCAGCCGCCTCATCTTCGGCCGCTCAGACCGGCAAAATCGCAGAAGATCATCTTAAACAGATCGAATACCGGATTTCTGAAGTTAGAGCTGATCTATCGAGAAGAAGTGATGCTGTTTTCCAGCAAATGACCCGAGCTCACAGCTTTATTACACAGATTGAACATCTCGAAAAAAGTGTCAAAGGTGCTCTCGCAGCCGACTTAGCCGCTAATTTGTCATTCGGAGATAAACACTGATGGTACTCGATTATTTTGCTTACTGGAACGGCGGTCAAATCCGTGATCTGTTTGAAGCCATCGTGGCGATTACATCCGGCCCGTCTTATCAGGGACTGATAAAAAGTGCCGTGTTGGCCGGTTTCTTGATTACTTTAACGACAGCCCTTTTCAAATGGCAGGGCATGTCTGCTAAAACGTTTCTTTTTGCCGCCGTCCTCTTTTATTCCGTCTTGCTCATTCCGAAAGTTGACCTCTCAATCCATGACGAACGGGCAGGCACTGTCCACGTGGTTAACAACGTTCCGTTTGGTATCGGATTTTTCGCGGCAACCTCCTCTAAAATCGGTCACTTTCTGACGTCGGGCTTCGAAAGTGCATTTGCACTTCCGGAAGCAGAAAAGTTCTCTAAATTCGGCATGGTTTATCCGCAAAGAGCCGTTTCCGTCCTTCAAAGCATCGGAGCAGTCACACCGGACGGCCGTCAAATGGTGTCTCGCTTCGTTGCCGATTGTGTAACACCTGAATTAATTGATTATCCAGATAAAGTCAGTGAACTGGCCCATAGTTCGGACATCTGGTCACTGATAGTTTCTTCGGGCTGGTTAAATCCGGCCAGAAACTCTATCGACCGTCATGGTAATGTTCGCGCATGCCCAGATGCTGCCCAGGATCTCGATAACCATCTTCAGACTTCAGAGCTCGATGCCATCAAAAAGAAATTAGGAACCATTCTTGTGCCGGACAGAATGGATCCCGCTCAAACTATTGTGGCAAGCCTTCCGCATGTCGAAACGCTTTTATTAGGTCTTACACGATCATTAGATGCCTCTCTCAAACACTCAGTCATGATTCAGGCAGTCCCTGACGGCATCTCCTCCATTGCAAAGCACTCGGCCTCACCGTTACTCATGGCAACGAACCTTTCCAAAGCTCAGGCCAATCTGGCCGGAGAAATCAGCTACCGGACCATGAGCGAAGTAGCCAAAGCAGCTCTTCCAAAAATCAGAAACTGTGTCGAATTTGTCATCATCGCGTCTTTTCCGTTGGTATTCATTTTGCTGATTGCCGCAGGTAGTCAGGCAGGGCTTATTTTCCGCTCCTTCTTTGTTTTGATTATTTGGGTTCAACTCTGGGCACCTCTCTACGCTGTAACCAATTACCTTCTAATCACAGTCGATGCTAACCCGATGAACAGAATCATTGCCGAGTACGGAGGGAATTCTCTGATGGCAGTTGACCTGATAAGACAGACAGGAGCAAGCTCACAGGCAATCGCAGGATATCTGATGATTGCTATTCCGATGTTGGCTCTGGCCATTGCCAAAGCCAGTGACCATGCAGCTGTTGCCATGATTGGAGGTCTGATGGCCCCTTCTCAAGGGGCTTCCCAGGCTTTGTCCGGCCAAATCTCTGCAGGTAATTTTTCGTCAGGAAATCTCTCTTCCGGAAATACTGCAGTTAATTCGGTTTCAGGAAACAAAAATGATCTGTCTGCCTCGTATTCTGACCCTTATGCCAGCAAAATGACGACCGGATACGGTACTGTCACTCGTGACGGTGATAATCACGTGACAGGGATGTCAAGAACAGGTGTTGATTTAGGAGTTTCCTCATCTTCATCAATCCAACTGGCAGGCTCGAGAACGAACAGTTCTGTTCAGACGAGCTCTCTGACCAGAGCCGATGTGACAAATCTGACATTGTCACGCAGTGCTAATTCGTCTGACTCCTCGGCCGTCAGCTTTGTAAATGCTTTGAACAGACAGTTAACCGATACTCACACCAGTGCTCAGTCCTTAACAGGACAAACTTCAGCAAACGTTTCTTACTCATCTGCCCAAAGCCACACGGCCAGCTCAGGACTTTCAACATCTCAGAACTTAAGCGTTAATACAGCAGCAGGCGTTGCTGTCGGAGGTGGCAAAGGCCTTGGAGACAGCCAAAACGGACCTGCAGAGGCTCTTACCGCTGCACTAAACTCCCAAACTCTGGGATTAAATGGAGCGCAGGCACCGGCTGGTCCCGCAGACAATAATGCGCAACAAAGAACCGGAACCTTGCGTTCAATAGGTTCCATCGCCGGAGAACTTGCAGGTGTTGAAGCCGGACTTAAAACAACAACCGCTCAGAACTTAATTGATACTGCAACCGGAGCGAATACGGCCGCAACCGCAAAACAACGCTCTCAGGCCTACTCAGAACTAAAATCAGCTGCTCAGCAGATTGCACAATCGACGTCTGATTCCAAGGTAAAGTCTATGGCACAGAATTTTTCTGCGTCCTTGGACAAAGCCTTCGCACTATCCAATGCTAAGAACAGTCAGTTAACCCGTTCTTCTCAGGTAAGTCAAGGCCTCTCTTCTTCCGAAACCGGAAGTGACACCAGCACCGTCAACCATGATATTCAGGTGATGAACTCTCTTCTTAGCAGGGGGCATTCCGCTGAAAGTGCTTTGGAAAATCTTTTCCATACCCGTTCGACCCGTGAGGATTTAGGAATCCGGGCGGCAGCTGAGGCAAAACAAAGAGCAGAAACGCCGGATTACATGGGTTCAGGACAGATCTCTTCCCCGCAGCGACAACTGGATAACAATGAAGTATCCGAACATCTCGGCTTTAAGAATTCTGAAAAGGAATCAATCCTTTCACAAAACGATGCTGATTTAAATCAGCAAAAGGAAATTTCCGCTCGACCTCTTCATGCACCCATTAACGATGGCTTTGTGAAGTCTGTCAAAGAGCAGGCCTTAGATATCGATAAAAGAAAAATAGAGCTGGAAAACTCAGAAAAACAGGAACAGGATGAAATCTCAAATAACGTGACCGCCTACCAAAACCACGAGAAAGGACTTGGAACCGTTTTGTCTGTAGCTTTAGCAGGAGGTCTGGGTTACTCAAGTCCGCTCAACAATGAAAAAGAAAATTAAGTTATGTCGTTCTGACAAATTTAACCGTTACAAAATCTTTAAGGCAATGTGAGCACATGCTTCAGCGTCAGCCAGCGCGTGGTGATGATTTAATAGATCAAAGCCACAGCGGTCGGCCACTGTATGCAATTTATGGTTCGGTAATTCATAACCGAATACTCTTCTGGAAGCTCTGCATGTACAGTAGAAACGGTACTCGGGATATTGCATTTCATAGTGTTCGAAAACTGCTCTCAGACAACCTTCGTCAAAAGGACTATTGTGAGCCACCAGTGGCAGTTCTCCAATCAGCGGAGCGGCCTGTGCCCACACTTCCGGAAAGAATGGGGAAAACATCGTATCAAACTTGGTTAGCCCATGAATACGTGTTGTAAATTGAGTGTAAAAGTGAGGAGCCGGCTTAATCAGACTATAAAACTTATCGGCTATCTCACCATCGCGGACAATAACGAGTCCCATCGAGCAAACGCTCGAACGGTATTGATTAGCTGTTTCAAAGTCAATAGCGGCAAAATTCTTCATTTTTTCTCCAAGTTGGTCGGAGATTCTCACAAATTATTATTGCAATATCAAGTAATTAAAAATTTTGTCACAAGAACTTCCAAGCCTTTTGATGCACGGACGGTTTGTTCGGATTTATAAAAACTTTCTTTCTCTTGAAGTTAAACAAAGCTCTACATCAACTCTAACTTTTAGAACGTAGAAGTTTTACTTCTTAATTGATTAACCCTCCGCCTGTTTATCTAACAGACTTAAAAGCAAGATTGAACCTAAAATCAGTAGAATTCCTGAAATCGTCCATAATGAATATGGTTCATGCAAAAGAAAAATTCCCCAGCACGCGGCGCCCATTGGCTCAGCCAGACCCAAAGTTGAGGCGACCGTTGCTCTCGTATACTTAACTCCGGTAAAGAAAAAAGCAAAGGCCAGTGAAGCTGTAATTAGACCTAAAGCGAATACACAACTTAAACCATGAAGTGAAGCAATCCAGGAGAGAGGAAATAAAAATAAAGTTGGTGCATTAATCAGAGCGACCATCAGCATCACTATAGTCATTGCTGATTCCGAGGAAACACCTTCCATTGCCTTGGGAGCCAAAATGATCTCTCCTGCATAACAAAGACCTGCCAGGAGTGGAAGTAGGAGATAAATCCAGTGAATCGAGGAATTCATGTTCTCAAGATTCAAAAAAACAATTCCGATAATGGCTAAAAATGTAGCAAGGTACCAAATGCCGGATGGATTTTTGTTATAGAAAATTTTCTCTATGATGGCGGTCCAAATAGGAGTAGAACCGATAGCGGCAACGGTGCCGACTGCAACACCGGTTTCTAAAATAGAAGAGAAAAACAATAACTGGAAGCCATAAAGGCAAAGAGCAACAGACAACAGATATTTAAAATTGAAATCAAAGAAAGATTTAGGAAACTTCTTTGAAACCCAACAAAAACAAGCTAATCCAAGAGCTCCGATTAACATCCTGGATTCAGTAATGGTAAAAGGAGTGGCCCCTTCCGGCGCAAAACTCTGGATAGTGCCTGAAAAGCTGTAGCACAACGAACCAATTAAAACAAATAAAGGACCGGATATTTTCATTTTTCATTCTCCGGATGAGATTTTCTTTGATTTTATAAATTCTTTTCGATTGTGATGATAACGAAGAATCTTTGATATTCTTATTAGGAATCCTCTAGGTACATACCATCAAGATTCTTTAGGATCTTGTCGCGTGGATCAAGTACATAGATTTCATTCTTCATCCAGGGAGCAATAGATATTAATTGTCCCAGGATATCGTTGCTCAGAATTTTGCAGGCCTCTTCTATAAAAGTATTCATAAGAATTTCAGGCTCATTTTTCCTGGCCATGACGTAAACTTTTCTGACAAGAGTTGGAGGCGGCATTGGGCGGTAAACGACTTTATCAAGGAAATCTTTATTTTGAAGTAAGGTAGAAGCTCTTGATACCGTCCATCCAACACCTTCGCTAATCAACGCTAACATTGTGCTATTGCAATCAACTTCTAATTGATGGGTCAACGAGATACCTGATGTATCAAAAAACACTTCATTTAGTTTTCCTCCACCGCTGGCGTGATGATATTTGATAAACGGCAAGCCACAAAACTTCATGGACGCCCATGACTTCCAACACTCGGAATTTTCAAATTTCTTAGGTAATACCAGCAAACTTCCTTCCTGAAAAATCTTCTGCCTCTTTAAGCTTGTAAGGCTCGCTGTTGGATCGCTCGAGAAAATTACATCTAATTCTCCGCGAAGTAGTTGTTGATGCAGGACGTTTGAGGTGCCGACTACAGAGACTAATTGTCTGGTTTTATATCGGAGTGCCATGATTAGTCTGGGAAGCAAATCGACGCTAAGGCTTTCTAAGCAACCAATTTTAATAACGGGTTTAAGTTTGTTTTCCTGACGGATAATCTGCGCAAGGTTGCCAAAGGAACTTATATACTTCTCAAGCTCCTGCTTGAGAATTTGACCTTCCGGGGTCAGTCTAATTGGCCTGCTGTTTCGGTCAAACAGAGGTACGCCCCACTCTTCCTCCCAATGGCCGATTATTCTGGACACTGCACTTTGTGTTAAACCAAACGTTTCTCCTGCCTTTGTAAAGCTCCCCGTTTGAGCGGCTCTCAAAAAGATTTGGGCCGCTTTATTAAGAAATAGATTTGAAGCATTTGCAAAATCAGACATTTGGTTCTCCACAAATCCTCTGCTTAACATTTTTCATTGTATTAAGTTTTACTTCAATGAATTAGTCATAGTTGGAATGTAAGGCATTCTCCGAACTCATGTTTCTTATATTTTTTTGTTACCCCTGGCAAAGTAATAAAGAACTTTCCTCAACCCTCATAGGAGAATAACTATGTTTTGGATACAAGCTTTTGTCATCCTGGCTTGCATCATGATTGGAGCCAGAAAGAGTGGTGTCGCAATGGGTTTTGCCGGCGGTGTCGGCCTTTTCCTGTTAGTCTTTGTCTTCGGACTCAGACCGGCTTCTCCACCGGTAAATGTCCTTCTCATCATCATTGCCGTCTCTGCAATGGCTGCCTGTCTGCAAGTAGCCGGAGGCCTTGATTTTTTAGTGCATTTAGCTGAAAAACTCTTAAGAAGAAATCCGAACCGAATAACTTTCATGGCGCCTATCGTAACGTTCCTCTTCACTGTCTTTACAGGCACAAGTTACGTAGCCCTGGCCGTCTATCCGGTGATTTGTGAAGTCGCGTTAGAAGCCAAAATCAGAGTAGAAAGACCTATGTCGATTGCTCTAATCGCCAGTCAACACGGAATCTCTGCTTCACCGGTTTCTGCCTCAACTGCTGCACTTCTCGCCGTTCTTGCCGCTCAAGGAGTTTCTCTCGGCCAAATAATGATGGTATTGGTACCTGCCATTTTCTTAGGAATCATGATTGGTGCAGCCAGTGTTTACAAGAAAGGCTTGGAATTAGAAAATGATCCTGAATTCCAAAAATTAATTCAGTCAGGTGAACTTACTTTAGGGTCCGGTGCATCTCGTGACTACAAGCCTACTAAACAGGCTTTGCTTTCAGTCACACTGTTTGCTCTTGGAGTCGCCTCAATTGTTTTGTTAGGCAGCGTCAAGTCTTTAATGCCTCACTGGCTCATTAATGGAAAAGAAGTTTTCCTTTCCATCCCAAATGCGATCGAAATTATTGCATTCTTAACTTCTTTTTTAATGGTTGCAACATGTGGACTTAAGCCTGCAAATATTGCTAAAAGTAGCGTCTTCACAGCAGGTATCACAGGAGTCATTGCAATTTTTGGTATTGCTTGGATGACGGACACTTTCTTCTTGGCTCATAAGGCTATGATTGTTGACAATCTTGGCGGTATCGTCAGAGAGTTCCCAATTTTATTTGCAGTCATGATATTTGTAATGTCTGCTCTTCTTCTCAGCCAGGGAGCAACAACTCGGTCAATTATGCCTTTGGGTGTCTCTTTGGGTCTTCCATTAGGTTCTCTTGTTGCATTTGCTCCCGCTGTAAACGGTCTCTTTTTCTTCCCTGCTACAGGAAGTGCAATTTCTGCTATTACTTTTGACCGTTCCGGAACAACAAAAATTGGAAATTTCGTTTTAAATCATAGTTTCCAACTTCCTGGTTTTGTAACTTGCATCAGCTCAATCTTAATTGGGTTAGTTATTTCGTACTTCGTTTTCTAATAGGAACAAAAAATGCGTATTGAAAAAGATTCTTTGGGCTCTTTACCCGTCCCGGACGACGCATATTACGGTATTCAAACCGTGCGCTGTGCTCAGAACTACGATGTCACAGATCATACGTTCAATGAGCTCCCACATGTAATTCAAGCAGTTGCGGAAGTAAAAATGGCTGCCGCTCTTGCAAATGAAGAAATCGGAGCCTTGGAACCGGAAAAAGCAAAAGCAATTGTTCAAGCTTGTCAGGAAATAATAGAAGGCAAATTTGCCGATCAATTCCCAGTAAATATTTGGCGAAGTCATGGCACCGGCGTAAATATGAACGTCAATGAAGTCATAGCCAATAGAGCTAACGAGATATTGACTGGAAAAAAAGGATATGAAGAAGTTCATCCAAATACTCATGTCAACATGTGCCAGTCTTCGAATGACATCTATCCTGCCGCAGAAGCCATTGTTCTTTATCGGATGATTAAGAAGACACTAAAATCGATCGAATACTTTGAAAATGCTCTGGCTGAAAAAGCAAAAGAATTCAAAGACATCCCTAGACTTGGTCGAACCTGCTTACAGGATGCTGTTCCGATGACCTTCGGGCAAGTTTTTGGTGCGTGGCATAGTTTGGTTGCTAGAAATAGGAAACGTCTGGAAAATCTTCTTCCTGAATACAGTGAAACTATTCTTGGAGCTACTGTTCTAGGAACAGGTATGGGTGAGCTCCCAGGTTACAACGAAAGTGTTTATAAGCATTTATCTACCGTGGTCGGGTTTGAAATGAAACAGGCCAAATTCCCTGAAGAAGTAATTGAAGACTCCGCCCTTTTCGATGGCTCACAAAATAATGACTCTTTTATTTACCTTCTTGGAGTTTTAAAAGCCATCGCTTGTGCTGGAGGCCGTATAGGAAATGATTTGTATGTATTTAGCTCTGGTCCGAGAACCGGAATAGGCGAATTAATTCTTCCGTCAATAGCACCGGGCTCTTCTATTATGCCTGGAAAAATAAATCCATATATGCCTGAGCTTTTGTTGCAAATCATGCAACAGATAATTTCTCATGACATGATGGCAACTTTGACAGTAAACGAATCCGATCTTGATCTTTGTTCGTCAACCTGCGGAAGTTTCCTAGGCGCGATGGAATCTCTTGAATTAATCGAGAAAGGTTTTAGGTTGGTTGCAGACAAATGTATCAAAGGCATAAAAGTCAATGCCGAAAAAGCCAGACAAAATGCAGAAATGAGCACTTCTCTTGCCACCATGGTGTCTTCTTTGTATGGTTACCCGACAGGAACAAAAATCGCCCACAAAGCGTGGGATGAAGGGAAATCGTGTAAAGAAGTTGCCTTAGAAGAAGGATTGATTCCTCCGGAAGTCGCTGAAGAGTTGTTTGATGTCAGAAAACTTGCCGACAGAAAGACAACCATAGAAATGTTCAAAAAATTCAAGAACCTCAGAAAGATTGACTAGGAGTTATTAAATGAGAAAAGAACATGACGGATTAGGTGAAATGGATCTTCCCGATGAGGCTTATTGGGGAATCGTTTCTGAACGGAATAAAGAAGCTTTTGATGTTGGTCCTCTCACTTTGGATAACTATGCTCCATACATTCGTGCCGTTGCATTATGCAAAATTGCATGTGCTAGGGCCAACGCGGAAATTGGAGCTTTAGATCCGGAAAAAGCAAAGTACATAGAACAAGCTGCTTGGGAAGTAGCGGAAGGAAAATTTAAAGGAAACTTTGTTGTTAACATTTACAGAGGTTCGGGAACTCCGACCAATATGATTGTCAACGAGGTTATTGCCCATCGGGCAAACGAATTAATTTCGGGTGACAAAACCAAAGGCGGGATTCACCCGAATACTCATGTCAATATGTGTCAGTCAACCAATGATTTAATTCCTACTGCAAAAGAAATTGTTGTGTATGAAGAACTCGGTAAAGTCATTAAAGCTACCAAGTACTTTGCCGAGGTCCTTCGACAAAAACAACAGGAGTTCAAAGACGTTATTAAAATGGGTAGAACCTGCCTTCAAGACGCGGTTCCAATGACGCTTGGTCAAGAGTTCGGAGCCTTCGCTCATGCATCAGAAAGACTTGCAAAAAGACTTGAGGCAGAACAGGCAAGATGGAATCAATCTTGCATCGGCGGAACTTGTGTCGGCACCGGTATGGGTTGCATGCCCGGCTTCAGAGCTGTCATAGACAAGCACTTGACTGAAGTTTGTGGCCGGCCAATTCATACGGAAGAGGATCTTTTTGACGGTATGATGGCCACTGACGGTTTGGTCATAGCTCATGCCCATCTACAAGCCTTAGCTACTTTAGTCTGGAAAGTTGCAAGAGATATAAGACTTTTAGGTTCAGGTCCCCGTGCCGGTTTTGGAGAAATAAATCTCCCGGCAGTTGCTCCGGGATCTTCCATAATGCCGGGCAAAGTTAATCCTGTAATTCCTGAAATGGTCTTTTTATCCACAGATAGAGTATGTGCGAATCATGCTGGATTAGTTTCAGGAGTCCTGTCAGGTTGGCTTGAATTAGGAACCTCCTCCGGAATTCCAATTAAGAGCTTCATAGAAAGTAGCGATTTGTTGAGCCGAACAATGCGAGTTTTTGCTGATAAATGTATTAAAGGAATCACTGCGAATCGAAAGCATTGCTTGGACATGACTGAAAAGTCCACCTCTTTGGCAACTATGGTTTCTGCACTTTTTGGCTACGAAGTTGGCACAAAAATCGCTCATATCGCTATTGATGAAGACATTACTTGTAAGGAAGCAGCAAAGAAGGCAGGAGTTTTACCGGACGATGTAATCGAAGAACTATTTGACGTCAATAACCTGGTTGAACCGGAAAAAATGGAACAACTGTTCGATAAATATAAAGATTACAGACAAGTCTAAAAACGATTATTAAATCTTAATCAGAAGAGCTCTTTACTTCAAAAAGGAGCTCTTTCCTTTTAGATTCTAACAAGACTAAAAGATTCAATAAAAAGGGATCTACACACAAAAATAGCTCTTTTATCCAACGCTTCCTTAATGCAAGTTATCAAAGAAAATACCATGTTCTTGGTACAAAAGTTAACAAAACAATGTTTCCACAATTTTCTGAATTTAAACAACTTTTTTATTTTTTCTTTTTTACTGTAACCAAATTTATTGGTCGATCTATCGCTTTTAAAACGGTTGTGATACAAGACTGAAAAAATAATCGAGGATTAGTAAAGTGAACAATAACGTTAGTGCAAGTAATTGGGGTTGTGAAGAACTCATTAATGAAAGCTCTTGGATGAATATTCCTGATAAAAAAGGAAGAAAAAGATTGGTCATTATTGGAGGTGGCTTCGGCGGCCTTAAGCTTGCCCGTTCCATCAAAGGTGAAAATTATCAGGTCGTTCTGATCGATAAAAATAATCACCATATTTTCCAGCCGTTGCTTTATCAGGTCTCGACAGCGGCTATAGAACCAAGCACGATTTCATTTCCTTTTAGAAATATATTCCGCGGCAGACAATGCTTCCATATCAGAACCTGTGAAGCATTAAAAGTCGATTCTAAGCAGAATATTCTTCACACCAGCATCGGCAAAGTCGAATACGACTTCTTAGTCATTGCTACCGGTGCAGATACAAATTACTTCGGCAATAAGAATCTGGCTAAAAACACGATGGCCCTGAAAAACACATCCGAGGCCTTATTTAACCGTAACCAGATTCTTGAAAGTCTCGAATTAGCCTTGGCTTCCGATAACCCCGAAGAAAGAGAACGCCTTTTAACGTTCGTTGTTGTTGGAGGGGGAGCAACCGGAGTTGAACTTGCCGGTGCTTTGGCGGAACTTAAAAAATACGTTTTACCTAAAGATTATCCTGACCTGAATGCTGATTTGATGAAGATTATCGTCATCAGCAGTAGCTCTCGTCTTCTCCCCGGCTTCAAAGAAAGATCTTCCCGGGAAGCCGCCGATTACCTGGAATCCAGATCAGTTAAGTTGATGTTTGACACTCGCGTAACTGATTTTGAGAACGGAGTTCTTAAACTTCAGGGAGGTGAGATAGGGACCTACAATGTATTCTGGGCGGCCGGTGTCCGTGCCAACTCTATTGAAGGATTTGACCAAAAAGTTTATGGCCCCGGCAACCGTTTAATGGTCGATAAATTTAGCCGAATTCCCGGCACAACCAATGTTTTTGCTATCGGCGACACTGCCTACTTCCCGACCGAGAAATACCCTCACGGATTACCTCAGGTTGCTCAACCGGCAATTCAACAGGCAAACAATATTGTCTATAACCTTAAGCAGATGGAAATAGGAGAAGCGCTTCGTGAGTTCTCTTATTTTGATAAGGGACAAATGGCAACGATCGGTAAAAGTCACGCCGTAGTTGAAATAGGAAACTTCTGTTTTGGAGGATTCTTAGGTTGGATGCTTTGGTTGGGGCTGCACTTGTTCTACATCTTAGGTGTTAAGAACAGAATTGTTATCTTTATGGACTGGTTTTTAAGTTACCTGACTTATGACAATGCCCTTCGTATTATTGTTTTGCCTCTAAAAAAGAAGAGACATACAATCTCAATCAGAAAAGGCGACATTCCTTGTCCGCAAAAAGAAGAGACAAAGGAAACAAGTCAACAAACATCCAATACTTAAAGCCGAATACCGAATGTCTTGAAATCCTCTTTTCCTCCAAAGAAAAGAGGATATTTTTTGAACCGAACAAATCAACGGATATATCTTTTTGTTGGTACCTTAGAAGTCTCCTAAACCTCCGTCAAACCTGGTGGTATGAATTTTTATGGACGTCCGTTTTTTTATAATGGCTTGTTTTTCATTGGGACTCTCTTATACTTAAGAAAAGAACCTCAATTCATTTCCAGTCATGAGTAATTTAATAATCTGGTTAATTGTCGGTGTCGTTTTGGCCGGTGCCGACATGCTGTTGGGAACAGCTTATCTTCTTGTATTGGCGGTGGCAGCCTTTGCTACTGCTATCCTAACTTTTCTTGGGCTTCCTGTTATCTGGGAGATTGCCGCTTTTGCGATGCTCTCGGTAGTCGGTTGTCTTTTTCTGTCGTTTAGCAGAAAAAAGAATAAGAATATTCAAATCCAATCAGCAACTAACCTTCAAAACATCGATATCGGACGGGAGGTTTCCGTCAAGGATATCAAAGAAAACGGCCATGCCACTGTTTTCTATCGGGGAACCGTGTGGGAAGCGGCTCCTGCCAAAGGTTACATCCTATCCCGGGGTACCTGGATCATTTCTGGATTGCACGACAATCTGCTCATACTGAAACCCGAACAAAGGGAAAAATAACATTATGGAAATTCAGACAGACATCAACTCTACGGCCGCATTAATCATCATTTTCTTAATCGTAGCCATCATCTACATCAAAAAAGCCGTCCGGGTAGTACCTCAACAGCAGGCTTGGATTATTGAACGTTTCGGAAAATTCAACCGTATCCTTGAACCGGGACTTAACTTCATTATTCCGTTTATTGACAAGGTTGCCTACAAACAGTCATTGAAAGAAGTCCCTATGGATACTTCCAGTCAGATTTGTATCACCAAGGACAATACTCAGCTTCAGGTTGATGGAGTCCTTTATTTTCAGGTCACAAATCCTCAACTGGCCAGTTACGGCACCTCTGACTTTGTCTTCGCAATAACTCAATTGGCCCAGACTTCTCTCAGAAGTGTCATCGGCACAATGACTCTGGATAAAACATTTGAGGAACGTGAAGAAATCAACACAAAAGTGGTTCAAGCTGTTGATGAAGCTGCCCAGACATGGGGAGTAAAAGTGCTTCGTTATGAAATTAAAGATTTAACACCACCCGCCGAGATTCTTCGGGCAATGCAATTGCAGATTACTGCAGAGCGCGAAAAACGAGCTGTTATTGCAACATCTGAAGGCCAGAAACAGCAGGAAATTAATATCGCTGAAGGTAAAAGAGCTGCCATGATCGCTCAATCCGAGGGCGAAAAACAAGCCGCTATCAATAAAGCTTTAGGTGAAGCTAATGCGATTGAAGCTGTTGCAAGAGCACAAGCCGAAGCTATCCGTGTGGTTGCTGAATCCATTCAGACTCAAAACGGTATGGCTGCCGTTAATTTAACAGTGGCTGAAAAATATGTGGATGCATTTGCTAAGGTTGCAAAATCCAGTAATACCTTGTTGCTTCCGGCAAATATGGCAGATCTCGGATCTATGATTTCAGCAGCGATGTCTATCGTAAAAGCAAATGAACAAGATAAGACGCATCTTCCGGATAGACTTACCAAAAATTCAGGTTAACTCGCCTAATTAATCAAAACCTTTCATCTAACGAAAAACCGCCGTACGGCGGTTTCTCTTTCATCTAATTGGGCTGTCTATCTTTGGCTATACATTCTGTCGTGATGATGGCCTCTTTGGTAGTCCGACCGATAACCTTGCCGTTCGTAAAGCGGGCAGCCCGGATGGAATTCGTGATGACGTTGGCCTTGATAGCCGCGGCATCCCGGTCGATACTGATCGCATCCTCTGCGGTGATAGCGGAACTCGCCGCAATTATTATTTGGACATCCGCCCGGCACTACAACTTCAGGTGCTCCACGGTGGTTAAAGTGACCAGGACCCCAGGGATGAGCCATAGCTGTCAGAGGAAGAGAAAGTGCTGCCAGTGCTATCAGTAAATATTTTTTCATGGTATTCACCTTGGTTCGTTGATTTGTATTTATGATCCCATTCTAGTCATATATCTTCCAAAATCTAATAAATAGAACCCGCTCGTGTAAAGAAAAGTAGATTAAGTAACAAGCAATGAAGTAACGAAATATCTATTCACATCTCGTTCATAAAAATCTATTCATGATTGCCAAAATTGGATAAACGGTTCAATAGTTGGGAAACCTTGTTTTTTCTAGCTCCACGGTAATGTTTGCTTTTTTCTGGTTCTTTCGGCCTTAGATGACCAAATCCAATTTAAAGCTTCCGACAAAATGTAATCTTATTTTCAAAAACACCGGACACCAAAAAACCCGCTCGTTTGCGGGTCTTCTGGTTTATACAAATTACAGGTTGCGCTTACTTGTTTTTCTTTGCAAATGCATCAACTCGTTCGCGCATTTCCTTGCCTGCCTTGAAGTGAGGCGCATACTTGGCCGGAACATCAACTGATTGGCCTGTTTTTGGATTACGACCAATTCTAGGTGGTCTGTAGTTCAATGCGAAGCTTCCAAAACCGCGGATCTCAATTCTGTTCCCTTGGGCCAGGGCCCCTGCCATGACATTGATGATTCTGTTGACAGCTTCATCAACTTCTTTCACGGACATGCGGTCCTGGACAAGTAAGGGATTCTCTGCAAGCAATGCGATCAATTCAGATTTAGTCATTGCTCAAAAAATTCCTTATTACTTAGATTGATCAAGCTTAGCTTTCAACAAAGCACCGAGGTTGGTTGTACCGGAGCTGGCTTCTGCGCCAAGTTTGTCCAAAACCTGACGGGTTTCGGCCTGGTCTTTTGCCTTAACGGACAACTGAATACGGCGGTCCTTGCGATCAATGTTAGTAATAACGGCTGTAACTTCGTCACCTTCATTAAGAATGTTTCTGGCGTCTTCAACCTTGTCAGCTGTGATGTCACTGGCTCTCAAGAAGCCTACAACGTCATCGCCGAGATCGATCTCTGCACCCTTCGGTTCTACCATCTTAACCTTACCGGTTACGATAGCGCCCTTGTCATGGGAAGCAATGTAGTTGGTGAACGGGTCACCGGTCATCTGCTTAACGCCAAGAGAAATACGTTCACGTTCTACATCGATGGACAATACTGTTGCTTCAAGTGTGTCGCCCTTCTTGTAGTTGCGTTTTGCTTCTTCACCGGACTCTGTCCAGGAAAGGTCAGAGAGATGTACCAAACCGTCAATGCCGCCTGGCAAGCCGATAAATACACCGAAGTCAGTGATTGACTTGATCTGGCCGCTAACTTTGTCACCTTTCTGGTGGGTTGCAGCAAATTCTTCCCATGGATTCGGTTTGCACTGTTTCATGCCAAGGGAAATACGACGACGTTCTTCGTCGATTTCGAGAACCATGACTTCAACTTCATCGCCAAGGTTGACAACTTTCTTCGGATCAACGTTCTTGTTTGTCCAGTCCATTTCTGAAACGTGAACAAGACCTTCGATACCTGTTTCGATTTCAACGAAAGCACCGTATTCAGTAATGTTAGTTACCTTACCGAAAAGACGTGTACCCTGCGGGTAGCGGCGTGCAATGCCGGCCCATGGATCTTCGCCAAGCTGTTTGATACCGAGAGAAACTCTGTTCTTGTCCTGATCAAACTTGAGAACTTTAGCTGTAATTTCCTGACCCTGTTCAAGAACTTCGCTCGGATGACGTACACGTCTCCAGGCAAGGTCAGTAATGTGGAGAAGACCGTCAATACCGCCAAGATCAACGAATGCACCGTAGTCAGTGATGTTCTTAACGATACCCTTAACGATTGCGCCTTCCTGAAGATTTTCAAGAAGTTTGGCTCTTTCTTCGCCCATGGAAGCTTCAACAACAGCACGGCGGCTGACAACAACGTTGTTGCGTTTGCGGTCAAGCTTGATAACCTTGAATTCCATGGTCTTGCCTTCATAAGGAGTTGTATCCTTAACAGGGCGTGTATCGACCAAAGAACCCGGAAGGAATGCGCGGATACCGTTAGTCATAACAGTTAAGCCGCCTTTAACCTTGCCGGTAACTGTACCGGTAACGAGTTCTCCGGATTCGAGAGCTTTTTCAAGGTTCATCCATGCAGCAAGACGTTTTGCTTTGTCACGGGAAAGAATGGTGTCGCCATAGCCGTTTTCGAGACTTTCGATAGCTACGGAGACGAAATCACCCGGTTTGACATCAACTTCGCCGCGGTCATCTTTGAATTCTTCTATAGGAATGAAAGATTCGCTCTTCAAGCCTGCGTTAACAACAACAAAGTTGTAGTCAACTCTGACAACTTCAGCAGTAATAACTTCACCCTGCTTCATTTCGCTCTTAGCAAGGCTCTGTTCAAAAAGATCGGCAAAGGATTCTTTTACGGGTTGGTTTTTGGTTTCAGTCATGTAAATTAATTAAATGTCTTAAAGAAGTTTTTCTTTAAAACGGGTTAAGTTAAATTCCCGCTGACCGACATGATCAACAGGGGCACTGTTTAAGGCTTAAGCCTTGGTTCCGTTGTACCATTCCAGAACCTGGTTAACTGTCTCATCCAGCGTCAAGTCCGATGAATCAAGGATTCTTGCACCGGTTGCAGGAACTAAAGGAGCAACGGCCCGCTTTAAGTCGCGCTCGTCACGTTCTCTCAGATCCTTTACAAGGTCGCTAATATTACTATTAATTCCTTTTTCTTTCAACTGGTTATATCTTCTTTTTGCACGCGCTTCAGCCGATGCTGTTAAAAATATTTTCAGCGTTGCTTCTGGAAAAACCACACTGCCCATGTCACGGCCGTCGGCAACAAGTCCGGGTGCTTTTGCATAGCTTCTTTGAACCTGAAATAAAGCCTTTCTGACCAGGGGGTGGACTGCAACTTTGCTCGCGGCAATTCCAACGTCCTCCTCACGGATAGCTTCGGTGACATCCTCTCCGTCTAAAAAAATCTTACCTGATTCAAAAACAGGACTTAAAGCCAAAACAATTTTTTCAACGGCTTCTTCATCCGAAAGATCTGCCCCATGTTTCAGTGCAGAATAAGCTGTCAGCCGGTATAAAGAACCGCTGTCCAGAACATGAAAGCCTAGCGCCTTGGCCACCCGGGAAGAGACACTTCCCTTACCCGAAGCAACCGGACCGTCAATCGCAATAATCTCAACTTTTTCACTCATTTATTCATTACTCTTCGATTACCTGAGCAAGACGCTCGAAATAGTCCGGGAAAGTCTTCGCAACACAGCCGGGATTGCGGATACCGACTTCCACGCCGCCTGCAGCAATCAGTGACATACACATTGCCATGCGGTGGTCGTTATAGGTATCAAACACGGCTCCTTTGAGCTCAAGCGGTGGAACAATGGTCAGACGGTCAGGACCTTCTTCAACCTTACAACCGACTTTTCTTAACTCGTAGGCCATGGCTGTAATGCGGTCAGTTTCTTTTACGCGCCAGCTTCCGATCCCGCGCAATGTCGTCGGTCCTTCACACATAGGAGCAATCGCAGCAATTGTCATGGCCGCATCCGGAATCTGCCGGAAATCTTCATCGATACCCTGAAGCTTCGGTCCGTAGCATGAGGGCGCAGTTTTAATCCAGCTTTCGCCTCGTGTAACGGTAGCTCCCATCTTGGCCAGATATTCAACAAAGGCCGCATCTCCCTGAATACTGTCACGTCCGATACCTTCGACTGTCAATGGTCCCAATAGGGCACCGAGTGCAAGGAAATAGGAAGCACTCGAAGCATCAGCTTCAACGAGAAAATCTCCTGGAGAAATATACGGATGATTCGGCACCAGATAGCCTTCTGTCTCCGTTTTGACAATAACTCCGAATTGTCCCATCAGCTTGCAGGTAAGACTGACATAAGGGGAGCTGACGAGTTCACCGTCAATAATAATACTCAGACCCTGAGCCGGAGCCACCAGCGGAGAGGCCATCAAAAGACCGGAAACAAATTGGCTTGAAACGCTCCCTTTAACATGGACGACATCATTGGTAATTCTTGTACTCGGATAAATCTTTAACGGTGGATAGCCTTGCTCTTCAAGGCAGACAATGTGGGCTCCGATTGAGTTTAGGGCTTCAACCAGATGTCCCATCGGACGCTCTCTCATTCTTTGAACACCGTCAAGAACATACTCTCCTCCGGAAAACGCCAGAGAAGATGCTAAAGGTCTCATCGCTGTTCCCGCATTTCCTAAAAATAGCTCGGCCCTGCGGTTCGGAAATTTTCCGCCGCATCCTGTAACGGTGACAGCGTCTCCGTCCTGCTTGAGTTCGACGCCTAATTTCTTAAGCGCTCCGATCATCATGTCGGTGTCTTCAGCAACCAGAAGATTTTTTAGATTGGTTGTTCCTTCTGATAAAGCAGCTAGAAGAAGAGCACGGTTAGAAATGCTCTTGGAACCGGGAAGACTGACGCTGCCCGCAACCTTCCTAATCGGTTTTATGATTCTGACTTCTTCAACCATTTGTTTTTTCCTGTTTAGGTGTATTGGCCGGAAAAACCAGCCCGCGGCGGTTTTTCATGGCATTCTCAAAACATGCTTCCAGTTTTTCTCCGTCAGAGTTATCAATGGCCGCCTGCAACTCTTCGAGTTCGTGACGGTAGCGTCTTAACTCTTTCGAAATCGCTTCGCGGTTTGTCAGACAGATATCTCTCCACATCACAGGAGAGCTTGCCGCAATTCTTGTAAAGTCTCTGAATCCGGCTCCGGCCATGGTAAGTTTTTCCTGAGCTGAACTTTCCTTGGCAATCATGTCAACCAGTGCATAAGCCAGAACATGCGGTAAATGACTGACGGAAGCAAAAATTTCATCGTGCACCTGAGGTGTCATGACTTTGATCTTTGCTCCGGCCTTTTTCCAGGCCTCTTCAATAAACTCCACGACTTCAGGCTTCATTCCGTCATCCGGGGTAGAAATAACAACCTTCTCTTTGAATAAATCCCCGTCTGCATGGGCAACTCCCGGAAGCTCGCCGCCGGCTATCGGATGACCCGGTGCATATTGGCTGAACTTTTCTTTTAGACCCTTACGGGCAGCCGCAATGACAGTCTTCCGTGTGGATCCGACATCCGTGACAATTGCTCCGGGCTTTAATGCCTTGGAAATTTCTGTAAAAACCTCTTCCATTGCAAGAACCGGAACAGCAACGACGACGATATCAGCATCCTGAACCGCTTCTGTAACCGATGTTGTTGTGTTATCGGCCACACCCTTTTCTTTTGCAATTTTCAGAGTTGATTCATGCGGACCGCAGGCAATGACTTCATCAACGATACCGGCTTCTTTCCAGGCTAATGCCATCGAGCCGCCGATTAACCCGCAGCCGATAACTGCCATTTTCTTCATGAGTCTTTTTCCTTTTATTATCCGAGCACTTTCTTTAGCTCTTCGATAAACCGTTCATTCTGCTCTTTAGTACCGACTGTCACGCGAACCCATTCAGGTAAATCGTAAGAAACCATCTTTCTCACGATAATGCCTTTTTTCAGAAGCTCATTGACGACCTTGGTTCCGTCTCCGACTTTTACAGTAATAAAGTTGGAATGTAGGCCCATGTACGGCAGTCCCATTTCATCGAAGGCGAGCTTCAACTGCTCTATCCCTTTACGGTTTTCTTGGAGTGTCATCTCAAGAAATTCCCGGTCATTCAGGGCGGCAATGGCCGCTAACTGGGACAGATCATTCACGTTAAATGGATGTCTGACGCGGTTTATGAGTTCCAGAAGTTCGGGTTGTGCAATACCATAGCCGACGCGGCAGCCTGCCAGACCATAGGCTTTGGAAAATGTTCTGGCAATCACGACATTAGGGAAGCGTTTGACGATCTCCAGTGAGTTTGGTTGAAATTCTTTTTCTAAAAATTCCACATAGGCCTCGTCAAACAAGACCACGACATAGGGCGGTACTTTTTCCAGGAAATCAATAATTTCTGCTTCAGACAGGTAAGTTCCGGTCGGATTGTTTGGATTTGTCAGAAAAATCAGACGGGTATTTTCATCAATACGCTCAAGAATACCTTGCAGGTCGGCGTTGTAGTCTCCGGTAGCCGGAACCTCCCGTGTTTCCGCACCGCAAAGCTTGGATACCATCGGATACAGTGAAAAGCTGTACTGCGGAATAATTGCATTCTTGCCTTCGGATAAAACTGTCTGAGCTGTTAATCCCAACAATTCACTTGAACCGCTTGTCACGACAAACCAGTCCTGGGGCAAACCATAAAATTTCGAAAGCTCTTTCTGTAAATAACAGGAGTCAGCGTCAGGATACCGGTTCAGATTCAAAGCGGCATTGGCAATCCGTTCCTTGACCTTTGTTGACATCCCGTACGGATTTTCATTAGACACCAGCATGATAATTTCATCCGGTTTAAGTCCAAGCTCTTTTGCCAGTTCTTCAATCGGTTTACTGGCCACATATTTATCCAAAGCCTGAACCCAGGCCGGTGTTGAGTTAGCTATAGAGTTCACAGTTTTGCTCCGGTATTGTTCTTTGGTCCGAAATCCTCTTCAACAGGATAAGACCCTAAATTCTTAAAAAAGGCACACTCTTCTTTTAAATCATCCAAAGCTTTTTTAATCTGTGGAGATTTGCAGTGTCCCTCGATATCCATATAAAAGTAATAGTCCCAGGTACCGCTTCTTGCCGGTCTCGATTCAAACTTGGTCATGGAGACATTGTGGTAATCCAGCGGCCTTAAGACGTGGTAGATGGCACCGGCTTTATTAGGCACGGAAATAATCAGTGAAGTTTTGTCTTTCCCGGGTGCAACAGACGGATCGGTCCCCTGTTTGGCAAGAACGACAAACCGTGTACGGTTCCCCGCATCGTCCTGAATGTGGCAATAAACAGGTTTTAAACCGAACGCTTCAGCGGCTGTCTCGCCTGCAATCGCAGCAATCGTTGGATCTTCTGAGGCCATCCTGGCTGCTTCTCCGTTGCTCGAGGCGGTCAATCTTGGCAAATCCGCCAGATTGTTGTTAAGCCAGCCGACACATTGCCCCAATGACTGAGGATGGGAATAAATTCTTGTGACACCCTCAAGAGTTCCTGTTTTTGTGAGCAGGTTGTGTTCAACAGGAACTGATACCTCCGCAATAATCGACAGACTGGTCCTTAATAAGGCGTCCAATGTCCGGTTGACAGACCCTTCCGTCGAATTCTCCATCGGTACAATTCCAAATTGTGCGGTTCCGGCCTCGACAGCCCGGAAGACTTCTTCAATCTGATCACAGGCCAGACCCCGGATGGAGTGTCCGAACTGTTTGAACATGGCCATTTCACTAAACGTTCCCCGCGGCCCTAAAAAAGCCACAGAAGTACTGCTTTCCAGTGAACGGCAGGCACTCATGATCTCCCGGAAGATTCTCGAAATTCCTTCGGGCTTCAGCGAGCCGTCACTGTGTTCGACGGCGTTGAGAATAACCTGGTTTTCCCTTTCGGGACGATAAACCGGGGCATCAGTCTGACCTTTTATTTCTCCGATTCTTTTTGCATTTTTGGCCCGTTGGTCCAGTAACTCAATGATCTTTGCATCGATGGAATTTATTTCCTCACGCAAAGGAGCCAAATCAGCATCAACATTTGTTTTTATTTCTGCCATTTGCTTTTCTCTTAATGGGATTTTCTGAAATCATCCATGTACTGAGCCAGCTTCTCGGTCGCTTCAATGGTCACAGAATTGTAGATAGAGGCTCTCATTCCTCCGACAATCCGGTGCCCTTTGATGCTCACGATTCCACGTTCTTTGGCTCCGTTAATAAATGCTTCGTTCAACTCTTCATCATGCAGATCAAAAACAACATTCATCAAAGAACGGCTGTTTTTTTCGACACGGTTCCTATAAAAACCGTCGGAGTTATCAATCCGGTCATACAGCATGGAGCTTTTAACGATAGAGCGGCGGTTCATTTCTGAAACCCCTCCTTCTTTTAGAAGCCATCTTGAGACCAGACAAGCCACGTAAATTGCAAAGGTCGGTGGTGTGTTGTACATCGATTCCGACTTGGCATAAGTCTGATAATCGAGCATCGACGGTGTATTCGGAGAGCATTTACCAAGCAAATCTTTTCTGGCGATGACCACCGTCAGTCCGGCGGGTCCGAAATTTTTCTGTGCTCCGGCGTAAATGAGACCATATTTAGAAATATCGACCGGACGTGATAAAAAGTCACTGGACATATCACTGATAAGAATGCTTTCTGTCTTGGGCACGTAGTGGTATTGAACCCCGTTAACAGTTTCATTGGAGCAGTAATAGAGATAACCGGCCCCTTCGGATTCTTTAATTTCCTCTTGTGACGGAACCCGGTTAGCAACATGGGCTGCCTCGGCGGCGCCTCCTAGCTTCACTGCTTCATTAAAGGCCTTCTGAGACCAGACGCCGTTAACAAGGTAGTTGCCGATACCATAACTTTTGAAATTTAATGGCACCATAGCAAATTCCATGTGGCCGCCGCCCTGCACAAAAAGAATCTCATAGTCTTCCGGGACAGTATATAGCTCCCTCAGGTTGGACACTGTTTCACGGTAGATACCCATAAATTCCGGACTTCTGTGACTCATTTCCAGAATGGAGATTCCGGTCCCGTTCCAGTCCGGTAAATCTCTCTGTATTTCCAGTAAGACTTCCAGAGGGAGGGGCGATGGTCCCGGAGCAAAACTCATAACTCTATTCATTTTTGTCCTCTTTTGTCTCTTCGATGATTTCTGCAGCGATTTCATCGTCTTTCTGTTCAATTTCGGCCTGAACTTCTCTTGCTTCTGACTCAACGGCCTGCTCAAGTTTGGCCGTGTCTTCTTCTCCCGTTCCGGCATCATTTTCTGTCACTCTTTGAACGCCGATAACAGAAACTCCGTCGTCCATGGAGATGAGACGCACACCCATAGTGTTTCTGCCCTGAACCCGGATTTCATTGACTCGGGTACGGACCAGTTTGCCGGCAGAGTTCAAAATAATGATTTCATCATTTTCCTCAACCAGAATAGCCGACACCACTTTACCGTTACGCTCAGTCGTCTGTATCGAAATCATGCCCTTGGAACCACGCATGTGACGGGTGTACTCATTGATCGGTGTTCTCTTACCGAAACCGTTTTCTGTTACTGTCAGAACGGTTTCTTCCTCGCTGTTTGCCCCCAGCATGGCAATTACTTTTGAACCTTCTTCGAGTCTCATGCCGCGGACACCGGTTGCCGTTCTGCCCATAGAGCGTACGTCGCTTTCGGCAAACCGGACAGCCTTTCCTTCGTCGTTGAAAAGCATAATGTCATGGTCACCGTCAGTAACTTCAGCGCCAATCAGTTGATCTCCTTCATTAAGATTTACAGCGATAATGCCGGCTTTTCGCTGATTCTTGAAGTCCGAAATCGGGGTCTTTTTAACCGTGCCGTGAGCTGTAGCCATAAAGATATACAAATCTTTCTTAAAGTCTTCATCCGAGACCGGAAGAATAACCGTGACCTTCTCGTCATTTAAGTCAAGAAGGTTAACAATCGGCCGTCCTTTGGAGTTGGAAGATCCTTCCGGCAGATCCCAGACATTAAGCCAGAACATGCGTCCTTTGTCGGTAAAGCACAGCAGAACATCGTGTGTTGTAGCCACAAACAGATTGTTGATGATGTCGCCTTCTTTAATTTCAGTCGCTTTGCGTCCCTGTCCGCCTCTCTTCTGGGCGCGGTACTCAACGGAAGCCTGACTCTTGATGTAGCCGGTATCCGTTAAAGTAACGACCATTTCACGCAACGGTATTAAATCCTTGGTCTTGAAATCTTTGGCATCTGTGACAATTTCCGTTCTTCTGGCATCACCAAAGTCAGCCTGGACCTGACGCAAATCTTCTGCAATCTTGGCCTGCATCAGCTCTTTGTTGTTTAGTAAGGTGACCAGTCCATGAATTGTCTCGGCCAGCTCGCCGTAATCTTTTTCAATTCTTTCATGCTCCAGTCCGGTTAAGGTCTGTAATCTTAATTGCAGAATATTTTTTGCCTGTGCACTGGTCAAATAATACGTACCGTCAGACTGAAGTCCTTTAGTCATGTCTTCATCTTCAGGACGGAAGTATTTACTGTCAAGGTGAGTGCGTCCGATTAGCTCACCGACCAATGCAGCCGGCCATGCACGCGCCAGTAGTTTCTCTTCGGCTTCTGCACCGTGGGCACTGTTCTTGATGACTTCAATAAATTCGTCGATATTAGCCAGGGCAACAGCCTGACCTTCCAGAAGGTAAATCTTTGAACGGGCTGTCTTTAACTGGAACATGGAAGCACGTGTGGTGACTTCCCAACGGTGATCAATAAAGGCACCGATAATCTGTTTGATATTTAGAAGTTTCGGTTGTCCGTCAACGAGCGCTACCAGATTGATACCGAAGCTCGATTCCAGTTCGGTGAGCTTATACAAATTGTTGAGTACAACTTCCGTATTAGCTCCTCTCTTCAGCTCGATGACTCCGCGGATACCGTCTTTATCCGATTCATCACGGACAAACGAGATTCCTTCGATCTTCTTTTCAGTACCGAACTGCGCAATTTTTTCAAGCATCTGGCTCTTATTTACCTGATAAGGAATCTCTTTAACAATAATCGCTTCGCGATCGGTTCCTTCAATTTCTTCAATTTCAACTTTGGCCCGGATAACTGCTTTTCCGCGGCCGGTTCTATAGGCTTCTCGGATACCGGCTAAGCCGTAGATAATGCCGCCTGTCGGAAAATCAGGTGCGGGCATCACTTCCATGATTTCTTCAATAGTGCAGTCCGGATTGTCCAGATAAAGCAGACAAGCGTTAATAGACTCCACAATGTTATGTGGAGGAACATTGGTGGCCATACCTACAGCAATACCGGAAGACCCGTTAATCAACAAAGTCGGTACCCGTGTCGGCAAAACGGTCGGTTCTACTTCACTGGCATCATAGTTCGGAACAAAATCAACTGTCTCTTCATCAATTCCGGCTAGCATTTCAGAGGCAATTTTTGTCATTCTTACTTCGGTATAACGCTGGGCAGCCGGACTGTCACCGTCAATGGAGCCGAAGTTTCCTTGACCGTCTACGGTGCAGTAACGCATTGAGAAGTCCTGTGCCATACGGACAATCGTCTCATAAGCGGCTGCATCACCGTGGGGATGATATTTACCGATAACGTCACCGACAACACGTGCTGATTTCTTATAAGAACTCTTATAGGTATTTCCGAGTTCACTCATTGCATAAAGCACACGGCGGTGGACAGGTTTTAAACCGTCTCGGACATCAGGAAGCGCTCTTCCCATAATGACGCTCATTGCGTAATCGAGGTAGGAAGTCTGCATCTCCTCTGTAAGATTTACCTTTTCATAATGAGTTTCAAGAATGTCCCTGATATCTTCTTTATCTTTTTGAGACTTTGCCATCTATCGTATCCTTTATTCAAGTTCTCATAATTAACCTGGTGATTTTACTTAAGTTAAGGCTTTAAATCTGTTTTACGTACAGAGTTATTCAATTTTGGTACTATCGTTAAAAATTACTATTATGAAACATTACTAGTTATGAAAAATGGAATTTGCCATCCGGGAATTATTCTTTCCGAGGCCTTTTTAAAACCTTACAGAATCACGGCATACAAACTTGCTAAAGATACTCATCTGGACCAGACTCGGATAAGCCAGATTCTCAAAGGAAAACGATCTATCTCTGCCGATACCGGTTTAAGACTTTCAAAGTATTTTGGAATGGACGAATCTTTTTGGTTGCAGGCACAGCTGACTTACGATATCGCCAAAGAAAGAGAAAAACTCAAGGATGAACTGGATAAGATTCAGCCGTTCGACTCTCAAACGGATTAGTCTGTTATTGGTTCGGACAATCTAAATTGGAATCAATTTTTACATTTGTTTTTTGTGCCGTATAAGCATTAACCATTAAACTCCGAAAAATTATTTTGGAGAAAGAATATGTTGACTGAAAAACAAATAGAACTAGTCCGTGCAACAGTTCCTGTTCTTAAAGAACATGGAGTTGCTTTGACCTCACATTTCTACAAAAGAATGTTGTCCCACAATCCTGAACTCATGCAGGTTTTCAACCAGGGACATCAAAGAGCCGGCTTCCAACAGCAGGCTTTAGCTCAGGCCGTATTGGCTTATGCTGAAAATATCGAAAATCTTGGTGCTCTGCTTGGTGCTGTCAGGCACATCGCCAACAAGCATGTCTCCGTGGGTATTCGTGCTGAACATTATCCTATCGTCGGCAAACATCTGCTGGCCTCGATTAAAGAAGTGCTTGGTGATGCCGCCTCTCATGAGCTTATCGAAGCTTGGGCAGCCGCTTACCAGCAATTAGCTGACATTCTCATTAACGCTGAAAGTGATATTTATAACGCGAATGCAAATGCTGAAGGAGGCTGGTCAGGCTGGAGATTCTTTAAAGTCACAAATAAGAAAGCAGAATCTTCTGACGTCACCAGCTTTACACTTGCCCCGGTAGATAACGGTGAGATGCCAAAAATCAAGGCCGGACAATACGTTTCTGTCCGTGTCTTTGTAAAAAATGAGAACCTGATTCAACCACGCCAGTACACGGTCACAGATTCTACAAAGCATGACCTGAGAATATCAGTCAAGAAGGTTGTAGGAACTGAACAGAATCCCGGCGGTATGGTTTCCGGCACTTTACACAATGACATCAAAGTAGGCGATCTTGTGGAAGTTTCTTTCCCGGTCGGAGAATTCACTTTGCCGGAAGGTGATAATCCCGTTTGCTTTATCAGTGCCGGTATCGGTATTACACCGGTCTTTGCAATGCTCAAGGATTCTGTCAAAAAGCATCCGAAACGCCCTTTGACTTTTGTTCATATTTGCAGAACCAAAGAAGACATTCCGTTGTCAGGTGAACTTGAAGAAACAGTCAAACTTGGCAATGTTGCAGTTGAAACTGTTGTAACTTCTGAAACTGGCAGACCTGACAAGTCTTTCTTTGCTTCATTGGCCAAACCGGGAACAACCTATATGATCTGCGGACCCGTTCAATTTATGAAACAAGTTGAAGAAGCACTTGTCAGTGCCGGTATTAAGGCTGAAGACATTAAAGCCGAAAAATTCGGAACAGGTGCTATTTAATGAATTTTGAGGAGGCTAGGTTTTAGTAGCTCTCAAAAGATTTTCCGCCGGCAGACCTTATTCCATCGTTTTGAAGAACGGTGTTTTACAGGTCTGCCCGGCAAAAAAATTCAAACATTGCCCTGTCTGAAATAACCGCTCCATAAATAAAACATAGCGTTATCAAGCTAATAAAAGAAGAGCCTTACACTGGACGCAAACCGCAACGACAACGGTCAATTACCATCAGTTGTAGTCCGGCAAAGAAAAGCCTCAGCTCACAACTAAGAGTCGGAATTCTCTAGAGACTGGGCCTCTTTGTATTTACCAATACACAGCAACAAAAAGTTACCCGTTATGGTTGAGTTTCTGTTTTTTGGTTTTGACTTCGGTACACAATTACGAACAAGATTTTTGGATCTTCTTATTTTCGATGTTGCAATTACACAACAAGAAATAGAGAAAATCCAATTAGGGACCCGTAAGGCTTAAAAGTTGCTGTTTGTCGTGGCAAAATAAGGCATATGAGATACTATGGGGCGGCTAATTTAGTGCGCCGACTTGGTACACTCGATATTGATTACGGCCGTTCCCTATAAAAAATGCCGTATCATGTTGTTTTATCTGCATCAAAGAGGAAAATGATGAATACAAAGACAAAAATCGGAATGCTTGTTGCTTCTGTTGCAATGGCTGCTTCCGGCGTAGTTTGTTCAGCTGATGCTCCTGCAAATCCCTATGTTCAGGCTGCCGGCAAGACATTGAAGACAAACTTCGGCTTGTGCGTCCGCACAGGTTACTGGACACCGGCTCTTGCTGAAGCTCAGGGCGCTCTTGGCCAAAACTGCGACTGCGACACAGACATCATCAAATGTGAAGCTGGTGCTGAAAAAGTAGTTCTTTCTGCTGACACACTCTTCGCTTTCGACAGAGCTGTTCTCAAACCTGAAGGCAAAGCAATGCTCAAGGAACTGACAAGCCGTATGGCCGGTTTGAACCTCGACGTTGTCATGATCAATGGCTACGCTGATCGCATCGGTAACGCTGCATACAACCTCAAGCTTTCTGACCGCCGTGCTAACGCTGTTAAGACATTCTTGGCAGAAAACGGTGTTCCTGCCGCACGTATCCACGCTGAAGGCAAAGGTCAGGCAGATCCGGTTGTTAACTGCCCGAATCCATCCAAGAATGGCGAAATCAAGACATTCCAACAGTTGATCAACTGCTTGCAGCCTAACCGCCGCGCAGTTATCGAAGTTGTTGGCACACGTCCTGCAAACTAATCCATTGAGATGACCGCAAGGGGCCTTCGGGTCCCTTTTTTTGTATTTGGAGAAATATGAGACCCGATTGCTATCTTTTTGATCTTGACGGAACTCTTGTGGATTCTGCACCGGATTTAGCTGGCGCTGCTAATCACATGAGGGAGTTAAGAGGTTTGCCGCCTGTTCCGTATGAATTATTAAAAGTTACAGCTTCCAGCGGTGCCAGGGGCCTATTAAAAGTCTCGTTTGATGTTGATCCCACGGATGAAAACTATCAGAGCTTGACTAAAGAGTTTTTAACCTATTACGGGGAACACCTTGCAGATCACTCTCATTTGTTTGCCGGTATCAGAGAGCTTCTCAACTGGTTATCTGACAATTCAATTTCATGGGGAATAGTGACTAATAAACATGAACGGTTTGCCGCCCCATTAGTCGAAAAACTAAATATAAAGCCCGATATTCTGGTTTGTGGAGATACACTGCAGGAAAGGAAACCCTCTCCCCTTCCTCTGCTTTATTGCGCAGAGAGACTGGGAAAAGACATCTCAAAAACCATCTATTGCGGAGATGATATCAGAGACATTCAGTCGGCAAATTCTGCCGGGGCTTTCAGCATTGCTGCAGCTTGGGGGTACCTAGGCACAGCTGTTCCGATAGCAGATTGGAACGCTGACCTGATTATGCGCAATCCGAGCGAATTAATTGATTTTGAATTTCCATAACTGCAATACTAGAACGTCGGTTATATAAGTAATGATGTCCTTCGGAGGCAGTTATGGGAAAGAAGCTTAATATCACTTGTGGCGTTCTAGCCGGACTGGTTCTAATTTATACAGCGGGTGGTTTCTGGGCTTTACCGAAAAGTGCGAATTGGGCATTGAAAAAATACGTCAATCCTTTGATTGACCGAGAAGTCAGCACTGAAAAAGTCGAATTTAATCCTTATACGCTACATCTCAATGTTAAGGGTTTAAAGGTTAAAAACACCTCTGAAGAAGAACCTTTGCTCTTTATCAATGTGATTGACACTAAACTTTTATGGAAGTCTCTTTTTGAATTAGCTCCCATTGTCCAGCATTTTAAAGTTGATCAGCTTCAGGCTAATGTAATCAGAACCGGCCTTTCAACATTCAACTTCTCCGACATCATTGAAAAAGTTTCTAACCTTCCTTCAGAGCCTAAGCCCGAAGAAGAGAAGGATAAAGGACCACAGCTATTTGCTGTCAACAACTTTGAGATTATCAACTCCGGCATAAAATTAGACGATCAGTTCAGAAAAAAAACAGACGAAATCACGGAACTTCATTTTGCTGTTCCGCAAATTTCAAATTTTGAATCGGAAGTAGACAATCCTATAACACCTAACTTGTCTTTCAAATTTGACGGAGAACCTCTGTCAATCGATGCAAACAGCCTTCCCTTCAAAATTTCCAGAAAGACGGGTATCGACTTTGCTATTAAAGATTTAAATATAGCCAACATCGCAACGTTTAACCCTGTCCCTTTGAATGCTCAGCTGATTCAAGGCAAGATGAATGCCAAACTTAATCTGAACTTTGCTCAAGATGATGAAACTACCAATGAAGTCAAACATCTGCGTCTCAAAGGCGATGTGACATTAAACGATGTCGTCGTTCAGGACGTTCTTGGTAAACCATATGATGTTGTCACTCTTAAAAAAGCTGAAGTTAGCCTAAAAGATTTTGCATATTTTGCACAAGAACTTGAAATCGCTGAAGTTAAAGTTCATCAGCCGAGAGTTGTTGTCACCAGAAATCAGAATAGCTTTAATTTAGTGGATCTTGCTCAACACATTGTGAAGTCCACTATACCTGCAGCCTCTGCATCAGAACCTTCAAAGAATGTAGAGCCTAAAAAAGCAAACGCTCCTGCTGAAAAAAAGAGTGCTGAAGAACCGTCAACCGTTCAGCAAAAGCCGACAGCTGAACCGGCTGAAGATGTAACGAGCCCGGCACAACAAACAGAAAACAAGTCTCAGACTGAAACATCAGCAGCTCCTGTTGCGCACTCAGAACCCCCGGTTCAAGAGGAAAAACAGGTTGAATCGCCCAAAGAATGGAAATGGAATATCGGCAAAATCTCTGTTGAAAACGGAACGGTTGACTTCAATGACAACACGGTCAATTTCCACAAAGTCATCTCAGGCATCAATGCAACTATAAATCCTATCAATAGCACAAAAGGAACAGTTTCTAATTTTGACTTGGGGCTTGGAATCATCGGCGGTTCAATCCGTGCCGCAGGCACCTTGCAGTTGGATCCTTTGATCATTAATTTCACAGAAAAGACAAATGGATTACAACTTGCAGAACTTAGACCGTATATTGTTGAATATACCAATGCAAGAATTGTTCACGGTCAATTAACCAATGAAGGCAAAGTCTCTTTGAATTTAGCAGGTAACGTTCCTCTTGTTTCTTTCGACGGCAATGTCACTCTTTCAGAAATGAATGTGACAGATGCTAAGGGAACGCCGGTTGCCAGATGGCAGAACCTTAATGTAGGAAATCTTGAAGTTAACGCCGGTAACGAGTTTTCTGTTTCTACAGGAACCATCGCTTTAACCTCACCTGTCATTAATGTCATTAAGAATGCTAACGGAACTATTAATCTCCAGAGTCTTTTAAAAGCCGGAGGTTCCACAGGACAACCGGCCTCTGATTCGGACAAAAAAAAAGTCAAGGATAAGGGAGGAAAAGCAAGCTCGGCCCTTCCGCCTATTGCTCTAAATAAAATCAACATTTCCAATGGTAGTGTTAACTTTAAGGACAATGCATTAAACCCGCCGTTTAATATAAAGGCAAGCCAGCTGAAGGGGACTCTCACAGGATTTACAACAGAATCAACAAAACCTGCAGAAATTACGCTCTCGGGTTTATTAAACGGAACCCCAATGCAGGCAAAAGGCAGTCTGAGTCCTTTTGCAAAGCAACTTGACCTGAATTTGGAAGGTTCGGTTACTTCACTGTCGATGCCCGATTTTTCTCCTTACTCAGTTGAGTTCACCGGTTATCCGATCGAAAAAGGTCAAATGAGCTTTAACGGTTCATACAAAATCGACAAAAATGAATTGACTTCCACCAATGTCATAAAGATCAACAAACTGGAATTTGGCAATGAAAGCCCTGACGCAAAAGAAACACTACCAGTCAAACTGGCAGTTTCTCTGCTTCAGGATCGTTCCGGTCAGATTGACTTGGATATTCCGGTTACAGGCTCCTTAAATGATCCGGAATTTTCTGTCGGTGGCATCATTGTCAAAGTGATCATGAACCTAATTACCAAAGCTGTAACTGCACCGTTTGCTCTTATCGGTTCAATGTTCGGCGGTGAGAATATGGATATTAGTAACCTTCAGTTTGCCAGTGGCTCATCTCAGTTAGACGAACAGACAATTAAAGCATTACAGGTTCTTGCTAAGGCGATGAAAGAGCGCCCTGGTCTGAGCATCCAAATTATGGGTATTGGAAATGCTGCTATCGATGATGAAGGTCTTAAAGAAAGAAATTTAAGACGCCAGATGATTTATAACATCTACAGAGACACCTCATCCTCTGTACAAGCTAAAAAACTGTCTCAGACACAGATTAACAACGCTATCAATGCCTTGTTCAGTGAAAGTGAAGTCTCTAATAAACCTGATCTGAAAACAATCGAAGAAAAGAAAGCATTTTTGCTGAAAAATATTCGTGTTCCTTCTCAGGATTTAGCCGCTTTAGCCGCTAAACGCGCAGAGAGAATCCGTGACTATTTAATTAATACAGAAAAGATCGAATCCAACCGTTTATTCATCGTCAAGAGTGACGTTGATAAGGACCCCTCTGATAAAGCCGGCGTCAAACTGGACATCCAACAATAAGCCATCCTATGAATTAAGGTTCTCGGCCAGAATGGTGCGGGAACTTTTTTTATCCGGTTGGCTCATCCGAAGATTAAATCTTCCAAAAAATACCTCATAAACGAAGTTACTCTTGCCGGAGTTAGAAAAAATATTTCAGACTGAGTTGCACAATCTCCTTATGAAATTCGACTTATCTTCCTCTGACTAAGACTGACCATTTTTTGTAATTTTATGATACGTCAACCGGTCTTTTTTCTAACCCATGTTTTGGATAAAAATCTTCTTCTGGTTTTGTGTCTCATCTCAGTCAGCAGTAACTGTATTTAGCAAAAAACGTTTATCACAGCCACACTATTTAATTCTGGTGTAATCCTCTGGTTGGAACAAAAGAAGATTGAGTTACATTTTTCCATATTTGTTTTTGTGAAGAAGTTTCCTGGATTACCAGATCTAGTTACAAAAAATCTTTCCAATGTGTTGGTTACTAAAAAATAGTAATGCTGGTCATTATTTTTAACAATTAATGAAATAAATTCTTTTCTTTTTTTATCACCCTGATATAATGGAAAATTCATTTCGGGGGCGACCTGGTTTCGACAGGGGTCATGAGATGATTGGACGCGTGCCGAGGTGTAGGTACCTCGATAAACCGCTTACAAAAATTTAGACGCCAACGATGAGCGTTACGCTCTCGCCGCTTAATTAGGCGAGATGCTACAACCGGTTCGCTTTTAGACCGGGCTGAGAAATCAGCGGTAGCAACATACTATAAAAGCTAGTCGGATTTGGAGTTGTGACTTTTCCGGCGAAATTTAGCAACTGGCTGTTAGCCGGCATCGCTAGTTTGCAGAGCCAACAGTAAGAACTAAATGAACTAGACACGCACGTAGAGGCTGTTGTTGATAACTTCTGGACGCGAGTTCAATTCTCGCCGCCTCCACCAGAACACTTGCGAAACCCGAGACAAATTCTCGGGTTTTTCTTTGATTATAAAATAACACTTGATTAAGACAAGGACGCTTAATTCTCAATTTCTTGCTCTTCTTTTTTCGATAATGAGTGAAGAACCATTTGGTAAGACTTTTCAATTAACTGCTTAATTTCATCGTCTGTCATATCTGAATGAAGCTTGATTCCTACCCAGTGTTGCTTGTTCATATGCCATGCGGGAAAAGCACCTTCAAACTTTCTCTGAAGCTCCGGAATTGAATTCGGTTCGCATTTGATATCGATAAACATTTTCTTGCTATCCAATAAACAAAACCATTTACCCTCTACAGTAAATGTGGCCAGCTCTTCATACTGTGGTTCGCTCCATGGATAGTTCTTCTTTGCACCGGCTAACGACAAGCAAAAATCATTAAGAGTAATGAGTTCCATTTCTTCCTCCTTAATCTTTGAAAAGATTAAAACTGCTTTATCAGATTAAAGTCGTTGGATTCTCGGATTAGGAAATCTTTTCAAAGAAAAAGGTTCCCCTTCAAATTGTTCGCTTTCCTTCGCCCAAAAATCTATCCGCTTTTTTTTTCAAAGAATAAACACCGATCCTCTGAAAGGTTGGAGTTATTTTTTAATCGGAAAAAAATGAAAAAATCTAAAAACAAAAGTCAAAAAGATAGAGAAAACACAATGCTAGAAAAGCCAAAAGACTATAACGATAGAAGTTATTAGCCAAAAAATACTCCAAATAATTAAACCTATAACCGCAGCAATGGTTCTGGTTATCGAGCCATATTCCGGATGTTCTTCTCGGTTCTTTTTTATTTCTGCATCGATTTTTTCTAAATCTTCATGAGAATATGGATAACCAACAAACATAACCACCTTTTTCTTCTTAAGGCCATTTTTAAACTGTTAAGAAACTTTCCTCAATTTTCTTCATTCTTACGATTTTTTTGCGTCCGGTGCAAAACAAAATTTTGATTTCAATTCCTCTGATCAAAGAACTTTTCTTTTATGACATAGAACTTAAAAAAATCTGTCAACTTTTTGGGCAAAGAAAAAACTCCGATCTTGATGAAAGACCGGAGTTTTTTCACGAATTAAGGATTAACCGAATAACAGTGTTACGACACAGAGCATAGTCAGATAACCGACTACGCATGGTATCCAAGTACGTCTAACCACCTGTAACGGATTGACCTTGGCAAAACCGGCAACAATAAGGATTACGCCTGCAACCGGAGAAATAGCACGGAGCATTTCAGAAGCAGTGTGCATCATGAGCATGATAGCAATACCGTCTGAATTCAAATGCTGTGCAACTTCTGGAATAACGTGGGCCAAACTTGTGAAAGCAGCAACACCGGAACCGGTCAGCACAGTTACTAAACCGATGATCGCTGACAAGACAACGCCTGTCCCTGTAACGCCCATACCGCAGTTCTTGGCCACATCAATCAGGAATGAAATCAAGCCAACGCTTTGTAAGCCCTTTGCAAAGAAGGCTGCAACGAAAATCAAACCTACGGTACTTGTCAGGATAGAACCCATACCTTTGAACATTGAAAATGACAAATCAAAGGATTTCTTCGTATCTCTTCTCACAACAAGATCAATAAGGAAGCAAACGAACCAAGACAGGAACATTGCTGTTGCTACATTCATCGTAATGGTCTTATAGACCATCTTGTTAAAGATAAGAAGAAGAACCAATGGTAAAACAGGCATGAAGGCGTATACCAGAGGTGTTTTTTCAAGCTCTTTCTTCTTAGCTTCGAGCTCTTTAATATCGGCAACTTGTCCAACATCGCCGTCTTTTTTATCGTAGTAGCGTTGAACGATAACGTGGGCAATAGCCATCATGAGAACTGTTGGAGCCGCCATAACCAATTGGTAACCCACAAGGTATTCAACAGGATCAAGATGAACTAATTCAGCAGCCATCACAGCAACACCGGAGGCAGGGGCGTAACCCACGCACAATACGCTGGCAACCACCGCAGCAGCAGCTAAAGGAGAACAGCCGGCACTGATAATAAGTGGGTAGACAGTAACAATCAATAGCATTGCCAGTCCGGCAGCAGATGTAATGACCAGACCCAGGCAGTGACCGAGAATAAAGACAAAAGCCAGAATAACGTACGGATTCTTTAAATAAGAAATCGGTTTGGCACAGACAGTAACGAAACGGTCTGAAGCGCCGCAGGCTTGCATATAAGCAGCAAAACCGCCTGAAACTAAAATGATAAATCCAACTCCGGCAATCTGTGTACGGCAAATAGCTCTGAACAATTCAAACAGGTCAAAACCTAATAAACCTGTAGGAGTTGCATTCTTGGGAAGGAAATCAGTCGTCCCGTTAAATAACGCCAAGACGTTCAATAAAAAACCGGCCAGAAAAAGTACCATATTGACCTGGTACTTTTTAACAATGGCCCAGCCTGTCAGAAATATAATCGCTACTGACAGCCATAGAGATAGGGTTTGCATAAGCAGTCTCCTTGAGTACTGTAATAATTTGTTTCTTAATTCTAGACTTAATGAAACAAAGGACTCGGAGTCTTCTTTGAATTTTTAATTAAATTAGTAGAAATACCTACTGTTTTTTAGCAATTTTCTTTTCTGCTTCTTCTGCTTTCTTAGTAAAAATCGTTGCCGCTATTCCGGCAATTAATATTAGTAGCATCCCGATAATCGTATAAAGTCCAGGAATATTGTCAAACACAAAAATACTGATAGCTTCAGAAAAAGGAATAGCAGAAAATCCTAGACAGGAGACCAGCAACATATTGCCTCCAACCCAGGCTCGTGTTGCTGAAATTAAACCCAATGTTGCCAATGAACCGATTGCCAGCAGACAAAGACCCGAAGTAACGTTCGGTATATGAAGCCCGTCTTCAAAGATGTAGACGGCAGCTAAAGTGGCAATGGTAGAGAAAAAAGAAAAATAAAAAACGATCCGCCAGGAAGGCTCTCCCCACCTTCCTAACCGTCTGACCTGCCAGTAAATACCTAAGTCAAGACAAGCGACACAAAGGCATAAGAGAGCAGGGATTTCGTCTCCGTCATGGAAGGTCGGCTGCAAAATAGTAACGATCCCAAGAAAACCTATCAAAATAGCAAGTATTGGTCCCCAAGGAATAGGCTTATGCCTGATAAATGCAAGAATAATAAAATTTACTGATAGAAATAATGACGTTGTATATGTCAATGTAATGTTGGTTCCGAGAGCAAGTTTGCCCAAAGTAAAAAACCATACAACCGTCGAAATAAGACCAAGAATATCCCGGATCAGGTGACCGCCGAGATGATATGTTTTTAGAGAATAGCCGTTTATTTTGACCACAACCAGCATCGCAATCATGGTAAATAAAGAGCGGTAGAAGACCAGCTCAATGGGCCCGAAAGTAGAATTACTTAACTTTACAAAAGCTGCCATGGAAGAAAATGATGCCGCAGCAGCTAGGGCCCAAAAAGACTGAATCAGCATAAAAATGTAATTTCTGAATCAATAAAGGTATCGCTGAAATTTTTTATCTGCTCTTCTTTAAAACCTTCTCTACCGCTTCTAACACTTCCGGAACATCAGGCCATCTGCCTTTTTCACCAACTATTACATTAATATCACTCCACGGACTGGTTCTGTCAGTATCAGTAACACCGACAATAGTCACCTGGGGTGCATGGACGGCCGATGCAATGTGACTTACCCCGGAATCATTGGCAATTACAATAGCTGCCTTAGAACAGAGGGCCGCGAAATTGCCTAGGCTTGTCGGCTCGTAGATCGTTGCATTCGGGCAGGCCAGTTTAGCTGCTTCAATCTCGTCCTTGGCAGGAAAAACAACCGGCGTAATACCTTTGTCTTTTAACGGTTTAACCAACTCGTTAAAGTGTTTCCAGTATTTTTCTTTCCCTTCATGTCTACCTTTGGCTATCGGTGCCAAAATCGCGTATTTTTCTGGTAGATGGATCTTAGAAATAAGGTTTCTTGCTCCGGCTTCGTTTCTTTGCGCCAATTTCATATTGAGGCGCTTTGGAACTTTGTCGTACGCCGGCTTGATTCCCCATGCCTTCAAAGCTTCATATGCAACATGGAAAAATCTTTCTACCTCATGCATTCTTCCCGGGTTGGGAATGGCGTGTTCTAACAACAGTGAACGACCGTCAGTAGCGTACCCTGTGCATTTAATGCCGGCTGCTCTAAATAAAATTGCTGAACCGATTGAGTTTGGTAAAAGTAATCCTCTCGGTTTTTTTACAGTGGCTGCCAACGCACGGATTCTTTTAATATCATCTAAAAGATTACCTTCAATCGGATCAAATCGGCGCCTCGTGCCTTCAAAAAGTTCTCCCACAAACGGCTTGCCTACTAAACACAGTTCAAAGCCTGATGCTTCTAGCAAATCAAGGGCCGGCATCGACATAACAGCATCACCGATATGGTTCGGAAGTCTGACAAATAATTTTGACATATAAATTGTTTCAGTTAGCAGGTAATTTCGATAGTGTAATCATTTTAGAATACTACTTTTAGTTTGTTCTTCTGAGTACAGCATTGAACACATCCAAATTTAAAAATGAACCCCTGGGAAGATTGTTTTCTTATCTTCCTCCATACAAGTTTTATATCGGACTTGCCTTGATTTCGATGATTATTTCAGCATCGACATCGTCTTTGATGGCATTGTTATTAGGTAAGTTGACCGATCTCGGCTTTTACGAAAAAAATGGCCTGGTTGCTATTTGGGCTCCTCTGGCCTTGATTGGAATTTCCATCCTCCATGGCGGTGGCCAATTCGGCAGTAATTATCTTTTGCAAAAAGTTTCCCAGTCAGTCCTCTTGCAGGTCAGACTGACCATGTTCAATAAAATGATCCACTGGCCCGATGAAACCGTCCAAAAAGAACAATCCGGCCGCGTCATCTCCAGATATGTCAATGAAGCCAGTCAGGCCCTTAGCAGTGCTTCAGAAGTTCTGACGGTTATGATTCGTGACTCACTGCAAGTCATTGGCCTGCTCCTCGTGCTTTTGTGGCACAACTGGCAGCTCACTGCAGTAACATTCATCGTAGGCCCCTTCCTTATCCTCATCCTGAAAGCTGTCAGCTCAAGAATGAAGAAATTGCAGACAACAAATCAGGAAACCTTCGGCCAAATGATCACACTTCTGACTGAAATTTATCAGGCAGAACGCTTAGTCAAAATCTATAACGCATACAAATTTGAAGAAGAACGTTTCTCCCATGTCAACCGCAAACTTAAGGGATTGGCAGTAAAGAGCAAAGTTGTCCAAAGTTTAGGTACGCCTCTGACACAGATCGTCAGTATGTGCGGCGTAGCCATTGTGGTGTTTGTAGCTTTGATCCAGGCCCAGCAGGAAATGTTAAGTTTCTCTGAGTTCGTCACTTACATTTCTGCCATGCTGTTAATGCTGCCGGCAATTAAGAAACTGGCAAATCTTAACGGAAACATTGCAAAAATGTCCGCTGCAGCTGCCAGCTTGTACGACATGATTGATATTCCTGTAGAAAAAGATCCGGGAGACAAAACCCTCGGAAGAATTAAAGGGGATGTTGAATTTAGAAACGTAACCTATCAGTACCCGACTGCAGAAAGACCTTCTCTTAAAAATTTCAATCTGAAAGTTAAAGCAGGTCAAATGATTGCTTTGGTCGGTGCTTCCGGTGCCGGTAAGACAACCATTATCAATCTTATTCCGAGATTTCTGATTCCTGCTTCCGGAGAAATCCTCTTTGACGGTGTCTCTCAAAACGAATTAACTCTTCAAAGTATCCGTGAACAGATTTCGTTGGTCACTCAGGACGTTGTTTTATTCGATGACACGATTGCTGCAAACATTGCCTACGGTGCAGCCCATAAGACAAGCGAAGCAGAAATTAGAAAAGTTGCTGAAGCTGCTTATCTGATGCCTTTGATCGAAAGTCTTCCGAACGGATTTAATACAATCATCGGTGAACGGGGTTCAAAACTTTCTGGCGGTCAAAAGCAGCGTATCTCAATTGCAAGAGCTCTTTTAAAGAATGCTCCTTTGCTTTTACTTGATGAAGCAACCAGTGCATTGGATACAGAATCTGAAAAATACATTCAGGCTTCCCTCGAAGAATTACAGAAAGGAAGAACGAGTTTTGTCGTAGCTCACCGTCTTTCTACTGTCATTAACGCTGACCTTATCGTTGTCATGGATGAAGGCGAAATCGTTGAGTGTGGAACGCACGTTGAGTTGCTGGAAAAAGGCGGCCATTACGCCCACCTCTACAATATTCAGTTCAACGATACCTCCAAACAGGCTGAACAAAGCTAAAACCTTTTTCTCACCCAAAGCTGCTTCGGCAGCTTTTTTCGATAATTTTTATATTAAAAGTACATATTTATCATATTGTGAAAAATTTTAGTCACAATATAGTTAAAAAGGTACGATAAATGAAATTTTCTTCTTCATTTTTAAGTTTTTTTAATTTTTTTGTGTATAAAGATCGAAGTTAGTCTTTATGAGTCAGAAAAGACTTAATTGAGACATTAAAAACATATAAATTTTTCCGGGAGCAATTATGGAGACACCGACACAAATGGGCGCCTTCTCAAGAAACTCAAAGAGGTTCGCCTTAATATTTGCGCCGTTTCTCGCACTTTTGTTGTATTTTGTCCTGCCGGACTCATACGTCAACGGTTCTGGTAATGTCGTCGCAATAACTCACGCTACAAAAGCCTGCTTGGCAATTCTCTTATGGATGGCTTTATGGTGGTTTACTGAAACCGTCCCTATTGCTGTTACGGCGATGTTGCCTATCATCCTTTATCCTTTATGCGATGTAACAACGCTGGCTAAAACACTCATCCCTTACGCTTCAGATACCATTTATCTGTTCTTGGGCGGATTCCTTTTGGCGGCCGGTATTCAACGTTGGGGCTTGGATAAGCGTATCGCTTTGTCAACGATGAAAATCGTCGGTACCAGTCCGGGTGCTATTGTTGCCGGTGTGATGCTCTCTACAGGATTTATTTCCATGTGGGTGTCCAATTCCGCAACGGCTGCCATGATGGTGCCCATTGCAATGGCTGTCATGAGCGTTATCCGTCAGGCCTCCCCTTCCCGCACCATCACCCAGGACGAAAAGAACTTCGGTATCTGCGTTTTGCTTGCTGTCGCTTACGGTGCCTCTATCGGTGGTATGGGAACCATCATCGGTTCACCTCCGAATGGTATCTTCGTTCGCTTTGTACAACAAACCTACGGTATAGAAGTCACCATTGTTGAGTGGATGAAAGTTGGTATGCCGGTTGTTTTGATCCTGATGCCTTTGAGCTGGATCCTGTTGACCAAGTTCCTGTTCAAGACACAGATGAAAGAAATTGCCGGCGGTAAAAAATGGATCGCCAATGAACTGGCTAAACTCGGCAAATTAAGTGCCGGAGAAAAAATTGTTCTGACAGTTTTCGTTATTACAGTCATTCTCTGGTGTTTCGGTTCTCCAATCCGCTCCTTTACTCTGGAAGACGGAACCAGACCTTTCAGACAGGTCAGTGACGCTGTCATCGCTATGGCGGCCGGTGTCTCTTTGTTCTGTATTCCGGTTAACTTCAATAAAGGTGAAAGAGCTCTGGACTGGGCCCACTGTGAAAACATTCCTTGGGACGTTCTGCTTCTTTTCGGTGGCGGCTTGTCCATGGCAGCAGCTATTCAGTCAACCGGCGCAGCAAACCTTATTGCAGCCCAGGCAACAGCCTTTGCAGGTATGCCGGTGTGGATCATCATCTTTGGTGTCTGTGCACTGGTCGTATTCGCAACTGAATTTACCAGCAACACAGCCCTTGCTGCCACCATGCTTCCGCTTTTAGCAGCTGCCGCTCCGGTCCTGAATGTTCCGGTTGAACAGGTCCTCCTGGTCACAACCATCGGTGCTTCTGCTGCATTTATGATGCCGGTTGCTACTCCGCCGAACGCCATTATTTTCGGTACCGGCCGTATTTCAATCGGTGAAATGGTTAAAGCCGGCTTCTGGCTGAATATCATTTCAATTATCGTAATCGCCTTTGTTTGTATCGTTTTAGGTGATTCCCTTAATATCCCGATGTAAACACTTAATTTGGCTTTTAACGGCTTCCGTTGCGAGTAGCATTGGAAGCCGTATTTCATTGTCTCTTTAGTTCTCCGTTATGCAATCATTATGGATGGTAGTAGCTGCAGTGTTTTATGCATTGTATGCAATGTTTGTCAAATTCGCCGGCGAAGTTGATATCAACTCTTGGCAGATCCTCTTCTACCGCTCCATTTTCGGCGTCATTACCTTTTATTTCATGCTTCGGCTAAAAGGTATTACTTTGGCAACAAAACATCCTGTAGAGCATTTAATTCGTTCTTTGGCAGGAACAGCAGCGATGGTAGCCGGTATTTACTCCATGATGCATCTGAATCTTGGATTGGCAATGACTTTGAATTACACAGCACCATTGTTTTTGGGAACCGCCGTTGTCGCTTTTTCTTTGTTCAAACATGCCCATATCAATTGGGGATTGATCGGAACGTTAGTCGTCGGTTTTATCGGTGTCGTTATTCTTCTCGGACCCACTCTGGCTCCTCACGAATTGGGAGCTGCCTGCGTTGGTCTTTTAGCCGGTCTATGTACAGCAATTGCTACAGGCTATGTAAAACGTCTCGGTCTTCTGCATGAACCTGAACCAAAGATTATTTTCTATCTCGTTTTGGTCGGAGCCGTCTGTGGTCTCACCGGTATCTTTATGACAGGCGGATTTACAGCTTGGGACTTAACCAACCTTACTTATATTTTGGCATTCTGTCTTTGCGCCACAATCGGACAATTTACATTGACATTAGCTTTTAGCCGGGGAAATCTAGTTTTATCAAGCTCCCTTCAGTACACCGTCATTCTGTTTTCTACCATTCTCGGAGAAATTGTCTTTAATGAACCGGTGACGCTGCCTATCGTCTGCGGAATGCTGATTATTGTATTCTCGGGTATTTTTGCGAGTTATCTGGTCAAGAAAAATAATCCGCCAAAGAAATAGCTCCGACGCAGATTGGAAATCGGAGCTTTTCTTCAAGAATAGAACTACAGTCTTAATGTATCTTCAATAAAATTCTTGATCGCTTCACGGGCAACCGGAAGATTAAACAGAGTATGAGGGGCTCCCGGTAATAACAGGATGCGGGCGTTAGGATTATTTTCAAGAGCTTTTCCGGCATGGCCCAAAGCAGTCGGATTATCCAAATAACTATTCTTTTGACTAAAGAATTTATCAGCTGCACTCATAATGTTCAGCACCGGCAGATAATCCGGGATATTGGTACCGTGTTCGCGTACGTGATAGTTGTCTTCGCAGGACCAAGAAAAAATCATTCTGCCGACCTCAGCCCACTCTTCTTCATCGGATTCATAGCGGGCTACACAGACACCGCCTTCACTGGTTCCTGCAATGAAAACACGTCCGTCGCAGAATTCTTCGTCAAAAATATTCTGCATTGCATATTTGAGCTCTTCGAGCCTCATTGCATGAATATCTTCATAATCATCGGCGGGAATCGGTGAGGAATAAGTCAAACGGTCCGCTGTTTGCATTGAATCAGGAACAACCATTGCAACCTGTAAAGAATCAGCCAGCCAGTTGGCTAACAAACGTGTCTGTTCATTGACTCCGGAACTACCGTGCATAAATAATACGACAGGATAAAGAGAATCCGTCTGAGGAAGAGTAGACAACTCTCCTACTATTGGTGCCCCACCCGGGTTTGGTAACACGGTATACGCATGTTCATAAGTAGCTTTTAGTGTTTCTTCAGTGTGTTGACGTACGGAGCCCTTTGTCGAGCCAGTGTACTCAATGGTCATGATTTTCTCCGGATTGTGTTAAACCTAAGGAGAATTCTATAACTGCACCGGGAATTTTGGAGTAAATAAAATAGAAGAATTTAAAGATGGATGGCGACGCTACGGGGATTCGAACCCCGGTACCGACCGTGAAAGGGTCGTGTCCTAGGC
>CANTYJ010000086.1 GCA_947854175.1 uncultured Turicimonas sp. | reverse complement strand
AACAAAGAAGATCCGGATATGGCCATGTTAAAGATTGCACTTCTGATTGATGAATGTTCAAGGGAACCTTTATACTACAATGAGTTAGACGGCTCCGTTCGCGACATTACTCTGCTGAGAAATCTTTTTGCAGATTTGCCCAAACTTGATGCAGACAAGATTAATTTGGTTTTAGAACGTGGTTTCTGTTCTGAAAAAACTTTCAAATAATGTTTCGCAATAATATCGGCTTCGTAGCTGGTTTGCGCTCCAATTTAAAGATTGCACAGCAAGCAGTTGATGAATACTCTTCTCAGCTATTGCTGGCACAACCCAGAAGCACTTTACGGAAATCGACTTCTATTGCGTAACAAAACAGATAGAGTGGTACAGCTCCAGCCGCACTCACGGAAAAGACTACTCTCCTTTTTATATCCACATTTATTACGACCTTCATCAAGAAGCAAGTGAAAAATGCAATATGACTGCCTTAGTTGAAAGCTTTCAACTAAGTCTTAAAAAGGGTTCCGTTCCTAATATTGGTAAGGGCATCTTATTGAGGACTGTTCTATTTTGAATATAGTTCGCGTTTTTGCACTGGGTGCGGTCTTGATTGAAATCAACGTCTAGCATATAGTGCAATTCATTTTCTACAGCCCAATGCCGACGAATCGCTCTTGCTATTTGTTCAGTGATATGAGGATTATCGAAATTAAGAGAACATATGTAATAACGGGCAAGTTCCGAAGCTTGTCCGGTTGTTTTCTTCGTTGACTTAGTGGCAGTCCGCACAATACAGCCCGCGAACAGTTCTTATCTACCTAAGTTGGGATGTAAGGAAAGTGAAGAACGGTTAAGAATTCACATAATTTTTAAACTTGGAACTGTACAAAACTTCCAAAAAAGGGCGCCCATGAGAAACCAGATGCTCGTCTTACTTTTTCTGTACCTTTTTTCTTCTTCTTTTGCTCAAGCAGCTACTGGTGATGAAGCTGTTGCTAAGCATCGAGAAGGCAAACTAGTGGAAGCTGTAAAAATTGCACAGGCAGCCTGTGATGAAAACGATGCAAAAGGTTGTTTTTACTTGGGCTTTAAATTTCAGCAAGAAACACAGCTAGAACAAGCTAATGTATATTATGAGAAAGCCTGTGGTTTAAATTTTGCAGTTGGCTGTCTTTCATTAGCTAATAATTTTAGACAAGGCCTTGGTGTTAAAAAAGACATGCAAGTAAGTATAAAGTTTTACCAAAAAGCTTGTGACTTAGGAGAAAAGCTAGCTTGTACGCGCCTTCCGAGATAGGAAAATAAAATGTTTAAAGAGAAGATTGTTTGTTCAGCAATATTTTTGAGTGTCATTAATGTCCCAGTTTGTGCTTCTCAGGTCTATAAGGATTCATTTGAGGCTTTAGGAACTACAATTACCTCACAGGTCAAAACTGATACAGAAGAAAAAGCTGCATTTTGTATGAATATCATCCGAGATGAAACAAACAGACTTGAACAGCTCTTATCCGCTTATATACCTACCAGCGATATTTCTAGACTAGGGAAATCTGACGGCGATTGGGTCGAAGTAAGCGTTGATACTGCAGAGATTTTAGATTTGACAACTAAAATCTGTGAAATGACCGATGGAGCGCTCGATCCGACTGTAGGTACGTTAGTGAAACTCTGGAGTGTGGATCATTCCAATCACCGAGTCCCCTCTAAAGCCGAAATCGCAGAAGCATTAAAAAAAGTTGACTATAAACAAATCAAAATTAAAAAAGAGGGCGATAAGTACTTTGCTAAGTTAGGAAAAGGGCAGGAGATCACACTAGGAGCGACCGGCAAAGGCTTCATTTCAGACAAAATAGTAGCGAAATTGCGCTCAGAAGGTTGCAATGATGTTTTAATCAGTCTCGGCGGCAACATCATTACATCAGGAAGAAATGGCCGGGGAGAACCTTGGTTAATTGGTATTCAAGAGCCCGATGTTCGCAGGGGAAGAAATTTTGCTGCTGTGCCGTCCAATGACGAATCTATTGTTACGAGCGGCGACTACGAGAAGTACTTTATTAAAGATGGAAAGAAGTACCATCATATTCTTAGCCCCAAAACAGGATATCCGGTTCCGGCAAGTCTTTCTTCCGTGACTATCATTAATAAAAATTCAGGCTATGCTGATGGGTTATGTACTGCACTTTTTGTTTTAGGGTGGGACGGTGCCTTGAAATTCTTAGTAAAGCATCCTGAATTAAAAGCTGTTTTGATTGACGAAAAACTTGAACACGTTGCCGCAACAGATAATCTGAAAGGCGACCTGATTATTATCGAACCGGTTTATCAGGTAGGTTTTATACAGAAAAAATAGAAATTTTGAACGTAACTGACGATTAAACCATTGGACACTTTAAAAGATCTCCGTTTCTTTTAATAAAACATAGGCATACTTTTCACATTCGCCCAATTCTTATAGAAAAGAGTTTTCAACTCTAACTTGCAATTTACCGATGAAGAAGAGAAGTGCATAAGATTTAATTCCTGTCGGCGTCCGGCTCGTTTTAAAGATTTACCGAAAAAAGCAAGCAATAAAAAACCTCCCGGGGAGGTTCTCGGCGGGAGGTAGACGATCTAAGAAAATTTATTTAGTAGCATCTGTTTTAGATGTGGAAGTAGCAGCGGAAGTGGCTACCGGTGCCGGAACTGGAGCAGATTTCACTGTAGGAGCGGGTGAAGCAGTCTGAACTTTTGTAGTAGCGGTAGCTGCGCTTGTGGCTGCCGGAGAAGCTGCCGGTGTTTGTTTTATATCAAAACCTTCTTTTGTTTTTTCATAAAGCTTTTGTGCTATTTGTTCAACATCCTTAGATTGATTGACCGCCTTTGGTTGAGCATTTGTGCTCGCACCGCTTGTACTGCTTGGAGTGTATGGCAATGCATCTTTCTTAAGTTGTTCAGGGGTTAGATTCTGCGGAGGCATTGGACTTGCGCTCGTAGAAGCAGCTACTGGGAAAACCCAGGCTTGATCAAGCGGAGGATAAGCGTTATTTGTCTTAATGTATTCATCAACTTGAGTGTAGTCATGACCCACATCTTTATGGCAAGATAGACAATCAAGCGTCTGATCTTTATAGAGGGCATGCCAAGCACCTATAGAGGGATGTTTTTTGTCATACATTAAAGACAGATCGTGACAACCCCGGCAAGTGTGGAAATTATTTCCTTTGAACCAACCTATCTCTTGCTGTTCAACTTCAGGACGTTGTTGTAGCCATGTCATGGGAGTATCAAACCGCCCGATGACTTGGCCGAATGCAGTATGAGAGGCCGCCACAACTTTATGTCCTAACAGACTGATGTAACCAAGAGGTCCGAGAACAGGCTCAGAGGCATTGTACAAGTGACAATCTGAACACCCAGCAGTAACACCGGAAGGATTTCTACCATGACCCCCTTGCTTCCATGCAAATGCCACGCCATTCATAGTGTGGCAGAATGTTCCGCAAAACTGATTGGAACCGGCCCAGTTAACGCCGCTTACCAGGCCGCACACCGCGAGAATGCCTGCAAGAAAACTGCCGCATACAACCCAGAACATATACCATTTTGATCTTTCTGCCATTTTTGCCTCCCCCGAAGACCCTGAAGAGGGTCCCCAAGAAGATTATGAGTGCTACTTACAATAAGTCAGACCCGAGACTTAGAATGTTGTTGCCATTCCGAATACGGTTGTAAAGCCATCCAAATTGCTGTGCTTGAGAGCTTTGCCTCCTTGACCGTAGTTAACGCTACCGTAAACTAAGGTTCTCTTGGAGAGCGGATAGGTGTACCCGGAGCCAATTGACCAGGCTTGGTACTTATCACCGTCATTAAGAATCTTACCTTTAACACCGTTAAGCTGAAGCATCAGAGTACCGCCGGCAACCGGCGTAGCTACGGAAATAGAAGCTGCGTTCTGACGAACCCCCTTTGTTGGAATTTCAGTAACCTGTTTTGTTGCGCTCGTGGCTTCATCAATATGAATGAAGTTATAGTTAGGCATCCTTGTGCCATGATTTACAAATTGATAAGCTCCATACAGAGTGAAATCCCCGAAATCATAGGAAGCACCCGCAGTATAGTACTGAGTCTTATCCAGGTTAGACGGTTTGCCATCGGCTAATGTTGAGCCTTTGTGATCTTCTAATTCAAACATAAAGTTTGAGTTGAAAGCGCCGACATCATAGGTCATACCTAAACCATAGTAGTGGCTATTCTTTGACCATTTATTGTCGTCACCTGAAATGCCATTGGAATACATAGCGGTAAATTGCAAACCGTTCCATTCTTGAGTACGGTAAGCAATGGAATTATCCAACCAACCGGTTGTAATAAAAACGCCAGCTAAATTACCTATAGCGGTAAATCCGGTACCGAGGGCACTGCCTCCGAGCATGCTGTAGTCACCGTCTCCGGAAGAAAGACCTGCTTGATGACCGAAAGTTACTCGACCCCAGGGACCCTGCAAACCTACGAATGCTTGGTTATTGAATCCGCCGCCTCCTATAGATTCTCCGGAATTAAGTTTGAAAGCTTGTTGTAAGGTAAAGATCGCAGCATTTCCACCTCCGAGTTCTTCAACACCTTTAATACCCCAACTGGTCCAATACCAGTTTCCGCTTGACATTTTGACTGTTGCGGACTTCCCTCTTAATTTTTCAATTGTGACGCCACCGTCTAACTCACCGAATAAGGTAATTGAGCTGGTTGTAGCATCCATAGGAATTTGTGCGATAGCTGAGCTAGCGTGGCTAATATTGCTTGTATGAGTAGAACGTGTTGATCCGAATGCAACAGCGCGTCCCCTTTTTGTCGGACCTGAGCGGTACTTAACGCTCGGAGTGGCAGTAGAAGCAGAAGGTTCAGAAGCGCTAGTCGAGCTTGCGCCGCTCGTACCGTCAGCCCTATTGGCTGCGAACGCCGGAGTTAATGAAAGTGCTATCGCAGTCACCAAAAGTTTATATCCCGTCATGCTCTCTCTCCAATGGAAAATAGAATGAACTTTGACTAAATTCTCGAAATATTTCGAAACCCTGAGAGCAGTGTACAGGTGGGATAATCTCTACCCACATAGTGGTAACTAAAATGAGCAAAAAGTAATATTGATAAATAGGTAGTTTTACTGTATTTAAGAGAGTTCTTACTTTCTTATTTTAAGTATTTTATATTCTTTTTTCTTGCCTTAAATGTTCCGCGTGCGTTGTGGATACTTAAAGATCTAGCCCAATTAATAAAACTGAGGATGACACCAAAAAACAAAATTTCCTTCAATATTTTATCTACCTAAATTGAGGTAGCGAACAAAGAAGCAAAACTTTCAAATTTTGTAAAAAAGCAACGTAAGAACACTATCGTAAAAACCACGGACTAACCAATTGAGCTCAAAATTAAAACTCCAGAGATAGGAGTTCAAATAAGTTTTATGCAAGAGATCGAATGGTTAAAAGTGATTGATGCCCTCAATAAAAACAAATTGTTGGCCGCGATTTTTACAAGAGAGAATTTGCAAAATTTTGTCCTAAGGCAATACCGCGTTATTCCTTGTTCGGTAGATATATGTATTGAGATTTCGGAATCAAATTAAAAACAAAAACGCCGTTTCAATCGTCAGGCTTCCTAATTTCAATCTTAAGAAAGCGCCGGAAATCTCTCAAGTCGCTCCTATTCAATCCAAGCTCATCCGCTTGCCTCTAAAAGAAGGCGGCACGGTGGAGTTCTTCAGTGATAATCCGGAAAAGTTCGCTTTGAGTTGTCTGGGCAAGTAAGGAGAAAGAAGATGAAGTTACTGGATTTAACAAAGAAGATTTCATTGGTTGCGAACCCTGTTGATATGTGATGCGGTTGGACGAGTTTGAGCATCATGGCTGCGATGATTGTCAAATAAGTTTCCCGTTCTCCTACAAACTATTACATTTGGTGTGTGACTTATGGGGGACGCTCCGCTCCCCCGACCCCTCGGCGTTCGCCGCCACGTGGCTCGGGGACTGTTTCGAACAAGTTCTCAACAGCCACAGAGCCAAAGCGTATGTCTCATGGCATTAAGTAAAGTGCTCCCG
>CANTYJ010000085.1 GCA_947854175.1 uncultured Turicimonas sp. | reverse complement strand
TAGCCTCCGGGCTCAATATAAAAGAGAACCCCGATGTCTGATGAAGATGTCGGGGTTTTGCTTTTGTTTACTCTGTTCAAGTCTACTTTGTGTCCTGCTGAGAACAGGAAAAACACTAAATATTCTTTCAAGTTCCTTGTATTGACCTCAAAAATACTAAATATGGTCCCATATTAGGGAATATACCTAAATCCTCTAAAGCCTTTGGCAGCTAATGTCTTTAGCACAACTGAAATAAAAAAATCTTTTAAAACAGTAAGTTACTTTGCCTAGTTGATAACACTAATGTATAATGCTAAGTGTCGAAACTACAGAGATATAAAGTGTTTTCAAAATTGCAGAAAAAGACGGTCAAACATATGATTTCTTCAATCGGTTTGATCGCACTTGGCTACATCATTGCCGTTGTTGGTATTCACAACCAATTTGTTATGTGGGCCGGTTTATTCATCATGTTATCAGGTTGGTTTGTCTTAATTCGTACCGGGCACGGTGCTGCATTGGGTAAGAAGTAAAACAAATTAACTTCAGCGACGATCTAAAAAATATAAGAAGAAATGTTCCTCGGTTCATTCTCTTCAGAGTTTAACGGATTCATAGATAAAACTTCGGAGAGTTTGAAAGTTGCATGATTAGCGAAAAAGTCTCTATCTTCATTTGATAGGGACTTTTTCTTTAGATTCAACTCACCTCTGATTGATTCTTCCGCCGTTAAATCGTGACGATTAAGAAATCCATCACTTAGATTCAAACTTCTCGTTTAACGTTCAACCGATTTTTTAGACTTCAATTTTTAGAATAAATATTCGGCGCGACAAGCTGTTTGCCTCAATTGATTTTCGTTTTTCCTTTCAGCCGCTTCATTAGTCTTCTGTCGAAACTTAGAGATAAAGTGTCGAAATTTTGAAACGTTGTGCCGAAAACTTATTTTTTTACTGGCTTACTTCACGCCTTCTCCCGGCTTTCCAGATTTCAATATTTTCTAAATAATTTTTCCGAATATTAATTTTTTCCTTGTCTTTCATAACGTTGGTTTTGATATTGCAGATGCCGGATTCTGAAATACATTGGCGAAAATTTGGAATGAAGTGTCGAAATTAGCCGGCATACAAATTGCTTATTCACTTCACTTTGAACACAAAGGTTATTTCAGCCGGAATCGTTTTTGGAGTTTGAACATAAGAAACAGGTCCTCTGAATCCAATGTTTTTAAAGTTGCAAAAGTATTATTGAAATTATTTAAACGAAAAACGAACCGTCTTCTTTACTTAACCCGAAAATAACAAATTCAAGAGGTTAAGACAGGCTTATAGCCGGGACGTTAAAAGGTATACATCACTGCGAAATAGTGTGTCAGGCTACCGCCTAAAACGAAAAGGTGCCAAATAGCGTGGTGATAAGGTAGTTTCTGCCAATTAAAGAAAATGGTGCCGAATGAGTAGAGAAGGCCACCGCTTACCAATAACATTAAACCAATAAACGGCATCGCATTTATCATAGGTTTGGCTGCAAAAATAATGCACCATCCTTGTAAGAGATAAAGACAAGTATTCCATTTATCACTGACCTTCATCAATAAAGGCTGAAAAGCAATTCCAATAAAAGCAATGACCCAGACTGCCGCACAAACGGTGTAGCCGATCCAGTTATCTAAAAGGTTTAAAGTAAACGGGGTATAGCTACCGGCTATTAAAAGAAAAATTGCAGAATGGTCAAAAATTTGCAGAACTCTTTTAGCTTTTGGGTTTGGAATCGCATGATAAAGAGTGCTTGCTAAATATAAAATAATGAGTGAACTACCGAAAACAGAAACTGTGGTAATAATTAGAGGTGAATTTGTTTTTGTTGCACAGACGATTAAAAACACCAAACCAACAATGGCGGCTATAGTCGCTAAACCATGCGTAATGGAATTTACCCATTCTTCGCCATTCGAATAAAACTTTTGTTCTGTTCTGACAAATCCTGAATACGTCCGCTCTTTCATAGTTCTCCTTCTTTCTATAGATTTTATTATCAAGCTTTTAATATCAAATATCTCCACAAAAAATCGTGATCTTGTAACATTTAACAAATCTGCAAATAAAGATAACTCCTTTCTACACAAATAAATTACAAATTAAAACAACATGGAATATTCCAATTTATCAAAGAGATTTGAGAAAACTATTCCTTTTTGTCGCTAACTAATTAATAACTCCTTTATTTGCTGTTAATTCCTGTTATCTCGTCTGAGACAACTCCATGACTTGAAAAAGTACTTTTTTCCTATGCTCTTTAATAGGCCCCAAAGAATGTATGATTCAAAAAATTCCTTATGGAGGTAACAATTGAGATCAACAAATCAGACACTCGGGATTTATTACCCGGTTTTTAAAACCTTATTAAAATCATTGGCCGCTTTTATTTTTCTTGTTATGGCAAGTAAGATATCGGTACCAATAGGCCCCGTTCCATTAACTATGCAGACATGTGCTGTAGGTTTAATCGGTGCAATGTTGGGAGCCAGACATGGTTTTTTGATAGTTTCTTTATTCGTAATTTCTGGATTATTCGGACTACCGGTTTTTGCAACTCCCTTGTCAGGACCCGCAGCTCTTTTTGGTCCGACGGGAGGATATTTAATGTCATTTCCGTTAGGTGCTTTGATAACCGGCTGGTTGGCCTATAAGGGCTGGACAGGCCTCAATTTGGTTAAGAGTTTCATATCTCAGGCTATTGCAAATTTATTTATTGTTTTTGCCGGTGGTCTCTGGTTATTCAATTTAACAGGGTCAGAAACAATGATATCGGCTGGATTAGTACCATTCTTTATCCCGGCAATAATGAAGGCAACTCTTGCTTCTCTTTTGCTTTCTGCAGTAGCTCTTTCAAAAAAATAATTAATAATAAAAGGTTGCGACAATCTGTTTAAACAGGAAATGCCCCGGGAGGAGAAGCCCGGGCATTTTCTGTTCATGGTTTGATGCGCTTGATGTTATTTAAGTTCTAATCAAAAATTTTATTCATCATTGTCTATTACAGTTTGACTTCTTCCTCTTCCTAAATCAAGAGAAAGATGTCAAACTAATTAAATCAAAGCGTTCTACGTATAAGTATGGAAAACATTATGAATTCCAGGATGATTTGTCTTCAGAGAAAACCCAAAGGTAGGTTAAGAGACTCTTTTTCCACGTTTGAGGCTAAACGTGTTTTGAACTTTCATCGTTCAATTCCCGGCTACCGCCCGACAGAACTGCATAACTTAAAGACTTTAGCAAATAATCTTGGAATTCAAAGCTTGTACATCAAGGATGAATCAACCCGTTTTGACTTAAATGCATTCAAAGTATTAGGTGGAAGTTATAGTTTGTTCCAGGTTATTAGAAACAAACTTGGGTTATCAGATGAACTGACAGATTTCAAGGAGTTACGTCTGGAAAAATATCGGGAGAAAATTTCCCATATGCATTTTATTACTGCTACTGACGGGAACCATGGAAGAGGAATTGCTTGGGCAGCTAAACACTTTGGTGCCAAAGCTACAGTTTTAATGCCAAAAGGTAGCTCTGAAGAAAGGCTGGAGAATATTCGCAAGTTAGGTGTTGAGGCTTTCATTACTGAACAAAATTATGATGATACTGTCAGAAAAGCAGCTGAGCTAGCCAAAAAAAATGATTGGATTCTTGTCCAAGATACCTCATGGGAAGGTTATGAAGAAATCCCAACATTAATAATGCAAGGTTATTTAACAATGGCTGTAGAAGCGGTTGAACAACTCGGAGACAAAAAGCCAACACATGTATTTTTGCAGGCTGGTGTTGGCTCAATGGCAGGTGCAGTTAGCAGTTTCATTAATCAGTATTATCAAAATGAAGCTCCGGTAATCGGAATTGTTGAACCATTTGCTGCGAACTGCATTTACAAAACAGCGGAAGCAGAAGACGGAAAACTTCGCGTTATTAATGGTGAGCTTAAGACTATTATGGCGGGACTGGCTTGCGGTGAGCCTTGTCCTTTAGCTTGGAATGAAATTAAGTCGGCAGCCTCTTTTTACTTCTCTATTTCTGAGAATGTAGGAGCAACAGGTGTTAGGGTTCTGTCTTCGCCTATAGGTAATGATAGGCGAATTTTGGCCGGAGAGAGTGGAGCAGCCCCCATTGCAACCGTTTTTGAACTTTTGAACAATAATGAATATCGACATATTCGCGAACGTATGGGTATAAACAAAGATTCAGTGATTTTGTGTTTTTTAACAGAAGGAATAACTGACAATCAGAGTTTCAAAGAGATTGTATGGTATGGAAAGTATTCCACGGCTGACTAAATAACTTTAAACACTATGTACCGCCTACCGAAAAGGCGGCCACTTCATTTCAGAACGACACTTTTAAATCTTGAATTCCCAGTCTTCTTTCCTATTGAGTTGACAAAGTTATTTAACAAGCAAACTTATTGATATTGTTTTCTCCAATTATCTGAATGGCATTCAATCATTAATCGTTTTTGAAATTAATTCGTCAAATTTAAGATCAAAAAGTAATTAATAGGAAAAATCACCTACAATCGTGACAAACCTTTTTAGAGATCTGAAAATGTTGCAACAGAATATACATATTGTCGAAAAATCCGATCCGAAAACAGTCTTTCCCAACAGCAAAAAAATCTATGTTTCAGATTTGCGTGTTCCTGTAAGAGAAGTGACACTTGAAAACAGCCCGGAAACCCCGATGACAACTACAGAGGTTAATCCTCCGGTATATGTCTATGACACATCAGGTCCTTACACAGATTCTGAAAATCAAATCGATTTTTCAAAAGGAATTGAAAGGATAAGAGAGAAGTGGATTGACGATCGGTCCGACACCGTTTTATTTAAACCTGAAGGCAAAAACAACAAGACTCCGGTATCGTTCGATGTGCAATTTCCTGTATCACACGAAACGAGAAAAGCAAAGAAGGAATGTGTCGTTACTCAGATGCATTATGCCAAAGCCGGCATTGTTACCCCTGAGATGGAATTTATTGCGATCCGTGAGAATTGCCTAAGAGATCAATACATTAACAATGTCAAAAAACTTTGCACCGAACGATCAGCAAAGTTACTGTTGAGCCAACATGCAGGTCAATCTTTTGGTGCAGCAATCCCTGAACGAGTAACGCCGGAATTTGTCAGACAACAGGTTGCAGAAGGAAAAGCAGTTATTCCTGCAAATATTAATCACCCGGAATCAGAGCCAATGATTATCGGGCGAAATTTTCTCTGTAAAGTTAACTCAAACATTGGTAATTCAGCACTGAGTTCAGGTATTTCTGAAGAAGTTGAAAAAATGGTATGGTCCATTTTGTGGGGTGCCGACACAGTAATGGATCTTTCAACAGGCAAAAATATTTCAGAAACCAGAGAGTGGATAATCAGAAATTCACCGGTTCCGATAGGCACGGTTCCTTTATACCAAGCACTTGAAAAAGTAAATGGAAAAGTTGAAGACCTGAGCTGGGATGTTTTTAAGGAGACTTTGCTTGAGCAGGCAGAGCAAGGCGTTGATTATTTCACGATCCACGCAGGGTTACTTTCCGAGCTTATTCCTTATGCAGCCGAACGATTGACAGGAATTGTTAGCCGTGGAGGTTCCATCATTGCTAAATGGATGATTGAGAAAGAAAAGGAAAACTTCATCTACACGCATTTTGATGAAATTTTAGAGATTTGCCGGGATTACGATATAACCTTGAGTTTGGGAGACGGGTTACGACCGGGTTGTATTCAAGATGCAAACGACAAAGCTCAGCTTGGAGAGTTGCATGTTCTGGGCCGGTTGTGTAAACAGGCATGGGACAAAGATGTCCAAATCATGATTGAAGGCCCTGGTCACGTACCTCTTCAGTTGATCAAAGAGAACATGGATGAAGAATTAACTCATTGTTTTGAGGCACCTTTTTACACGTTAGGACCACTGGTGGAGGACATTGCACCCGGATATGATCATATTACCAGTGCAATAGGCGGAGCTCAAATTGCTTGGAGAGGAACGGCAATGCTTTGCTATGTAACACCAAAAGAACACTTGGGGTTACCCGCCAAAAAAGATGTTAGAGAAGGGATTGTTGCATTTAAATTGGCGGCTCATTGTGCCGACTTAGCCAAAGGAATTCCGGGAGCCCAGTTCAGAGATAATGCGATGAGTAAAGCTAGATTTGAGTTCCGGTGGGAGGATCAGTTTAATTTAGCTTTAGATCCAATGAAAGCTCACTCGTATCACGATGAGACTTTGCCAAAACAAAGTATGAAAAAAGCTCATTTTTGTTCAATGTGCGGCCCGAATTTCTGTTCAATGAAATTAAGCGCGGATATTCTTCATATGAAAAGAAAAATGAATTTTTCTAATTTATAAGATGCATCTATAACTAATTGAATAATTAGTAAAAAATTTAGAGGAGCCAAAAAAAATAATTACCCGGCTTCTCTTTTTTTATTTAATTTTCACAAACAAGTTAATTAAGAATGAATCATTGGTAGAAATACTCATAACCTTTGGGAGGTAGTCACATATTTCAGGTTGGCTTAAATTTCACTTAACGATTTGAAGAAAACTTCAAGTTCATATCCCTTCCAAGGAGAAAATACAAATGAGTTTAACCAGTTTATTGAAAGTTGCTGCCTTTACATTATGCGCAGCTACTCTTAGTTTTTCAGCTCAGGCTCAGCTGAAAAATACTCCGATGCATGCCAATCTTCCTGACAATGCAACAACTCAACAATGTTTGATGTGCCACCAGTCATATGAAGCAGTTGCACAAAAAACAGCAAAAATGAATCCGAATCCTCATTCATCTCACCGTGGAGATCAAAACTGTACAAATTGTCACAGCGTTAAAGGCAAACCACACTTTGAATGCAATGATTGCCATAGTTTCAATATCAAGATGAAGGGAGAATAAGTCATGTCAAAAAATATTTCACGCCGTTCATTCTTAGGTGCAGCAGCCGCTGCCGGTGCAACCGCAGTATCCGCTCCAAGTTTTGCAGCTTCAACAAATAACCCGGCAGCACCAACCAAATGGGATGAAGAAGTTGACGTTGTTGTTTTGGGTTGCGGCGGTGCAGGTATGATGGCTGCCTGTCAGGCTCATGACGCAGGCGGTAAAGTTGCTATCTATGACGCCGGTAAGTCTCCTTTCCACACAGCGACTAACCTCTGCGGTGGTTTGTTTACAGCCTGGGGTTCTAAACTTCAAAACTCTAATCCTGAAGGTAAGAAAGATTCCTGGCAACAGTTTGCTGAAGACATTATGGCTTACGGCAACTATATGAGCTTAAAAGAACCGGTTTATGCATTTGCAAAGAATTCCGGAAAAGCCTTTGACTTCCTTGCTGACAACGGGTTAGCAAAACATCATCTGGAACCTTATGCCGGCCACTCTCAATTGAGAGCACACCGCCAGGATTCTTTCAAAGGCCGTGATTACATTGAAGTTCTTGTCAAATTGCTTGACCAGCGCGGTTTAAAGATTAACCATGGCATGGGTGTTACCAAGTTCTACTTCGATCCTCAGACAAATACCGTTATTGGCGTTCAAGTAGGAGAAGGCGACAAAGCTAAAAACGTCAAAGCAAATAAAGGCGTTATTATGGCTACAGGCGGTATTACCGGCACACCGGAATCCTTAGACACTTGGGTACCAAGCGTTGCAGGTAAGGGCGTTGCAATCGGCGGACCGAAGAACGACGGTACAGCAATGAGAATTGCCGTTCGTGATGTCGGTGTCCCTCTTTCTCATATGCAGTACATTGCTTCCTATCCTTGCGGTATTGTTATCAATGGACGTAATGGCCCATACTGCCGCTGGTGGTTCATCACAAACAATGGCGGTATTCTGGTTAATAAGAACGGTAAACGCTTCATTACAGAAAAAGAAGGTATCTGCCACGTCACTCCTTCTTTGGCATTCCAACCGGAGGGTTGTCACTATGTACTTACCGATCAAGCAGGTTGGGAACGTACATTGGGTAAGATTAAGTTAGGTGCTTTGATTGGTTTGCCTAGCTGGCCGGCCGAAAGAGTTAATGCAGAATTTGCTAAAGGCAAGAATCTCTGGAAGTGTGATACCTTAGAAGAACTCTGCCAGAAATCCGGCATGAATCTTGAAGGTCTGAAACAGCAGTTAGATACTTGGAACAAGGCTGTTGAAACAAAGAACGATACACAGTTCGGCCGCATAGATCAGCAATGGAAACTGACTAAAGGACCATGGTACATGATCAGAATGGAACCCTGGAACAACCTTTCCTGCGGTGGCGTACGTGTTAATGAAGATATGCAGGTTTTAGGTTGGGATCTGAAACCGGTTAACAATTTCTACGCAGCAGGCGAAACAGTTGCCGGTGTACACGGTGCCTATTACTGCGGTGGTAATGCATGTGGATTCGCACACACTTCCGGATATATTGCCGGTAAGAACATCATGGGCCAGAAACCTTAATATCCTGTCCAACTAATTGTTAGTCCTGAGGTGAAGAGATTTACTCTTTTCACCTCTTTTTGTTTTTAACAATATAACCAACTGTAGTCTCGGTAATACCGTCCTTCCAGTTAGCAAGAATCAATTCAGAATCACTTTGAAACCGTGTATTGTCCGGAAGATGAATGTCTGAATAATGAGTATTCTTTTTAATTTTCAAACTTGCAAAGTAATGCTCGGGATAAATTCTTTTAGCGGCATTCAAAGCTTCAGATAAAACTTCAGATGTAGTAGGGCATAAGCCTTCAAACAAATCGTAATAGCCGGAAAGAGATTTATCTATAAAAGCTTTATTGACAAAATTAAGAAGGTAGTTTGGTAGTTTTCTCTCAGAAAGAAGAGGAATATGGGAACCTTCTTCAATTGTTAAGGACTTTTTATTGCGACATTTCTCCAAAAACACAGAAATAAAACTGAGAGAATGGGGAGAATGTAGATAACCTAGTTTAATAAAACAGGATTGGACCAGTGAGGAATAGGGGCTATAGTCATTTTGAACGGAGAAATCGGTGAAATCTAAAGGTAAAAGTTCAATAAAAAGCGAATCAGTACCAATCAAAGCATTTTGAATTGATGAAGAATTAGATAAAAATTCCTGGGTTTTACTTAGAGCTTTTAGTCCGACAAGACTGATAAGACAATCAGGCCTGAAAACTGAGACGAATTCAATAATACTTTGCAGATCGGTAAAAGGTAGCAAAGAGGTATTGTAGTGTTCAGAAAATTTTTTTGTTAAGCCGTCAGAAAGATGGCTCTTCTCTCCAATGAACAATATGTTTGGTTCATTTCTCATAAGTTCACCACTGCGCCGTTGAAATCAGACATCCAAAAGCCATTTGAAAGTGGGGAAAGTACACCTTTGAAAGAGATAAAGCGCTCACAGAACCAGTCGATAAAATTATTAACATGATCTCTTTGAAGTAGCTTTTTGTTTAAATACACCGGTTGAAGAGGCAATCTCCAGTTTGGAAGAACCTGCTCGATGAGTTTGTTTTCAATTTCATCGGTATAAAAATAGTATGGACAATATACGCCAATCCCATTATTACTCATTACCGCTGTTTTGATGGCACCCGGATGATTAAACCGGCAACAAGCATCAAGGTTTAAATGGTAAGTTTCAACTGAGTCTCTTAAATAAATACTTCTTTCTCTATTCCTCGAATAGAAGGAAAAGAGAGGGTATTGATTTAGTTGAGAAGGATGAGTTAAAGGTGTTTTGAGCGAAGTTATGAACTCAGTAGAGGCCATCAAAACGTGTTTAATCCCACCTAATAACATGGAAGTGGTCGTTGCACTGGTTAGAGGGCTCATGCTAAGCACGATATCATAGCCTTGAAATGTTTCAGTACTGAATAGTTCAACGTAACTCATAGCTCTGCATGAAAACCTGGTTTCCGGTGCAATCTTCAAATACTCCGTCATGATTAGAGGGAGAATTTTTTCGGAAATACCAATTGGTGCAGCAATTGAAATGAGTTTTTGAGGTTGTTCTTTTGAATTTGAGAGGTCATCGAGAAGAGAACGAGCGTCTAATACGATTCGTCTCATCCTGGAGAAGGCAAGGTGACCGGCTGAATTCAATTTCAACTGACGACCCTCTTTGATAAATAAATCGGTTCCAAGATCTTTTTCAAGTTTATTAATTTTTCTTGAAATGGCAGATGGTTCTTGTTTTGTTGTTTCTGCAGCTTTAGTGATGGAACCTAAATTTACGACGAGAAAAAATAAGCGCCAAGTGTCCAGATCGTGAGAACTATTCATGAAAAAGGCCTAAATATGTAAATTATCAATACAAAATGAATAACATTTATCAAACTGAAGTATATCAACAATATCTTTCTGATTGATTTATAAAGATTTTATTATGTATCGGAAAATCTGCATCTATATTATTGATAAAATTGTCAATGATTATAGAACTAAGTTGTTCTTGAAACGATACCTTATATCTTTAGAATTCATTTTGAAGGGTTTAGTACCTTTCAATTCTCCTGATTGGTTGTAAAAGCGTCTTGAAAGAGACGTCAATAAAGCGGGCTTGTTAGTATCTGACGGAGTTCTTAATTAAAAGAAGAGGGAAACCGGCAGAATGAGAGAACTGACAAGCCTATTTTTTTATTCCTCAAATTTTGATATTTCAGCTATTTTTATTCTTTTCTTGTTTTTAAATAAACATCGCAAGTGTTTATTTGAACAAATATTGAATATTCTAAAATTATATTCAATTAATTATCATTAAGACTGTTCTCTAAAAATAAAAAAACAATTTTATTTTTACTAATCAAAAAAAGTAATTAATTTGAAAAATATCATAATTCTTTTATTTACTCACTTAAACAATTATATTTAGGAAATAATGTTAACTTAAAAATTATTTTATAATATTTTTCTTAAAATAAGAAGTCTAATTAATTTGTGTTTTTTGTATTATTTTTGTTAATAAGTTAGAAAACAATTTTTATAAATAGCATACTAACTTTACAGCTGATTCGATTGATACAGTATGAACAATTTCCATAGGTAAGAAATCAAATTTCCGGCTATTCATTCTGGAAAATAATCCACAATTAATTGTGATTAACTGATGAGAGAGAACTACTTGTTTTTATTGGTTAAATCCGAATTGTCAACAATCTGGTAAGAAAATTACCTTTAGTAATAAATTAGTTTATTTCAATAATATTCAATAAGTTAATACTAATATCTAACTTATTAAATCAGAATATAGTCGTAACTTAAAAATTAGTTGTTTATAAAAAATACTTAATAAATTCAAACAGTTAACAAATTAGTTAATTTATCATTTTTTTATACATTATATAGAACTGTCTAATTACTGTTCAAATTATTAAGACAGTTAATTCGAACATTGTTGTTTAGATTTATATAATATTATGCTGATTGTTCCTTTACAAAGTTCCATTTATAAATAACAACAAAGATATTTAATATTTAATAATTAGAATTTTTCATTATCAATACAGTTCCACAAGTAATTTATTACTTTTTATATTAATTTATTTTATTTGTTTTGGTTCGACAGTCTTCTCTCCCCTTCAATAAAAAGAAGATAAGAATTTCTAAATTTTAGTAATTTAGGTTTTTAACATTTCTTTTATTAAAAAAATTCGAAATTAATTAACAACAGAGTCACTATATTTTTTTTATTTATTATTTTTAAATTTGTTGTCTATTTGTTTTTAGTAAATTTTCTGATTTATATAAAAAATTTCTTCCAAAAAGACTCGGTACTGTTTCTTGTTTCCGGATCAAATATCTTGAATACTGATTCAAATAGTTTTTGAGAAATATTTTTCGGAAGAGTTTTGAGGTATATTTTTTTTGCCTAGTAAAAATCCTTTCGTTCTAACCGATAGAGGAATTGAAGAAATGAATCGGAGAAGTTTTTCAAGTTTTTTAATTGCCGCTTCTTTTTTGATTTGCTGCGCTTCAGGTCAATCCTTAGCTGCTGATGAAGTCAAATTGAAGATTGGTGCCAGTCCTGTGCCGGCAGGAGACGTCTTAAACTTTGTAAAACCAAAACTCAAAGAAAAAGGCATTGACCTTCAAATTATTGAGTTTTCGGACTACATACAACCTAATCTTGCTCTTGCTGATAAAGAAATTGATGCTAATTTCTTCCAACATAAACCATTTATGGATAAGTTTTGCCAGGATAGAGGCTTGAAACTTCATGCTCTTCCTGGAATCTTTATTGCACCGATAGCACTTTATTCCAATAAAATTAAGGATGTTAAAGAGATTCAAAAAGGTGACAGGATCACAATTCCAAATGATCCAACAAACGGAGGAAGGGCCCTCCAACTATTAGCAAAGGCAGGTCTAATCAAGTTAAAAGACGGGGTAGGTCATTCAGCATCAACAGCTGATATTGTTGAAAATCCGCTCAAACTTAAGATAATCGAAGTTGAGGCTGCAACACTTCCAAGAACATTAGATGACGTCAAAGCTTCTGTTATTAACCAAACTTATGCCTTGGGTTCAGGTCTAAATCCGGTTAAAGATGCCATTATTATTGAATCTAAAGATTCTCCTTATGCCAATATGGTTGCTGTTAGAGAAGGAGATCAGAACAGACCTGAGATTAAAGTTTTAAATGAAACACTGAGAACTCCTGAGGTAAAAGATTTTATTCTTAAACACTTCAAAGGTTCTTTAATTCCATCTTTCTAAAATAACTATGAAAAAATTACTTATTACTTGTCTTGCTCTCTCCTTGGGAAGCATTGCGTTTGCTGCAGATACCCTCAAAGTCGGTGCTTCACCTGTACCTCATGCAGATATTCTCAAAATTGTACAACCGGCTTTAAAGCAGAAAGGGATTGATCTAAAGATTATCGAATTCTCTGATTACGTTCAGCCCAATTTAGCTCTTTCTGATAAAGACTTGGATGCAAATTTCTTTCAGCATCTTCCTTATCTTGAAACTTTCTCAAAAGATCACCGTTTGAATCTTGTTTCAGCCGGAGCAATCCATATTGAGCCGATGGGAGTTTACTCAAATAAAGTCAAAAATCTCAAAGATCTGAAAAAGGGTAGCAGTATTGGTATTCCTAACGATCCTACAAACGGCGGTCGTGCCTTGCAGGTTTTGGATACTGCAGGGATTATTAAAATGAAACCCGGCGTAGGTGTCTCAGGTACTCCTTTGGATATTGTTGATAATCCAAAGAGAATTCGCATTGTTGAAATCGAAGCAGCCACTCTTCCAAGAGCTCTGGATGATTTGGATGCTGCAGTCATTAACTCTAACTTTGCATTAGGAGCTAATCTCAATCCAACAAAAGATGCGCTAGCTATTGAAAGTAAAGATTCTCCTTATGCAAACGTTATTGCAGTTAGAAAAGGAGAAGAAAACAAACCTGCAATCAAAGAGTTAGTGAATTCTTTGAAATCAGAGGAAGTTAAAAAGTTCATTAATGACAAATATCAGGGAGCTGTCGTTCCTGCTTTCTAGTATCGTATTTACGTAGCCTCTTAATTTTTTTGGCGCTACTCTTTAAATACATAGAGCTAAAGCCTGCTATCTAAAAAATAGCAGGCTTTTGAAGTTTTTAATGTCAACCAAAATAGGAATAAAGAAAAGACGGAAGTCTCTTAAGTCCGTCTTTTTGATTTTCTTCAACTTGGATTGAGAGGTCGAAGTTATAAGTTTATTGCAAGTAGATAGAAAGAAAATGTTGATTTTTATTTCTGAGTCTTTCCATCTCTTCTATCTGATCTTCGGTATCGATCTCAAATTGTTTTTCAAGATCGATATCTTCAATAATGAGCTTGTCACTATCAAGAGTTAATCTCGCCCAGAAAGCTTGATTGGAAGAATCAATAAGTCTGGCCTCAACTTTTCTGAAAAGGAAAAGTTTCTTCAGCTGAACACTTGCACTTAATTGATTGGCAAAGAGGGAGGGTAGCTCGTCCCCAACCCTAATTGCTAATTTATTTTTTAGAGAATCAGAAACGGTAATGACTTGGTTGTTTTTAATTTTAAGAAAACCGGTTGTTTTATATTCTCTATATGCAAAAACTTCTTCGACTGAATTATTAAATTCAAAAGATATCTCTGAAACACTGGTTTCAGCAGTCCGTGAAGGGTAATCTAATGAAAGAAATTTCGACACTTTATTTTCCTATTGGTTACTTAGAGTTTTCTTGCTTTTTCGATGTGGTTATATTCGGCCTTTTTTCTGAGCTAGACAACCTCGTAAACCCCGATTCTGGCTCACTTTGGGAGAAATTAGAGATTTTCACTTAAGGGTTTTATCTACGTACAATTCGTTTTTTTCTATTTTTTTTATTAGGAAGCTAAAAACAATAAAAAATAGTTGGTTTCATAAAATATAAAATGTTTTGTATCCAAAATAATTGTGGAAAATTAAAGACATATATTACTTTTGTAAACCCATTATGGGTTTTGAATAAAGAAAGCGATTTTTTATAAAAAAATGAATTAGAAGTTCTCCCAGAAATCTGAAAAACTGGGCCGTAATTGGCCTTTCAAACATTTCAAGACCGCCTGATAATTAGCGTTTTTGTGTTTCTGAAGTAAAACTTAATAGGTATTTTTCCCTATACAAAGTAATTTTTGAAAATTAAAAGTTGAGATTTTTTGTACTTTGTTCTAAATTTCGTTCTAATAGTTGTAGGTAAATAATTTTTGTCAGGGTTAACCCAAGAGCTCAGGTTGCCCTTAATTTTGTTTACACAACCAATTAAACACTGCTTTCCCAGACTGCCGAAGTCTAATCCCTTGCTTCTTGGCGGATCTGGTTCAAGGAGATTTACTAAATGAAAGTTATTTACACGGATGTTCTCGTCATCGGCGCAGGACTTGCAGGTCTGCGTATGGCCGTTGGCGCCAAAGCACGCGGCCATGACTCTATCATCCTGTCACTTGTACCCCCAAAACGTTCTCACTCTAAGGCTGCTCAAGGTGGTATGCAGGCTTCTTTAGCCAACGTTATTAAAGGTGTTGGCGATAACGAAGACGTTCATTTCGGAGATACCGTCAGAGGTTCTGACTGGGGCTGCGACCAGGAAGTCGCCCGTATGTTCGTTAATACAGCACCGAAGGCTGTCCGTGAATTGGCTGCCTGGGGCGTTCCTTGGAGCCGTATTACTCCGGGAGATCGCCAGGTTATTATTAACGGCGAAAAAGTTACTATTACAGAACGTGAAGCTGCAGCCGGCCTGATTGGCCAGCGTGACTTCGGCGGTACAAAGAAATGGAGAACTTGCTTCGTTTCTGACGGCACAGGCCACGCTATGCTTAACTCCGTTACTGAAAGAGCTATTGCTCATGGCATTCCGGTTCATGAAAGAGTGGAAGCCATCGCTTTGATTCATGACGGCAGACGTTGCTATGGCGCTGTTGTCCGTGATTTGATCACCGGTGAATTAATTGGTTATGTCGCCAGAGCCACTGCAATCGCAACAGGCGGTGCAGGTAAGTTATTCCGTGTTTCCACAAACGCACAGATTTGTGAAGGTACAGGACACGCTATTGCTCTGGAAACAGGCGTTGCAACTTTAGGCAACATGGAAGCTGTTCAGTTCCACCCGACAGGTATTTTCCCGGCCGGTATTCTCGTAACTGAAGGCTGTCGTGGTGACGGTGGTTTACTCCGTGACGTTGATGGACACCGCTTCATGCCGGACGTAGAACCTGAAAAGAAAGAACTTGCCTCCCGTGACGTTGTTTCCCGCCGTATGGAAGAAAGAATTGCACAAGGTAAGGGCGTTAAGAGCCGCTTCGGTGAACACCTCTGGCTTGATATTACTCTGCTTGGCGAACATCATATTAAACACAACCTCCGTGAAGTTTATGAAATCTGCCATTACTTCCTTGGTGTAGATCCGACTAAAGATTGGATTCCTGTTCGCCCGGCCCAGCACTATACAATGGGTGGTGTAAGAACTAATCCTAACGGCGAAAGCCAGACATTGAAGGGATTGTTCGCAGCCGGTGAAGCAGCTTGCTGGGATATGCACGGATTCAACCGGTTAGGTGGCAACTCTGTTGCTGAAACCGTTGTCGCCGGTATGATTATCGGTGAGACAATCGCTGACTTCTGCGATAAACCTGAAAACGCTATCGATATTCCGACAAAGGTTGTTTACGACTTTATCAAACGTGAACAGTCCAAGTTGGATGCATTTACTAAGAATTCCGGTACAGAAAATATGGCTGAGATCCGCACAAGAATGCAGGAACTCATGACCACTAAAGTTGGTATTTTCCGTAACGGTGACACACTTGAACAGGCTGTTACCGAACTTGAAGAACTTTACAAGAAGAGCTTCAACGTTGCTGTTAAGAACCAGCCGGGTGCAAATCCTGAATTGGTTTATGCCTACCGTACTCAGAAGATGTTGAGAGTTGCTCTTACAATGGCTCTCGGCGCTTACAAACGTACAGAATCCCGTGGTGCTCACTTCCGTATCGATTACCCGGTACGTAATGACGCAGAATGGTGTTCTCGTACATTGTCCAGCTGGGCAAATGAATCCGATACACTTCCGACTCTGTCTTATCAGAAGCTTGACATCTCCAAGATGGAACTTCCACCGGGATGGCGTGGATACGGTGCTAAGAACTACATTGATAATCCTGAAACACCAATCCGTCAGAAACAGGTTGATGAAATCAGAGCTAAGATGGAAGCCGAAGGCAAAGACCGCTTCGAAATTCAGAATGCTTTGATGCCGTATCTCCAGTTATTGCCGGAAGACCTTCGTGGCAAGAACGAACGTATTGACGAACCTCTTTCATAAGTCTTCAGGAGTTGAATTTAAATGGCTGAAAATACAAATCTCGAGCAGAAAAATGCTCCGGAAGCAAAACCTGTAGAACAATCAGTTGTGCCTCCGACAAATACAAATCACCGCAATCTGCAGGTAAGTATCCTTCGTTACAACCCGGCAGATCCTGAAAGTGTTCCTCATCTGCAGACCTATCAGGTTTCGGAAACTGACTCTATGACTCTTTACATTCTTTTGAATGAATTGCGTGATACTCAGGATCCTTCCTTACAATTTGACTTCGTCTGCCGTGCCGGTATCTGCGGTTCCTGCGCAATGCTTGTTAATGGTAAGCCGGCTTTAGCTTGCCGTACATTGACACGCGATTTGCCGGATCATTTCACATTAGCTCCATTACCCGGCTTTGAATTAATTGGCGATTTGTCAGTTAACACCGGTAAATGGATGCGCGGCATGAGCGATCGTATCGAAGCTTGGTGCCATGTCAACGAAGACCAGATCAACTTTGACAAGATCGAAAAACCGATGGATCCTCAGCTTGCTGAAGACATCTATCTGTTAGACCGTTGTGTTGAATGCGGTTGCTGCGTTGCATCCTGCGGTAACTTCCGTATGCGCCCAGACTTCGTCGGTGCTGTCGCTATTAACAAGATTTCCCGTTTCCGTCTGGACCCGAGAGATCATCGTAACGATGCCGACTACTATGAAGTTATGGGTACAGAAAGCGGCGTATTCGGCTGCATGTCATTGTTAGCTTGCCATGACTTCTGTCCGAAGGATCTTCCTTTGAAGACCCAGATCGCATTTATCCGTAGAAAGATGGCCGAACAGGGCATCTCCGGAAAAGAAAAGAGGACAATGAAGAGAGTTGTTCCTCTTCGTGAACTTAAATTGATGTAATCAATTTTCAAATTAATCAATTAATCTGCACTCGAAACTCGCCTTACGGCGAGTTTCTTGTTTCTGGAGAAAACTACAACCTCTCCATTTCTCTGTCTTACAAGAAGGGTTATTTTTTAGTTGTAACAACAAAGACATTCCTTAAACTTAATGTTAAAAAATGGAAGTCTCTAATGTGACCGATTAATAAATTTTTTTCTTTCTTTTACAAGACAAATTTAACTTCCAATACATGCCTTCTTTTGCATGTCAAATAGAAATTAAAAAAGCAAATCAAATAATTAGCATAAAAAATATATCAATTTGTTGCTATTTAAACACTATATTTTTTCTACAAATTTAAGTAGTTACACTGTATTTTAGAATAAATAGTATAAAAATCATACAGTTATCTATTTTTGATTATCTTCCGCTACCTTCAACCAAAAATTATCCTTACTTAAACGCAAAAAAAGATTACTAATGTTGCAAATTTTTGCTATATTTTCGGACTAGGTAGTGCTTACTGTTTTCGGACAAATCTAACTTTTGTGTTAATGAATTCGGATGAATTTTTTGCTGAGAAATTTTTAAAGTTTTTCAACAAAAGATTCAACTTTACAGTTGTTGGATTTTCGGCTGCTTACAGCAGTTTTCATACAAAGAAGGTTTCGTCCTTCAAGGTGATGCATCTGGGCATGACCACGGATTTTCCGGCCTGAGGTGCATAAATATAATTTTATTGAGGAGTACTCCAAAATGACTCGTATCGAGCATGACTTTATTGGCGACTTAGAAGTTCCAGAAAATGCACTTTATGGTGTTCAGTCTCTCCGTGGTAAAGAAAACTTCTTTATTACCGAAGAAAGAAACTCACAGGACATCTACTTCATCATCGCTTTTGCTTATGTTAAGAAAGC
>CANTYJ010000084.1 GCA_947854175.1 uncultured Turicimonas sp. | reverse complement strand
GATAAAAGAGATAACTCAATGTTTTTCATGGTGTAAAAACAATGAATTATGTTTATTTTATACAAGATTGTATAAGGATTTTGTGACTAGTTTTCAACCCCGGCTTTTGGCCGGGGATAGACTATGAAAATGCTTGAAATCAGAACATTACAGAATCTTTGAAAGGAAGCTTTGCAAGCGTTCATTCTTCGGATTAGAGAAGAACTCATCCGGTTTATTAGTTTCCAGAATGTATCCGCCGTCAACAAACATCACCCGGTCAGCTACTTCTTTTGCGAAGCCCATTTCATGAGTGACGACAATCATGGTCATGCCTTCCTTAGCGAGAGACTTCATGACATCCAAAACTTCTTTTACCATTTCAGGGTCGAGAGCGCTGGTCGGCTCATCAAACAAAAGCACCTGAGGGTTCATCGCAAGGGAGCGGGCTATAGCCACGCGTTGTTGTTGGCCGCCCGAGAGTTCATCCGGATAAGAATCTGCTTTGTGTTCCAGACCAACACGACGAAGAAGTTTTAAAGCTGTCTCTCTGGCTTTTGCTTTATCAGTCTTACGTACTTCGACCGGTGCAAGCATGATGTTCTCTAGAACAGTCATATTCGGGAAGAGGTTAAAACGTTGAAAGACCATTCCGACTTCTTTTCTAATAGCTGTCAATTTAGGGCCTTTTTCTACCTTTATTCCGTCGATGACAATCTCTCCGCTGGTCGGCTCTTCTAAATAATTTAGACATCTGAGAATAGTACTTTTTCCACTCCCGGAAGGTCCGATAATGCAAACAACTTCTTTCTCTTTGATTTCCAGGTTAATATCTTTGAGGACTTCTACGTCATCAAATTTCTTTGTCAAATGCTTGACAACTATCATATTTTTTTCTGACATATTTATTTCCTCTTAGTATTTCTGAATTTCTTCTCAAGTAAAGCTACCAAACGAGAGATACAAAGTGTCATGATCAAATACAGAATTGCAACGACCATCCAGACTTCGAATACAGCATAAGTTCTGGAGATGATCATTTGACCGGTTCTGGTGAGTTCTTCGAAACCGATTACAGAAACCAATGAAGAGTCCTTCAGCATTGCGATGAATTCATTTCCAAGAGGAGGGATGATTCGTTTGAAAGCCTGAGGCATGATTACGAACTTCATGGATTGGAACCAGTTAAGTCCCAGGGCTTGAGCTGCCTCAAATTGTCCTTTGTCAATGCTCTGAATACCGCTTCGGAAGATTTCGGCTACATACGCTCCGCTATTGATCGAGCAGGCAGCCACGGCAGCAACAAAGGGATCAATTCGCATACCTAAAAGCTTAGGAAGCGCAAAATAGACGAGGAAAATCTGTACTAGTAAAGGGGTACCTCTTATGAAGTCGACATATACAGCAGCCAAACTTCGTATCAGGCGGTAATTAGAAAGTCTTGCAACTCCAACAATCATACCAATTAGCAAGCCGATACCGACCGAAAGAGCAGTAATTTCAAGGGTTACTGCAGCGCCTTTGAGCAACAAAGGGAGATTGTCCGCAATTAGGTCAAAATCCAGTTCAATTGACATCTATCGAGACCTCATAAAAATAGGCTTTCCCGGTAGGGCGCTACCAGGGAAAGCAGTTTTTAAATTTAAATGTTAGTTAGTATTAGGCACCGAACCATTTTTTCTGAATCTTATCGAATTCACCGTTCTTCTTCAGCTCAGCTAAAGCATCATTAACTTTTTTAGTTAATTCTTCATTACCTTTTTTCATAGCAATACCATAGCTTTCTTCTTCCATGACATTACCAACCATTTTGCCTTTGCCACCTTGTACTAAATAGTAAGCAACAACAGGATGGTCATTGATGCAGGCATCAACTCCTTTGTTAGAAAGTTCAAGGAACTGTTCATCTGAGTTATTGAAGGTGACAACTTTAGCGCCCGGTACTTTTTCTGCTTTGAAAGCACCGGTTGTGCCGATTTGTACACCGATTTTCTTACCTTCGAGATCTTTTAGAGACTTGATGTCATTATTTTCTGGGCCAACCAAGATAATCAATCCGGAGGTGTAGTAAGGGTTAGAAAAATTGACTTGTTTTTTACGGTCATCGTTAATTGTGATGCCGGCAATAGCCATATCAATGTTGCCGGTAGAGATAGCCGGGATTAAACCGTCGAAAGCCAGGTTGTGAAGCTCAACCTTGTATCCCATCTGTTTTCCGATAGCACGGATAAGATCCATATCAAAGCCGGTGAGCTCAGAGTCCTTTCCCTGGAATTCAAACGGTGCAAAAGTAGGATTGGTTCCAACTCTTAAGATTTTTTCTTGAGATTGAGCGGAAGTGTCTTTTTTGTCACCACATCCGCTTAAAACAGATAAGCCCAAAAGAGCAACGACAGACATGCCAAGGAGAGTTCTTTTTAACATTATTTCCCTTAATTTTATTAAATTGTTACGGACATCTTTACATCTTTACTAGTCTAATGGGTTGAAGAGGAGTAATCAAAAAAATCGGTAATTTTCGCAAATTACTTTTGAAAAAGGTTAATCATTCCTCATTTGAGTTACTTAAGAGATTTATTAGCTATTACACCCATAGAATTTAGCTCGTATCGGATCAAGGATTGCGTATGAGAAAAATTAAGTTAGCTTCTGTTCTTCCATTGATCATGGCTTTAGCGGCATGTAGTTGGTCAACAGAACAAGTAGGGCCTGATTCTTATGAGATTTCAGGTTACTTTGATTTTACGATGAAAGGATCTCTGGTTGCCCAAGGTCTGGAGATGCAGGCTGAGGCTTACTGCAAAACAATCGGTGCAGACTTAGTGCCTCAAATATATTCAATTAATTACCAAAACAGGGTCTTTAATTATGAAGCCAACAGGGCGTCTGCAGTCGTCAAGTTTCATTGCGTAAAACCGGAAAACAAAAATATAAAAGTAGAGACAAAAAATAAATAATGAGAATTATTCTCCTTTGTTAAACTAAGAAACCTTAAATAATTAACAAACTTAGGTGTCATGGAACAACAATTAAGCCCTAAACGTTTAAAACAATTATCACTTCCAAAGATTGCTGAGGAAGTTGAAGTCATTAAATTAATGACTCAAATATATTGCAAGGGAAAGCATACGGATCGAGAAAAGAACGACGAGTTATGTCAAGAATGTCAAGATTTTGTTAACTATGCTATTAAACGGCTAAGTTGTTGTCCATTCGGAGAAGAAAAACCAGTCTGCAAGAAATGCAAGATCCATTGTTTTCAGAAAGATTGGAAAGCTAAAGCCAAAGAAGTTATGGCGTATTCAGGTCCCCGGCTTATTTTCAAGCGTCCGGGTTTAATTTTTAGTCATTTATTGATGAGTCTTAAAAAAGCACCGGATAAACCAAGAGCGGTGAGAATATCAGTCGTTAAAGATAAAAAAGAAATTTGATTGTCCCTTAAAAAATATAAGTTGCATTTTTTTTTAATTGCATATAAAATCCACATCTCTCCTCGAATGGAGGAGAAATTGTGCGGAAGAATGGCTGAGAGGCTGAAGGCACGCCCCTGCTAAGGGCGCAGACTGGCTATAACCGGTCTCGAGGGTTCGAATCCCTCTTCTTCCGCCA
>CANTYJ010000083.1 GCA_947854175.1 uncultured Turicimonas sp. | reverse complement strand
ATATAGAAGTCAGTAATAAATTGTAAGAATATCACCTATATTTGTGGGAATTCAGGTTAGAAATTGTCCGCCGCTTTGTCCACCAAAGAAAGTTTCCTTTCCCAAAATTAAAAATTTCGGCTAACTCTTTCGCGGACTTCTAAATAGTCACTTATTCAGCGGTGATTTTCTGCGCAGAATTTAATTGCTTTTTCAGCTCTGTTGAGTAACTCTTTACCTTCCGTTGCCAATCGGAGGCATCGACTAACTTCTCAATTTGAGCTGGTTTTGAACATTCTCATTTATAATTTTCACGGCTAATACATAAATTAAGGGACTATTGTGTCTGGAACTGTCGCGTTAACCAAAGCAAAACAAGCTAAAAATGATGAGTTTTATACCCAACTCTCAGATATCGAGAACGAATTAAAACATTATCGTGCCCACTTCAAAGACAAAACTGTATTTTGTAACTGCGACGATCCGAGAGTCAGCAACTTTTTCAGATACTTCGTTTTGAATTTTGAGTTTCTCGGACTCAAACGTTTAATCTGCACCTGCTATAAAAATCAGGAGGCTGATCTCTTTTCGGAGAAAAAATCTGAAGAAGCTATTTTTTTTGACCTAACCCCCCATATTAGAAAAGCTAAAGCTCAAAAATAACGGCGTAGTTGACCAAAGCATATTCCCGCATATCGAGCCTAAATCGCTGAAAGGTGACGGGGACTTCAGAAGTACGGAATGCGTTGAGTTTCTAAAACAATCCGATATCGTTTGCACCAATCCCCCTTTCTCTTTGTTTCGTGAGTATATTGCGCAGCTCATGAAGTACGATAAGAAATTTTTGGTGATAGGTAGTAAAAACGCGATTACTTATAAAGAAATCTACCCCTTGATCCGAGATAACCAACTTTGGTTAGGCTACGGCTTTAATAACGGCAACGCTTTCTTTGGTGTAAATTCAAAGAATAAGGACAAGTACGCCGAAGGCGTTTACGACCCTGGAACAGGTTTAGTTAAATTTAGAAATATAAACTGGTACACCAACCTAGACCACAAAAAACGACACGAAGAACTACCTCTGTACAAGAAATACACGCCTGAAGAATACCCGAAGTACGATAACTACGATGCGATAAACGTTAATAAAACGGCGGAGATACCGGAAGACTATGATGGCGTAATGGGCGTACCTATTACTTTCCTTGATAAATACTGCCCCGAACAGTTCGATATTGTTGCTTTCAGAAAAGGCAAAGACGGCAAAGATTTAGTATTCACTAGAGAGAGAGAGAGAGAGTACAACCGTACTTCCGCATTCTCGTACGTCGATTGCGGGGATGATAAAAAATGCGGAGGGCAAAATCAACGGCCGGATTACCTACGCTCGAATAACAATCCGTCGCAGGAGCCGATAGACCGTGACTACCCTCTTACCTCCAGCCTTAGATCAAGCACAACTAAATATGATCGAGCATATCTTCGAGGACAGCGCCTTTATTACAGAATTTTTATAAAGAGAAAACCATGAACATCGAACTCACCCACGTCAAAATCTCCGATCTTTACAAAGGCTATATTGATTCCGATGAAGAAGGAGTAAAGGGCTATGGAGGACTGCTTGATATCCGCCCTAAGTATCAAAGAGAGTTTATTTATAAAGACGACCAAAGAGCTGCTGTTATCGATACAGTGCTCAAGGGCTTTCCCCTTAACGTCATGTATTGGGCAAAGAATACCGACGCCGAGAGCGGGAAAGTTACTTACGAGGTTTTGGACGGGCAACAAAGAACTTTGAGTATTTGCCAATTTCTCGACGGCGCATTTGCTTTTGATATGCGTTACTTCCATAGTCTGCAAGAAGATGAACAAGCCAAAATCCTAAACTATGAACTGACCGTTTATCAATGCGAGGGAACAGATTCGGAAAAGTTACAGTGGTTTAAAACCATCAACATAGCGGGGGTAAAACTTACAGATCAGGAATTGCGCAATGCGGTTTATGCCGGCCCCTGGTTAACTCTCGTAAAACGAGACTTCAGTAAGCTCAACGGACGCGGGCTCAAACTCGGCGAGAAATACATCAGCACCAAAGATGCCAATAGACAAGCGGTACTCGAAGAGGTTCTCTCATGGATTAGCCGTGGCGCCATTGAAAACTACATGAGCAAGCACCAGCAAGACAACAACACGCTTGAATTATGGGGCTACTATACAAGCGTAATCGAATGGGTACAAAGTGTTTTTTCGAAGTATAGAAAAGAGATGAAGGGGTTGCCGTGGGGCGAGTACTACAATCAGTACAAGGATAAAGGCTTGTCCCTAAACCATAAGAAAACAGAAGAGAAAGTTACGCGTCTTATGGCCGATGAGGACGTAACTAAAAAGAAGGGAATTTACCTTTATCTTCTTTCCGGAGATGAGAGAAGTTTGAGCATTCGGACTTTTAGCGAGAGAGATAAAAGGACTGCCTACGAGAAGCAAAAAGGTATTTGTCCAAAGTGCGGCAAACATTTTGAAATTGAGGAAATGGAAGCCGACCATATCACCCCTTGGAGTAAAGGCGGCAAAACCGTAGCCGAAAATTGCCAAATGCTTTGTAAGGATTGTAACCGTAGAAAGTCCAATATCTAACTACCTGTGGTTTTTGTAACAGTACTCAAGGCCTCTTTCAGCTTCGTTGAGGAGTTCTTCTTTTTCGACTGCCAATTGTTGAAATCTAAGACAGCGTCGATCGGCGTCACTTTTGGCTCTTCTTTCAAGCTCGGACAATTGGTTGCGCATCCACTCAGACTCATCACGAGCACGAGACTCAGCAACGCGGAGCTCAGATAAAGCAACTGCATCGCTCGTTTGTTTGGTTTTAAATTCCTGAATAGTTTTTGTGAGCGTTGATATTTCAAGCCGTGCATGTTTGAGTTCCTCCGAATTTTTCCCATTAATTAAACCCAGCCAATAGGCAAAAAGAAGAGCGGCAACAACCGCTCCAGACTTAATCAAGTTAACCATTCCAACGTCTCTCTGGGCCTAAATCGACATGCACGAAAGACGGATAAAAACCAACCCCGCCTTTACAACGTCTATTAGCGATAATCTTGAGGCGCCTTAGTTCAGACTCAAAATCTTTTCCATGTCGAGGCCGGATATCCGCTGCCTGTCCTTTGACATGAAAAGAGTTAGGCGCCCCGCCGACTTTTTTGTTGTGCTCCGGAGATCGATACCCTGAATTCACGTAGATAGCTTTACCAAAGTCAGCTCTGAGCTCCTCCAGTAAAAGATAAAGTCCCGGATCTACGACCTCAGGCCACGGACTAGGCTTCCCGTCTTTTGATTCAAATTCTTTAGGTTTAAAGTGCTGGCTCATATATTTTCTCCCGGTAATTTTGGTTTGATTTTTTCCTCGTGTTTGGTTTTAACGACATCGAGCATGTCCCGGATACGGCGTGGAATGATTGACTCGAATCCGGCTTTCTCAATGTTTTCCAGAATTGAAATCAACTCATTAAGAGAAAGCGCACCAATAGCCCAGGCCCCGATCCACGGTTCCTGCAGGATTTGGTCAATCCCGTGGAACCCAATAGCGATAAACAAGATTAGAAATTTTCGTATCAACCCCTTCAATCCCCGAGCCGATGACCATGTTCCTGTTTTGGCCGCGGCAAAAATGCCTGTGAAATAGTCGACCACCACAAATGCGAACAACCAATAGAAAAAATTCTGGTGTTCACCCATCAGAGTGCTGATTAGGCTGGTGAATCCTCCGGCAATAGCCAATATGGAGGTCTTGATAACTCCGGGATCCATACCGTTCAACCATGCAATAAATTTGTCCCACATGACGGCACCTATTTCAGAGCTGTTACAACCGGCATTTCTGGCCAAACGACATCTTCCGGGAACCCTTCCTGCTCCGGAACGTCTCTAAGCGCTTGTCGATATGCTTTGACTTTTGTCAAATCCTGATCAGAAAGCGGATAGTCGCCACTGACCAAATAGTCTGTCTTTGTCAAAAGATAATCTCGCTGAGAACGGACTTCTTGAGCCTTTCTTTCTAATAATTCCTCGGCGGTTGGCTGAGGAATTGCCTCGATTGTAATTGCCTGCAAATTGCCATCTGCGTCATTGATCTGCCTTTCACGCCAGAGCTCCGGCTGATCCGCTACAAATTTTCTCAACCATTTGCGCAGAGTCTCAGACCGCATAGTGCGGGACTGATGTGAAATTTCAAGACCTACGAAATCCTCAGGGCCCGCTGGATATGGAACAGCCTCCCATTGGCTGTTGGTATCAGTGGGATCTTTGATCTTATAAAAGACTTTTTCGACCATCGCTGGCTTCACTGTCGTTGCTCTGGGCGGAAAGAGCCAACCTCCTGGACGACGCGGGTTTGGCTGAGCGATATGTGTATCTTCAAAATATCCATCTTCGTCAAACACGTAGACAGTTTTTAAATCTTCGGTATTCATATGAAATTAACCTCAAAACAAATTAAAGGCTTAAAGCCACAAAAGAAGCGCTATCAAATAACGGACGAGGGCGGACTTGCGCTCAGAGTCCAAGCCTCAGGAGTTAAAAGTTGGGTCTTGCGAGTACCCCAAAACGGAAGAGTTCTTGACCTGACCCTTGGTCACTGGCCAGAAGTTTCTCTTATGCAAGCTCGTGCACTTGCAAGACAAAAGAAGAAAGAACTTGAACTTGAGCCTCCGAAATCTTTCACCGTAAAAGATGCCTTCAGGTTCTGGTGTTCAAAGAAAAAGGGCCGGATAATTTCTTATCCGGATGAAAAACGACGACTCGAAAATTACATAATCTCAAAAATTGGCAGTCG
>CANTYJ010000082.1 GCA_947854175.1 uncultured Turicimonas sp. | reverse complement strand
CTTTTTTGGGCTTGTCAAACACATTGCACAAAAAATATTCGATAAAATTGAAAGATTGAGCGTATTTTATTTGAAAATCAATCAATTAAATCGAATGTAAAACATTGTAATTTTTTTCGGAAATAGTTGCCTTAGAGCAATTTAACTTAAAAATTGCTTTTTAAATGCTATATAAAACGCAGAAATTCAGCGTATTTTTAACGTTTTTCTATTCTCTCACTAGAGTTTGTAATCCAACTAATACCAAGTTGTGTCTTACATCGACGTTCTCAAATTCCTGCTTTATATAAGGTGCAATAACTTTTGCAGCGCCGCCTGCTAATAAAATTTTGGGCGTTTTATTTATCGACTGCATCTCCCTAACCGCTCTTTCAATCAAACCTAGTTGAGAGTCAACAATTCCTGTTGTTATGGCATCAATTGTATTGGTTGGAAAGTTCATCCGTTTCCCAAACGCTCTTGGAAGGTGTGAGGTACCTCTTGCTAAACCCTCTCTCATTAGAGCCGGCCCGGGAGCTATTCTCCCGCCCAGAAAATCATATTTTTTCTCTTCTAAGGGAATGACTGAATCAATTGTGCTTGCCGTTCCTAAATGACAAACGAGAAGAGGTTCATTTTTGTGCAAAGCAATAGACCCAATGGCTGCATACCATCGATCGGCTCCCAACAATTCAGGATGATCATAATTATTGATGAGTGTGAAATCCCCTTCATATTGTTTAGTAGCTGAGTACCAATGAAGTGTGGCTCCGATGCTTTTTAAATAATTACTAGTACTATGAGCCATCCAGTCCGAAGCTACCGTACAGCCATAAGCCTTTGTAACTCCTAACCTTTTCCATTCTTTTTTAATGTTATCGTCCAATAAACCGTATGATTCATGAACTAGAGTAAATGGTTTCTCAGGGGCGTCAGCCTTTGCCCACTTGAGAGCAGAATTTCCCAAATCTATGAGAATAGTGGACACCTTTTACTCCTTCCAGATAAATGAACGATCCGTTATTACAACTTCATTAATACCACAACATTCTGAAGTACATATCGATAATATACGGCAACCTTTAATACTAATTGATTCGTTTTCTTCTTAAAAATGAAATTTACATTATTGGGTATATCGTTGCTCACCACTTTTCTTTAAGAGGCTCATAGGACAATAGAAAGTTCTCCATTAGAAATTTCTTTAATCTTTCCGTCAGTTAATAATTTCAACTCTCCTGAAGGTGTTATACCTTTTTCAATACCGGTTAGTTGTTCGGTCGGAGATTGCAATGAAATAATCTTGTCATAGAAGAAATCTAGCTTTTTCCATCTTTCACAAAAGACAATGTCATCTTTCTCTACACAAGAAGAGATAGTTTTAAGAACTGAAATTACTAGTTTTTCTACAACTTCACTCCTTCTCAGGACTTCTTGTTTCTTTTCCTCAAACAAATAAGAAATCTTTCTATTGACTTCCCGGTTCAGCTCTGATGAATTAAAAAGATTTATTCCGATTCCAAAGATTAAAAATAATTTTTCGTCTTTTCTTACGGCCTCTATAAGTATCCCGCTTAACTTTCCAAAATCTTTTATTAGATCATTAGGCCACTTAATTCTTACAGAAGGATCTAAGTTTTGGAAAATTTCAGCTAAGTTAAGAGCTAAAAGAGGGCTCAGTCTCGGTAAATATTTTTCCATCCCCTTGTATTCAACAAGCATCGAGAACTTCAAACAGTTCTCAGGATCATCGGCCCATTGTCTGCCCTTTGTACCTTTTCCTTTCATCTGACGTTCTGCCACAAGGGCAATCGGATCAGAAAATTCAGATGTACTTAGTACTCTTTTAAGATGTTCATTAGTCGAGTCTGTTTCTTCAAGAAAAAGAAAATTAACTCCATAATTTTTCAAAGCAGTTCTCGTATTTTTTTCATCTAAATAAGTCACAAAATATTCCGTAACGAATTAACTAAAAAATTGCAAAATTCCATTTTGTAAAATTGTAGAAAATCTTAATAGTTTATTTATGACAGTAACTGAAACAAAAATCTTTGTGAAAGGCTCCATGGGACAACTCGAAACTGTTGTTTCGGTGCCATCGGTTAAAGGCTTCGGATTGGTGTTTCTTTCTCATCCTCACCCGCTGTTTGGTGGTTCTATGGAAAACAAAGTTATCTACACCCTTAACAAGGCATTCTTAGAAAATAACTGGATTACAGTGAAACATAATTTTCGGGGTGTGGGTGAAACTTCAGGAGCTTTTGATAATGGAGAGGGAGAAACCGAAGATCTGTTAAACATTGTCAATTACTATAGAAACTTAACAAAAATAACAAATTCATTACCTAAAAAATATCCCTTATGTTTCGCAGGATTTTCCTTTGGAACATATGTCAGTTGCAAATTGGCCCATAAAATCACCCCAGATTTTTTGTTGCTAACGGGAATAGCAGCTAAAAAGTGGGAATTTTCTCTTCCAAAGGATTATTCAGCCAAGACAACTTTAATTCATGGCCAAAATGATGAAGTTATACCTTTAGTAGATGTTTTGGAATGGAGTAAAAAAGAAAATCTCTCCGTAACCGTCATACCTGGGACTGATCATTTTTTTAATAAACAAATCTCATTGCTAAAAAGTACAGTAATGAGAAAAATTGCTTGGATGAAATACTCATGGTCAGAAAACACAAACTTTTAATTTTTTCTCTTATTTTCTTTGTGTTAAACCAAACTATCGGGTATACCTATAGCAAAGATAAAAATACGAATGTTAACGAGAATACACCGTCAGTCATAGTGTCGCAGGACGACAAACCAAAATCTATCAGCTTTTCTTTTGATGTGAAGAGCCAAAATTTATTAGAAAACAAACAAGAAAAAATAAATAAACACTCAGAGTTATTAACCGACTTGCTCGTCAGTTATCTTCTTCTAAGAGAGGTTGATGAGAAAAATATTTCTCTGTCCGACAAGTACAAGCCGGAACCTTCTCCCACGACGAACTCATCTTTGCGTTTGGATTTCGAAAAAGACTATGAACTAAGAGATCTAATCATTTCTTTAATATTTTTGAATTCTCCTGACGCTCGGCTAACACTGCAAAAACTCTTATCAAAACAATTTCCAAATGAAATTATAAAAATCGGCACAGAATCAACGCTTTCTATTAAAGAAAATTTTTTTACGGGTAACACAAAAGATCTCAGCAATGCAGTCTCGTATCTTTTTACCTCTCTCGAAAAAAATCAGATTAATCCGTTCTCAAAAGAATTTATATTGCAAAACGCAACCTATCCAACTCTTTTGAAATTAAGCTTGGGTGAAAAAACTAAAATTCTTATTATGATTGACGAGAATGCAAAACTGGCGGTGTTGTTGGCTTCGGTTGTTCATGCTGACAATAAAAATTTAAATAAAGAAGTATCCACGATTTACATTTCCTGTGAGCATTCATTACCAACAGGTCAATTAATCAAAAGAGCCTCTGAGCAACTATCTTTGGCAGTCAATGAGCATGAAACTGTCAAAATCATTCCGAAAGGAAAAATCATTGCTGATATTCCGCTTCAAGATGCTGAAAAAGACAGTATTGTTGTGATTGCTCCTGAGGATATTTATATCTCTTTCAAGAAATCTGAGCTACAAAACGGTGAAAGAAAAACAATAGAACTTTTAGTTGAGAGGGACAATCCTGTGAAATTACCGATCACTTCCGGTTCTCAAATTGGTACCCTAAAGATTGTTTTTAACGGACAAACACTTAAAAATATCCCTTTAACTGCTAATGAAAATATTTCTGGAAAGAGTTCTATGGAACTTCTTGAAAAATTCAAGCAAATGATGAGGAAAGATTAACTATGTCAGAAGAAAATAAAAAAGTTGAAAACCCTGAAGAACTGCCGGCACCGCTACTTCAGTTTCCATGCGAATTTCCAATGAAAATCGTAGGTGTAAAAGCTGATGATTTTGCTCAACAGCTAGTTGAAGTCATCCAAAAGTTTGATCCTAACTTTAATGCTGCTGAGGCCAATATGAAAGAGTCTGCTAAAGGTAACTATCTTTCTTTAGGCGTCGTAGTCAATGCCACTTCTCAGGAAATGTTAGATAATCTTTATCAAGCGTTAGTCGATCATAAATACACCAAATTTGTATTATAAATTTGAATTATCCAAAAGTTAGACACTTAGGCCGGGTTGACTACCTTTCCACCTGGCAACAAATGAAAGATTTCGTTCAAGTCAGTAGCTATGATTTGAACGAAATTTGGTTTTGTGAGCATGAATCCGTATTTACTGTAGGCAGACAAGGAAAGGAAGAACATCTCCTGAATACCGGTTCCATTCCTGTTGTTCACACGGATAGAGGTGGTGAAGTAACTTTTCATGGACCTGAACAGATAGTTTGTTATCCTCTTATTCATATCAAAGAATATGGTCTTTTGCCAAAACAATATCTGTATTGTCTTGAACAAGCTGTAATCGATACCTTAAAAAACTTTTCAATTGAAGCTGTTAGAGTAAGTGGAGCTCCGGGTGTTTATGTTTCGGGAAAAAATTATTCGGGCCCCCTTTCTGGTGCTCAAAAAATATGTTCTATAGGCATTAAAATTTCCAACCACTGTACCTATCATGGACTTTCTTTAAACTTCGCAGTTGATTTATCGAATTTTCTAAAAATTAATCCTTGTGGGTACAAAGGGTTAAAAGTGGTGAATATAAAAACATTAAACCCGGCTGCTAGAAAAGAAGAAGTTATTCAATTATTAGAAAAAAAATTATTGGAGAAGTTGTGTGAAAAAAGACATTAAGCCTCATTCATTGGAAGCATGGTTAGCATTTTTCCGTCCTAAAACTCTTTGGATAGCCGCTACTCCGGTCCTTGTTGGAACTTCTCTGAGTTTAGCTTTAGCAGGAAAATTTAATTTTTGGATTTTCCTGTTTACATTACTTGGTGCTTTAACCATTCAGGCCATGTCAAATATGGTGAATGATTATGCTTACAACGTCCGTAAAGCAGAACGTTCTGATCGTGTTGGCATCCCAAGAGCCACTACAGAAGGTTGGATCTCAATGTCTGCGGCCAAAAAGATGATTGGTTTTATGATCTTTTTGTCCTCTCTTCTCGGTATTATCTTAATCATCCTCGGTGGGTGGCAAATCGCACTAATTGCTGTCCTTTCAATTATCTGTGCTTATTGCTATATGGGAGGCCCAAAACCGATTGCTTATACTCCTTTCGGTGAGTTCCTAGTATTTCTTTTTTATGGTTTGTTTGCCGTAGGAGGTACTTATTGGCTACAAACGCTAAGCTTTAATTATCTGGTTCTTATTCCCGGCGTCGCCTTAGGTCTTATAGGTGCAGCTGTCCTATTTATCAATAACGTTAGAGACATCGAGCACGATTTATCTGTTGGAAGAAAAACATTAGCAGCAGTAGTCGGAAGAAAATTTGCGGTCATCATGTATTCCTTCATGATTTATATTCCTTTCATCATTGTCGGTTGGTTAACCATATTTAATCATTACTTTTGGCCATTTTTATTTGTTCTGTTAGCCCTTCCCAGAGCTAGTTTTTTACCATCCACTCTTGCAAAAGCTTCTGCCGGAGAGAACATTACTTTTCTCATGCTTAAAACAGTTAAGCTCGAAGTTTTATTCGGACTTTTAATGTCATTAGCCGGATTAGCTGTTTTTTATTTAATTTGGCCATTAGGAAGCCTCACTGTTAAATCAATCTTTGCCATTCCTTTCTAAATACGGGTAGAAAATGAGTCTTGTGGATAAAGATCAACGAACAGTCAAGAAAATAAAACTTCACAAAAATTATTTTTTATCTGAGGAAAAAGCAAAAAAACCTTCCTGGCTAAAAGTCCGAATTCCGGCGAATGCTGTCAATGTTAGAGAGGTAAAGGAGCTTCTTGCCGGAAAGGGTATGCACACTGTTTGTCAGGAAGCAAACTGCCCTAACCTCAATGAATGCTTTAATCTGAAAAGAGCGACCTTTTTAATCATGGGGCAAATTTGCACCAGACGTTGTCCTTTCTGTGACATTGCACACGGAAAACCCGATCCACTTGATCCGTCGGAGCCGGAGAAAATAGTTGAAAGTATTAAAAAACTTGGAATCCGATACGCTGTTCTTACCAGTGTTGATCGAGATGATCTTAAAGATGGTGGTGCTTCCCATTTTGTATCTTGCGTTAATGAAATCCAACGAAAGACTGAAGCAAAAGTTGAAATTCTTGTTCCGGACTTCAGAGGTCGGCTGGATAGGGCTTTAGATGTTCTTCAGACGATTAAGCCGAGCGTTTTTAATCACAACATAGAAACCGTTCGACGTCTATATAGAGAGGTGAAACCCGGAGGAAATTACGAACACTCATTGTTATTGTTAAAAAAGTGGTCTGAAATCTATCCGTATTGTCCGACAAAAAGTGGATTAATGGTCGGTTTGGGAGAAACTGAAGAGGAAGTCTACGAAGTTCTTCGCGACCTCAGAAATAATAACGTTCAGATGGTTACCATCGGCCAGTATCTTGCTCCCAGTAATTTTCATTTTCCCGTTAAAAGATATGTCCATCCTGACGAATTCAAAAAATATGCACAAGTAGCAAAAGAACTGGGATTTGCTACTTGTGCAAGCGGACCTTTTATTCGTTCCAGTTACGGAGCAGCCGAACTGGAATCAAGTTATTTAACGAATAATAGTTAAAGCATCCGATATATCTTTAACGGACCAAACAGTATCGGCAAGGGAAGCTTTTAATGATTCCCAATGTTTTATACCATCAGCAGAAAGTTCTCCTCTCTTGTATTGTCTGCCGGTCCGGATAAAATCATCGCTGATGACACCGGGTTTCAAAGCGACTTTAACGACTTTGTCCTTGAGATAAATCTCAAAATACATATGACCGTATACACCTTCAGGAACACCTTCGGGAGCTTGAGAAAGTACTTCATAACGATCATAAGTCACGGCTCTGGAAATCATTTCAACCGCATCTCTGAGGCCAGGTCCGGGAAACGCTGTTTTAAAGCGAATATCTTCCCTTCTTGGAATTTTACCGTCTTCGGATAAATAATTTAAAGCCCAATGCATTAATCTAAATCCTAAAGACAATCCGCCGATGCTGTCTTTCCCATGATAAAGAACACAGGCGTGGAACGGAATGTCCAGTTCTACTCCTTGTTCTATTACTTTTACAACTTCTTTTTCCATCATGGATTATTTTTCCATAGCCATCGGAAGGACAATATCTTTGACATTAACTGTTTTTTCAATCATGCCATTGTCTTTTAAGAATTTCTGATCTTCTTCCAAACCCTTGATGTCCTTATCTGTCAAAGTATTGTAGTAATTACTCCAATCTTTTAACTTTTCTGCGTCTTTCAAGCTGATACCTTGCTCTTTAGCACCGATTTCCAAGGCTTGTTTCGGATTCTTATTGATCCAGTCGAGAGCCTCGCGGTTAACTTTAACAATTCTCTTCAAAATGGCAGGATTTTCATCTGCAAACTTCTTTGAAGCTGTCATAACAAGGTTAGGTTGCGTATAACCTTCAGCTGTTGTAATGGTTTTTGCACCTGCTTCATTGGCTTTAATAACACCACCGGCGGCAAGAAGAGCTGCATCTACTTTGCCGGCCATCATTGCTGTCATTCCCTTCGGAATATCCATAGAAATGAAATTTACATCTTTCGGGTCAACTTCATTTTTAACAAGTGCAGCAACCAAAGTTTGGTGAAGAACTGTTCCTTTAGGACCAACGACTGTTTTGCCTTTAAGATCTTTAACAGTCATCTGCGGACCCGGTTTTCCGACGATAGCAAACACTTTTGTCGGGTGAGCCACGCCGGAGGCAATTACGACCGGATTACCGGCAGCGTTGGCCATTAACAAAGATGCTGTATTCATTGTTGCACTGACATCCAAAGAACCGGCTGCCATGGCCTGAGTCTGTTTTGCACCGGAAGTGATATCGTGCCAATTGACTTTAATACCGTCTTTAGCAAATTCCTTTTCCAACATATTGTTATGCTTCATCACCATATTTTGAAGATTAAACGGTGACTTAACATAAGCAATATTAATTTCATTTGGAGCAGCAAAGGCTCCGGTGGCAGCAACAGACAGAGCCAAAGCTGAAAGTACGAATTTAAGTTTCATTTCTGTTTCCTATTTAAAAACTGAATTTAAAAGAAGATTTTGGTAAGTTAGTAAACGGTTATCACCAATTTGTCTAGGGGTCTCTACATCGATTCCTATATCCTTTTCTATTTTCCCTCCGTTAAGATATAGAACACGATTCCCCAAAAATACTGCTTCATTGATGTCATGCGTAATCATCAACATCGTCATTGATAACTCTTTTTGTAATCTTGAAAAATCAGATTGCAATTTAGTTCTTGTTAGAAAATCCAAAGCACTGAAAGGTTCATCAAGCAACAAAATATCGGGCTTCGAAATTACCCCTCTTGCTAATCCGACCCTTTGGGCCATTCCTCCGGACAGTTCAGAAGGATATAAGTCCTCAACACTATCTAGACAAACGAGATCAAGTGCTTCCTTGATGAGTTGCTTTCTGGTTTGCGAATCTTTTTCTCGAATAGGTAATTCTAAATTCTCCCCGACTGTTTTCCATGGTAAAAGTCTAGGTTCCTGAAAAACATATGAAACTTTAGGATCCTCAATTGTTTTTCCGTTTTTGTCATAAAACCTTATTGTCCCGCTGTCAGGAATTTCAATTCCGCTTAATAGTTTCAACAAGGTGGTTTTTCCACAACCGCTTTTACCAATCACAGTGGTTAATTCGTTTTCTCTTATTTCAAGAGATAAATCTTTAATGGGTGTTTTTATGCCTTGAGCTGAAGAAAAGCTCTTGGTGAGATTTTCAATTTTTATTCCAGATGCCATTTATTTTTTCATCCAAGGCGAAAATTTCTTGGTGATATAAACAAAGAGTTGGTCTCCGAGAATTCCAAGAATAGCTATACTAAAAATACCGACAAACACCTTATCTGTCTGAGACATCTCACTTGCATCTCCAATGAGATACCCGAGCCCTGACGAAGCTGCAATCAACTCAGCCCCAACTAAAGCACGCCATGAATAGCCGAAGCCAAGCCTTAATCCGGTTAAGATACTCGGTAATGAACCCGGTAGTTCAATATGCAGAAACTTCTCTTTTTTGTTCAGTTTTAAAACGTGAGCCAGCTCAGTGTATCTTTTATCGATTTGTCTAAATCCTGATAAGGCATTCAAATAGATGGGAAAGAAACTGGCCAAAATCACAATCGCAATTTTTGATGCTTCTCCAATACCTAACCAAAGAATTAATAGCGGAACTAAAGATAAAGGAGGAATAAATCGTAGAGCTTCCGTAATTAGTTTTAGTCGTGACTCGGTCTTAGTAGAGTAATAACAAATGTAAGCAACAGGCAATGCTATGAGGGCGGCAATACAAAAGCCGCCTAAAGAACGCATTGAACTTGCCAAAATATGTTTACCAAGAGTTCCGTCCGATGCTAATTCTTTAAAACTGATGAGAACTTGTTCAGGAGTCGGTAGTAAAAAGGGATTAAACACCTGTAAATGGGCAACAAATGCCCACACGATCAAAATAATGACCGGTACAAGTAAAAGATTAAATATATTTTTAACCAACTATAACCTCGTTTTAATTAAACGAGATTTTAATGATAATTATTCTCAATTTTTAATTAATTGACAGGAATTGTTTCAGCCTCAACAGTTTCACGGATATTAGCTGAAGAATTCTGATGGTTATTTGAAGTTGATTCTGACATTAATTTTCTCTTTTCTAATTCTTCTTCGCTAATAATCGTCATCAGATTCACAACCTTGTTAACACCTTTCACCTTTGCTGAAACGGCGGCAATAATGTCAGATTCTTTTTGGGTCACGGTCCCCATCAAATAAACAATTCCTCTATCTACAGCTACTTTTAGAGAAGTCAACGTTACATCTTTATTATCCAGTAAAGCTGCTCTAACCTTTCCTGCTGTCAAAGAATCGTTCATCTTGGTTGTCAAAGAAGCTTCCGGCATAACACCAAGTTCGTTATAAACCATTGTTACGCCGTTAATTGACTTAACTATTTCCGTTGCCTTTTGCTTATCTTCTTCTGTTCCGATTTCTCCGGTCAAAAGCACACGCCCTTCATAAGAAGTTACCGTGATATGTTTAGAAGGAAAATTGGCTTGAGCAAGTAAAACAGTTGCTTTAGTTTCAATCAGTCCATCATTAGTAACATCTCCAACTGTGCGTCTATCTACAGCAACCGCTGTTCCACCTACGGCTGCTGAGCCAATCAGAACCGGAGCACAAGCTGTTAACAAAACTGAGGCCGATGCGGCCAAAATAACCAAAGACTTTTTCATAAGGATTCCGCACAGTTGAATTGCTCTATTTTACTCATAAGTTAAAGAAATACTTTACTAAATTCTTTTTTTGAGAAATAACTTTGAGGATGAAATCTCGGTGAATTAATGTGAATAACTTGTTAAATAGTGATGAATAGAAAGTGGAAGACGTTCATTTTTGTGAAGATCCTGAGTTATTAACAATTTCTCCACATGTAATCCTGATATGTATTCGCTTTAATATTTCACATAACCTATTGAATTTAAATTATTATAATAACTTATCCACTGTTATTAAGATTACTTCTATATCAACTTAGATCATATTTATATTAGGGAGTAAAAGAACTGATAGCCGCATCGGTGGATAAATACGCAAGAAACGAAGTTTTTATTAACTTATTTTTAGAAAAGTCCTAAGGAATTTTTGTTTGATAACCTGTCTGTTACTCGATATTCCAAGTGAGACCTAAACGACACTCCATGAATACAATCCGTAAGAAACAGGAAAAACTGAAAAGTTAGAAATCTCAAACTCTACCAAGTCAAAAAAACTCTCCGTCAACTATGAATTGCTCCTTCGGCATACAGGCCGAATCTGCTGTTTCAAGGTAATGAGGCGAAGATTTACGGATAAAGAAAACAAAGAGTTATTAGAAATTCATTCTTAAAGTAGCCTGATATCCTGTATACACGAAGTGTCGCCATCTCTGTCACTTCAAGTGTCGTCAATCGTTCAACACTGTTTAAGCATTATTAAATCATTGCAGCGGAAATATAACCTTGGCAATCTTTGTTAATAACTTGTTCAAATAGATTGTTCAAAAAGTGTAGAACTTTCTTTTTTCAAAGAAAGTAAAGTTATTAACAATCCATGCACATCGAATTCTCATAGAAATTCAGTAGAGAAGTTTATGTAATATTGTGAATTTAAAATGATTTTTTAATTTATTAACAATCTTAAAAAGCACTTCTATTACTACTATAGATATATTTAATATTAGGAAATATTAGTAAAGCCAATCATTAGTGTGGATAAGGCTATAAAAATGTCATTAACCTCATTGTGTTTTTTTTAACTCATTCATCACAGGTCGAACGATATAAATTTTTCAGCACAATGCTGTCGGATAAACGTGACCTGCACTTATAAACAGCTCACTATCGATAGTCGGAGCTCTCAATTTAGAGGGATTTTCTAATTACAGTTCAGATTTTGGATGGTAGTTCCAAGGATAGTACTTCTCGAACTCAAAGCCTCTCGAATGGCACTTTCAATTTTATTTTTGCCACTTTGTTGTCTTGAAGCAGCGACACATTTTTCTAATAGATCGATCTCTTTGGCGATCTTTAATGCCTCTTGTTCAATGACACTCTTATCGAATTGATCGACTTGTTTTTTTTATCCGGTTATTAAGATCGTTTTGCTTCTTGCGCGATGCCTTAGCGCCAAGCTTTTCATTTCCTTTAATGAATGCCTGCACCAGAGTCTTGTTGGAGCGGCAAATATTAAAGAAGGTATTGATTACCTGCCCAAGAGCTTTAAACAGGTCAGCCTGAGATTTGGTTTCAAAGCTGAAGGTGCGGTTGCACTGTTCGAAGACCTCCTTTGTTATATTCAAATAATCTTCAACTGAGGTAGCCGCTATTTCGTTTTCTGCTATGATTTCTTCGTTTTTCTGGGTTAACTTCTTATTTCTTTCCTTCAGCTCAACGATTTGTCCCTGCTGAAACTGTAGCTTTCTTTTTGTTTTAGGACTTCGCATTTTTGTTTTAGAGCATCATTTTTTTGCTTTAGAACTTCATCTGCCCCGGGACAAAATTTTGCAAATTCTCTCTTGTAAAAATCGCGGCCCGACAATTTGCTTTTATTGAGGGCATCTATTACTTTTAACCATTCGATCTCTTGCATAAAACTCATTTGAACTCCTATCTCTGGAGTTTTAATTTTGAGCTCAATTGGTTAGTCCGTGATTTTTACGATAGTGAGATTACTTTGCAGACAGCAGACGGTATAAACATAAAACCATATGTAATTGATTTTTAGAATTACCCGATTTTAAAGTTTCATTTTTTGTCATATTACGAAGGCTAAACCGTTGTTACGTAGTGATATGGATGAAAGTTATGCCTTCTGTTTTTATCCGTCATTGAATGACAATCTGCTGGCTGGAAGAACAAAGTGGATAACTTGAGAATTATGAATATTAAATATTGTGGAAAACTTCGGAAAGCCAAAAGCAATAAATTTATCCACATTCTGTTAACAATATTTCAAGAGACTTATTAAAAACTATATTCTCTACTAACTTTATGATTTTTTATGTCTTTTTCTAACTATTAACAAAATATAGCAATACTTCTTCTAATTCCTTATATATATTTATATATAAAGAGTTATGAGTAAGTATGCGATTCTTTGTTGATAACCTAAAAATCCTATCTTCTAACTTAATTCTGAAAACGCTATTTAAGTAATAGAAAGAATCTATAAACTTAGATAATCAAAACGTTTCTTTTTTTGAGAAGATTGGATGAACAGACAATGAGTCAATGGTTCGGGTTATGTCCGATTTTCAGAGTTGTCTAATTTGAATAAAATGAATCATCTATTTCGTAGATCAGGCTAGGTCTTGCACAATTTCGTGCAAGCTCCTTTAACGTTCGCCGTCGTCATGATCTCTGTCTTTTGCTGCGAACGTTCGACTGTGGGTTCTTCGCAGCGTAACGGAGCTTTAAATGAGGTTAAATCTAGTCCTTCTTGCTTTGCTTTCTTCCATTTCCTTAACATGCGTAGCAGCTGATACAGTTAGCGGTGCCACACCTAATCATGTTGCAGCAGGTTCAAAAATAAAAAATGTCGATGCCCTAACCTCTGCTTCTATAGTTCCGCAAAATTTGCGGGTTTCTGTAAAACCAAATGGTTTTACTAGTAGTGGTGCTAAAAAAGTTTTATTTGTCGTCGGAGATCCTCGTTACGACCAGTCGTTAGAAGGATTTTTGGTTAATACAGCCGCTAATTTCTTTATGAAAAAAGGTTATGAAGTAGAAATACGCAATCTGTATAAACTACGTTTCAATCCGGTCATTACACCAGAAAATTTCTATCATGCAAAGGATGGATTTGGTGAGACGCCCGACGATATCAAACCGGAACAGAAATTAGTTTCCCAAGCAGACTATATTATCTTCTGTTATCCCAACTGGCATGACAGTCCAAATGCTATAACTAAAGGCTACATGGAAAGAGTTTTCTCTAAACAATTCGCTTATAGAGATACACCTAAAGGATTGGAAGGACTGCTAAAAAATAAAGGCATCTATACCATAATGAATGCCGGGTGGCTTGGTGGTGGTCAAGGTGATGCAGGAGACGGGATCGGTAAACTAGATGCAGTCTGGGATAAATATCTTGGTGCCTACAAAGTAGTTGATGACGATACAGCCGGTTTCTGGGGAGCCAAAAATTTAGGCCGTTTTGTAAATGATCAAACTCCTGGCAACATAGATCCTCAATACAAAGAGAAACTTCAAAAATTAGCCCAGATTTTGGATTCAAGACTGGAAAGAGACTTTTTTACCAAGAAATAACAGGCCAAAAACTCTCTTAAACCGATTTTCTTGCAGTAGACGGCTCTTTGTATAAGTATTTTTTTGTTTCGCTTGTACAGCTGATTTAGCGCTATAGAGAACCGAGAAAATAAAACCTCCGGTTTTTAACAGCCGGAGGTTTATTTCTAAGAGAAATTAATTAGAGATTAGGTATCAATGTTACCTGCCAATAGAGCATTATCTTCAATGAATTTTCTTCTTGGTTCAACTTCGTCGCCCATCAGTTTAGTAAAGGTCTGATCGGCCAAAATAGCGTCAGAAATTTCTACTTTAAGTAGTTTTCTGTTTCCTGGCATCAAAGTTGTTTCTGCCAGTTCTTCTTTGTTCATCTCTCCCAGCCCTTTGAACCGGGACATCCCTTTGAGATTTGAACGTCCTTCTTCCAGCACTTTATTAAGTGCCTGGCTGAAGTTCTGAACAGGCTGAATATTGTCTTTTGAGCCTTTCTTGCTAATAACACAAGCTCCGGGTTGAAGGAGATTACCGAAGACCCTGCCTGCTTCTTCGAGTTTACGGAAGTCGTCTGTGTTTATGAAAGAAGGAAGAATCTTTGATTCGATAATTTTATTGAAGCTCTTTCTTTGAATAAGAATATACGGAGTTCCTTCAGAGTCTTTTTGAACGCTGATAGAAACAGCAGGATCAAAAACTCTCTGACGTAATTGAGCAACCGATTTATTAACCTTTTCATCATCAGAAAAATCAACCGATGCGCCGGCTGCAATAGCTTCCAGAGCTGTGGGATCAATAAATCTGGAGAAGTGGCTAATAACTGTTTGAGCCTCGTTATATTCCAGGAATAATTTCTTAAGTTCTTCACCCTGGATCGCTTCATTATTCAATCTGGCTTGTTCCGAAGTGAAAAGAACTGAGTTTTTAATACCAAGATTGACAAGGAAAGTGTTTAATTGCACGTCATCTTGAAGATAAATCTTGATGTCTTTACCTCGATTGTCTTTTCTGGTGACCGGTCCTGATTGCTCCTCACTTCCCTCATCTGTCTCTGAGCCTGAAGGAATTTCAACGCCATTGAGTTTGCTGGGAGGAAGAGTTACTTTATAAAGCGGTGGTTGAGCAATATAAATATGTCCCTGCTCAATCAACTGCGGAACCTGTCTATAGAACAATGTCAACAACAATGTTCGGATGTGAGCACCGTCAACGTCGGCATCAGTCATAATGATGACTCTGTTGTAGCGAAGGTTATCAATATTAAATTCCTCTCCGATGCCGGTTCCTAATGCTGTAATTAGTGTCGTAATCTGTTCACTACTCAGAAGCTTTTCAAGTCTGGCTTTTTCCACGTTAAGTACCTTACCTCTCAGAGGAAGGATGGCTTGGAAACGTCTGTCTCTACCCTGTTTTGCAGAGCCTCCGGCTGAATCACCCTCAACCAGGAAGACTTCACAAAGAGCTCTGTCACGTTCGGAGCAGTCTGCTAATTTACCCGGTAATCCGGCGGTATTGAGCAAACCTTTGCGGCGTGTGTTTTCGCGTGCCTTTCTGGCTGCATCTCTGGCTCGCCCTGCATCAATAATCTTTTGACAGATAATTTTTGCATCTTTTGGATTTTCCTGCAGATAGCTTTCCAACGCTGCTCTAACAATCTGTTCTACTGCCGGTCTGGCTTCTGAAGAAACTAATTTTTCCTTTGTCTGCGAACTGAATTTTGGTTCAGGCATTTTGACAGAAAGAACACAAGTTAAACCTTCTCTGGTGTCTTCACCGGAAAGTTCAATTTTGTCTTTTTCTTTCTTGTTTGGATTCATTTCGTTAATGTAATTCTTAAGAACACTGGTCATAGCTGTTCTTAGACCATTAACGTGTGTACCGCCGTCTTTTTGCGGGATGTTATTTGTATAGGCCAGGAAGTGTTCGGAGTAACTGTCTGTCCATTGCATGGAAACTTCTACATTGATGATTTCTCCGGGATTAATTTCAACAGAGCGGTTAATGTAGAAAACGTTATCGTGAATCTTTGTTTTGCCTTGGTTGATAAATTCTACGAAGCCCTGAACACCGCCGGCATATTGGAAAACTTCTTCTTTACCTGCGCGCATATCGGCTAAGTGAATCTTTACTCCATTGTTTAAGAAAGACAACTCTCTTAAACGGGTTGCCAGAACATCATAAGAAAACTCGACTTTTCCGAAAATCTCTTCATCAGGCAGGAAACGGACCTCTGTTCCACGTCTGTCTGTGTTACCGGCGATTTTCATTGGAGAAATTTCGACTTCTTTACCGTCGATGAGAACTTTTTCAATTACTCGGTCCTGTAAATTACCTTTTTTGAAGTCAAGGTAATGCTCAACACCTTCCCGGCGGACAATCAACCGTAATGTTTTTGACAATGCATTGACGCAAGATACACCGACCCCATGCAAACCACCGGAAACCTTGTAGCTGTTCTGGTTAAATTTTCCGCCGGCATGAAGTTCAGTCAAAGCAATTTCTGCCGCACTTCGCTTTGGTTCGTGCTTGTCATCTAATTTGACATCAGTCGGAATTCCGCGTCCGTTATCTATCACTGCTATTGAGTTATCAGAGTTGATAGTGACAAATACAGAGTCAGCAAAACCGGCCAATGCCTCATCGATAGAGTTATCAACCACCTCAAAGACCAAATGGTGTAACCCTGTACCGTCAGAAGTGTCACCAATGTACATTCCGGGTCTTTTTCTGACGGCCTCAAGACCTTCAAGGACCTGAATGGCATCACTGCCATAATCCTCTGCTGAGTCTTTTTGTTCTAATTCGCTCATTCCTCAATTCCTACTTTGTGGGATAACCAATTACTTCAATTTTTAAATACTGTTTAGTTAGATTCTCACAGGCATGACAACAAATTTGAAGTTGTCACTATCCGGGACTCTTACGAGACCACTACTGAGCGGTCCGCTAAGAGAAAATCTGATTCTGTCCGTTTTAACAACAGCCAACATATCCAGCAAATAAGAAATATTGAAAACAATTTCGATCGGCTCACCCTTGTATTCAACTTCAATTTCGTCGTTAGCCTGCTCCATGTCTGCATTGTTAGTTGCAACGGCTAACTTACCCTCAGAGAGACTCCACCGGACGTTTTTAACTTTGTCTGTCGTCAGGATTGATACCCTCTGAAGTGTTTTAATTAACTCTTCTCTACCAACATAAAAATCTTTGTCATTATTAATAGGAATAACTCTTTCGTAATCAGGGTACTTTCCTTCAATTAACGTTGACAAAATATCGATATTTGCAAAATGAACCCTTATTTGCTTTTCAGAAATACTGATGGTCAACATTTCATCTGTGTCAGGAATCAGACGTAAAAGTTCTCTGGCAGTTTTCTTCGGAAGAATCGCTTCGCATTTTCCAACAATCGGCTCGTCTAATTCGCTTTGGAACATTGAAAGTCTGTGACCGTCTGTTCCGACTGTTCTGACAATATTGTTTTCAGCAGTTACATACACACCGTTTAAGAAGTAACGGACATTATTAACTGCTGCGGCAAACTGAACCATCGCCAGCATATTTTTGAAGCGGATGCAGGGCATGCTGAATGAATATTGGAAAGACATTTGTTCTTTCATCACAGGGTACTGTTTAGCACTAATGGTCTGTAAGTTGAATTTTGTACGCCCTGATTTAACGATCAAATGATTGTCAGTCTGAGAAATAGTTACTTCTGCGTCTTCAGGAATTGAAGAAAGAATTCCACACAACTTCACTGATGAAACGGTGGTTGCAAATTCATCGTCTCCGACTCCGATACTTGCCTCGGACGAAATCTCGATTTGCTCATCTGAACCTGTAAAAACAACTTTTTGTCCTTGTTTTCTAATCAGGATATTGGCAAGAATCGGAACTGTCTGCTTCTTTTCAACGGCTCCGCTTACTGCAAGTATAGGTTTGGCAACTTCAGCTTTAAAACCTTTGATGATGATTTCGTTTTCCATTTTTATTTCCTAATTATTTGAATTTTTTGCTAGGCCCAGTTCTTTAGAGATTGCTCAATCAAGTGAAGAGTATGATTCAATTCAGGATCTGCTGCTCTTTCTTTTGTAATCTTTCTTACTGCATTCAAAACAGTTGTGTGATCTCTTCCTCCAAACGAGCTGCCAATCTCCATTAAAGATTTTTGTGTGAGCTCTTTTGCTAAGTACATTGCAATCATTCTGGGACGTACAACTGACGATTTTCTAGAGGATGAGAACATATCAGCAATCTTAATATTGAAGTGCTGGGCAGTTGTTTTTTGAATATTTTCCAGGGAAATCGGACCTGTCGAAGTAATACCTCTTAACGCTCTGGTTGCCAGTTCTACTGTAATCGGAGCGGAATAAACTTTAGCGTTCATGATCACAGTATTCAGAGCGCCTTCGAGTTCTCGAATGTTTGTATTCATCCGGGTTGCAATAAAGTAAGCAACGTCTTCGGGGAGGTCGATATTTTGCTGTTTAGCTTTTTCGAAAAGAATTGCTGCTCTTAATTCAAACTCTGCCGGTTCAATACTGACAGACATTCCCTTCGTCAGCCGGGAAATAAGACGATCATCAAAATCTGACAATTGACGTGCGTAAGTATCACAGGTCATGATGATCTGTTTATTATTTGGTAGAAGTGCTTCAAATATCCCGAATAAGTATGATTGAGTACCGCCCTTTTTAGCCAAAAGCTGTACGTCATCCATTAAAAGAACATCTAATGTTCTGTATGTTTCGTCAAACTTTTTGATTTTTTCATCGGAAACAAAACCACCGCTGGACAAATCGACTACTTCTCTGACAAACACGTCGGCAGAAACACAGCGCAAACGGACATTTGGATTTTCTTCAAGAATTCGTCTGCCGATGGCGTGCATTAAATGCGTTTTCCCCAGACCGACGCCGCCGTAAATAAAGAAAGGATTAAATTGGGTGCCGGGCTGTGAGCTAACAATTTCAGCACTGCTTCTGGCCACTTCATTTGCCTTTCCGGTGACAAACTTTTCAAACGTAAGCCCTCTATGAAGACCACATTTTTCAGCTAATTGGTCTATTGAAATGGCCGGTTTTCTTTCTTCAACCGGCTCAAATAAAGGAAGCTCAGGCTCAGCAGGAATAACCGGAACTTTGGCCTTACCGACCAATAATTTGATTTCAACGGGACGGCTAGCATGATTGGAAGCAATCTGTTCTAATTTACCGAGCCAATTAGCTTTAATGTAGTCTTTGTGGTGCGGAGTCGGCACAGTTAATGTGATAACTCTATTGAAGGACTCTTCTTCAGATGATTCCACATACGATATTTTTTTAAACCACGTCCCAAATATATCTGAAGAAGTAGTTTTCTGAATATCTGCTAATGTTTTTTCCCAAATATTCTTCATTTACAACAAGTTAACTAAAAAATTAAAACGTCCTGGAATATAAAAACGGCACTTCCGGACAATCCTCTATTTTACCTTTATTTTGTATGGTCTTCTTGAATAAAACGGTTCTAACGCCGCAAAATGCAGTTTTTTAATTTTGTTAAATACTGTGAGAAATTTTCTGTGGTTTACCGTGCTGATTTTGTTTAGGAAAAAATCATAAACCTTTCAGATTGTGCCAAACTTGACTGAAAATTTCTTTAATCAGTTTTGGAATAATTTTGAATTGATTTTCTTTTTAATGGTAGAAAAATAAGCCGTAGAACTACCAATTGAGTGTTAACAACTCAAGAAAACATAAAAACACTATTTCTTGTGATCAAAAAAGGATGGAGAATAAGGAAAAAATAGACTTGAATTCTGTTGTAACAATTTCTTTTTTATAGCAATTTGACACTTTATGCTCAATTGAGGCTTATAATACTGAACTTTTATTTTGAGACACCTGTCTCTTATCGACAGGTAATTGATTTTTTTGAGTTCTTAATTTAGAAAAACTCAGTTAAAGGATTTAGAGATGGCAACAAAACGTACATACCAACCTTCTAAAGTTAAACGTGCCCGCACACACGGCTTTTTAGTTCGTTCCAGAACACGCAACGGCCGCAAAGTATTAGCTGCTCGTCGTCGTAAAGGACGTCACGTTTTAGCTCTTTAATATTTGTGTTGGAGATGACGAGTCTGAAAAGTTCGTCGTTAGGGCCTGAGAGAAGAATCAAGAGCTCCTCTGATTACTTAAAAGTTCTGCAGGCTAGATTTCCTGAATCCATAAAGATTTATTCAGAATGGTTTGAGGCTAAAGCTCTTTTTATACCCGGAGTAAGACGGGTTAGATTGGGTTTGACTGTAGGTAAAAAGTTTGCCGTCAGGTCAGTAGATAGGAATTTAATTAAACGCATACTGAGAGAATCTGCCAGGCATCATTTTTCTGATTTTGAGAAATTATCAGAGGAGTTTGACGGAGGATTTGATATCAGTCTGAGGTTGAAGAATAAAATGCCTTCTCCTGTGATTTCGATAACGAGTTTAAAAAAAGAAATTCGTTCTGACGCCGATCTTTTGGTAAACAACCTGCGCGGGAAAATAACTAAAAGAAATAAGGGATGTCGACAATGTTAAAGTCATTCCTTATTTTTTTAGTTAACTCATACAGGTTTCTTTTCTCTCCCTGGGTGGGACACAATTGTCGTTTCTTACCCACTTGTTCCCAATATTCTTTGGAATCGCTTGAACGATTCGGAGCTATCAAAGGAACTTATCTAACCATTTGCAGACTCTTAAGATGTCATCCTTTTGCTAAGGGCGGCATCGATGAGGTTCCGCAAAAATTTAAGTGGAATTGCTGGTGTAACGATTGCACATCAGTAAAAACAAATCCCAAGTACTTGCAATCAACTTTAGAGCAATCCAATCATGGGAAGTGACATTCAAAGAGCCCTCTTGTGGATTTTATTCGGCTTGTCTGCGTTCATGTTATATGACCGCTGGCAGGTTTATAACGGTCATCCTTCTTTAATCGGAGCTGACGTTGAACAATCTGCACCGGCCAATACCCAAACAGCTGCTTCTACTACTCCTCCGTCAGCTTCATCACCCGGAACAGTCCCACAGGATGCACCGGCTGTTAAAAAAGCTGATCTAATAACTGTAGAAACAGATCTTGTGAAGCTGAAAATTGATCCGAACGGAGCAGTTATCGCAGGATCTCAGCTCTTAAAGGAAAAACAGCAGGTACCTTGGACTGATGTAGGTTTGGTAGGTATGATTCTTGGTAATAAACCGGAACCTGCTAAAGACATTGAATTGTTTGTAGACCAGGGTAAAAAGGTATACCTGGCTCAAACAGGCTTAATTGGCGGGGCCTACCCTAACCATAAAACTGAATTCAAGCTCGTTCCCGGCCCTCTAAAAATGGAGGACGGAAAGAATAATCTTGAAGTTAAATTCGTCGGTGAATCCGGTGGCGTTACGGTTGAAAAAACTTATAAGTTCGAAAGAAACCACTACGGCATTAAAGTCGTACATAAAGTTACCAACAACTCCGGCTCAGAAATCAAACCTTCTGTGTATTATCAGTTAACCCGTGACGGTGATAAGCCCGAAGGCGAAAGCACGATGGTTAATGCATATACCGGTACTGCAGTTTACACAGAGAAGGAAAAATTCCAGAAAGTTTCTTTCAATGAAATTGCTGACGGCGACAGAGACTATCAGGTCAATGCAGATAACGGCTGGATCGGTATTATCCAACATTACTTTGTTTCTGCCTGGGTTCCGCCACAAGGCACAAACAGAGAAAATTACACCCGTAAGTTAGCTGACAATTTGTACTCTATCGGCTCTATAGCTGAAATGAATACAATTGCACCCGGAGCCACAGAAACAACTGAAGCTACTCTTTATTCCGGTCCTCAGGATCAGGAAAGATTGGAAGCTATTGCTCCGGGACTTTCATTGGTTGTTGACTACGGTTGGTTAACATTCCTGGCTAAACCAATTTACTGGTTGCTTTCTTTCCTGCATTCTTTAGTTGGAAACTGGGGTTGGGCTATTGTTCTTCTGACATGTATTGTTAAAGCTATCCTCTACCCGCTTTCACTTGCCGGCTATCGTTCAATGGCCAAGATGAAAGACTTAGGTCCTCGGATGAAAGCCTTGAAGGAAAAATATGGCGATGACAAACAGCGTTTGAACATGGCCATGATGGAAATGTACAAAACTGAGAAGATCAATCCGGTTGGCGGATGCTTACCTATTCTTCTTCAGTTGCCTGTGTTCCTTGCTCTTTATTGGGTATTGCTGGCTTCAGTTGAACTTAGAGATGCTCCATGGATTCTATGGGTAACCGATTTAGCTGCTCCTGATCCTTGGTTCATACTTCCAGTGCTGATGATCATTTCAATGGTTGTTCAGTTTAAATTGAACCCGACTCCTCCTGATCCGACGCAGGCTAAGATGATGGCAATTATGCCGTTTGTATTCGGTGTAATGTTTATCTTCTTTGCATCCGGTTTGGTTCTTTATTGGTTGGTAAACAACATCCTTTCTATCATCCAGCAATATGCAGTTAACAAGCAGATTGAGAGAGATAGAATAAGAAGACAAAGTAATTAGCTTTTGATTCTAAGAAAGCCGTTACAGAATTCGGAAAGAGAACGATGTAACGGCTTTTTTATTTGGCAGGAAAAAAGATTTTCTCTGTAAATCAAGTGGATCTCCTTTCTACTCCATCTTAGGATTGGAATTCCTCTATTAAAAACCATGTGAGGCTTTTTTCGCCTCACCAATGAATGAAAGTTTCTGATCGCGCAATATCTCCGCAAGCGGTGATGTTGCGCTCTTCTCCGCTATTCCGGCGCCTCCCGCATTATTGAACTTTTCTGTTGAGATCCAATCTCCTTTCTCCTTTTAATTAACCGGTTCTCAAGGCCGTTTTATTTTTGCAAATGACAATATTGGCAGAACGTGTATAAAAACTCGCTTTCCGAGTTATCTCGGATCCCCTTGTACTATCGAGGCTTTCCCTGTCTAAGTGTATAAAAAATTGCGGAACCTCTTTGCAAGGTGACCTTATTTTCTTTAACTCGAGACCAAGCCGGTTCTCTTCAGACATCGGAGATTGGATATTATTTGTTGTATTAAAACAGCCGCGTTCAGGATCAATTTAGTAAAGAAGTTCATTGTCCTTTCAGCGGTGTTTATTATTACGCCGCCGGCATTGAGGTTCATGCTCAGATTGTGGTTTGCTATTATCAGTTTTATGATGTTCACCAAAAGCAGTTACATCAGAGCAATGTACGTTTCGGAACTTCTGAAAATCAACTCAAAGAGTTGGCCGGTTGGATTATTGCCAGGCATCCCGAAGTCGTGTTGATGGAATCTACCTGAGTTTACTGGTTCTCCTTAGATGAAGCCTTGAAGATGCAGAGTTGGATACGGATCTAATCAAAGTGGGCAAAGCCACAGAAGTAAAAAACGCTATCTCGACCGTCTTTCCTGACATCAATGGTAAAACGGCCACAAAAATCATAGATGCTTATTTAGATAAGGACTGGAAAGAGTTTGTCGAAATCACTAGAAGGCTTAGTACCTGGGTAAAGACAGAATTTTCTGAAATTATTAACACCTTTGCTTTTTTAAGCGAGCCAATGAAGACTCTGATTCGTAGAGCCAGAGATTATCTGATGCAGATAAAACGACCTCGCGATAATTTGGAAGAGCAAGTACGGTTTGCTTTGAAACCTTACTCCGAGATGATCCAACGGTTTTGTATGATTCCCTGAGTCAAAGAGGTTTCTTCGATGAAAATAATCCCTGAAATTGGCACTGACTTAGCAACTTTAAAAACGTTGAGGTTTTCTGTTCATGGATCGGTGTCTGCCCTGGAAATAACGAATCCGCCGCAAAAAGAGAAAAAACGGTTCTTCTCCAAAAGGAAATCCTTACCTTAGAACGTGTTTAGTGGAAATAGAGTAAGGCATTGGGTTAACTAAAACTCAATTTCGAGTCTTCTTTCAGGTGCTAACGGAAAGACGAAGACATAATTGGGCTGTAGTTGCTATGGGACACAAAATTGCAAGAATCATTTATGCGATGCGTACTAAAAACGAAACCGATAAAGAAAATGACTGTACGACGTTGAAGGAAGTTCGTTTGGAGTGTCTTTTAAAATCTATTAAAAATGCCTCCCAAGTGCAATTGGTTGTTAAGAGACCGACAGTTGTTGATACTGAGAGCGGTCTAATTTATCAAACATAATTAGCTACCATTTATCGCTTGTTTGTGAATAAAAAAATGCAGAGATGCAGAGGTATAGTCGTCTGTAACTAAGAGACCTTCAAAAAAAGCACCCTCGTTTTTTTTGCATTATGGTCAATTACGAAATTTATTATTTTGATTTTTTCAATAGAAAATAAGTCGCTAAAAGCGCGGGCCATAACCAGGTTGAAATAATCCACAAGAAAAGGAAACGGCCGGAAGTTTTTTCTGGAGTTTTCTTACTGATGAAACCAATCGTAAATGCGCCTGCAATGACCCAAGCAAGGATTAAAATATAAACTGTTGATCTTGTTTGATAACTATCTCCAAATAGAGATCCTAAAAACGCGGCTATCGGGACTGCCAGAAAAACGGCAATCGCACCGCCAATTAGATTGGATCCTATTTGGTTATTTTGTTTTAAAGACATAGCAGAGTCCGTTTAGAAATGAGTAATGATTTTAATGAACCTATCGTGGCATTAGCGACCGGTACGGGTAATTCAGGTATAGGAATTATTCGTCTTTCAGGTAAAGATGAAGTAATTAAAGAAATAGCTAAACAGTTAATGCCTGGTTTTAAGGAACTTAAAAGAACGGCTCAACTTTTATCTTTTAAAGATGAAAATAACGAGCAAGTCGATAAAGTCATTTCTTTATATTTTCCTGCACCTAATTCTTATACAGGAGAGACCGTTCTCGAAGTTCAGTCTCATGGCGGACAAGTTCTTCTTAACTGGATATTGGAAATCATATTAAAGGTTGGAAAAGTTTTTGGACTGAGATTAGCAGCTCCCGGAGAATTTACCGAAAGAGCCTTTCTTAACGGCAAACTTGACCTTGTTCAGGCTGAAGCTGTTGCTGATTTGATAGATGCAAGTTCCAGAAATGCTGTCAAAGCAGCCTCTTTATCTTTAAAGGGAGAATTTTCAAGATATATTCATGAAGTCTCAGACAAACTTATTCGTTTGCGCATGGAAGTTGAAGCAATTTTGGATTTTCCTGAAGAAGAAATTGACTTCATTTCAGAATACAACTGTAAAGAAAGACTTGAAGCAATCATTGCTGAAGTAGAAAAAACATTAGACATCGCTGAACAGGGAGAAACATTAAGAGACGGATTCAAAGTGGCACTTATCGGACAAACCAATGTCGGTAAATCAAGCATTCTCAATAAGCTCGCAGGAGACGAAATTGCTATTGTTTCCGATGTTGAAGGAACGACTAGGGATAAGATCCAGACTTTAATTCATCTGAATGGAATTCCCTTCCATATCACTGATACAGCCGGTATTAGAGATACAGAAGATAAAGTAGAAAAAATTGGAATCGAACGGACAAAAACAGAGATAAGTAAAGCCGATATAGTTGTCAGAATTCTTGACGGAGGCGATTTAAAACGGGCCGGTGAAGATGAGAAAATTCTTAGTTTGGTTAAAGAATTAACTCATAAGGACATTCCAATTCTTACCGTTCTGAATAAGTCTGATTTGTTGACTGTTGAAAATATTGTTTCACGTGAAACAGATATAAGAACTTCAGCTCTGACCGGGGAAGGTATTGATGAGTTAAAGAAGGCACTATTAAAAATTGCGGGCTGGAAAAATAAGGAATCTGTCTTCATTGCAAGAAAACGGCATTTGGATAGCCTGAAACTTGCTTTAGTACATTTAAATATTGCTGATGAGTTTATTCAAAATGACAATATTCAATTGGAACTTTTTGCGGAAGAACTAAAACTCGCAAACGATCAGCTTGGAGAAATTGTCGGAAAGACGACCAGTGATGATCTTTTAGGCCTAATATTTAAAGGTTTTTGCATTGGAAAATAAAATAAGTTTCACGTGAAACATAGAAGGAATTAACAAAAATGGAGTTTTATTTCAAAGAGTACGATGTAATTGTCGTTGGCGGAGGAAATGCCGGAATCGAGGCGGCAGCCGCCGCTGCAAGAATGGGTTCGGAAACCCTTTTAATTACTCATAATTTGGATACTCTTGGACAACAATCCTGTAATCCTTCTATCGGAGGAATTGGTAAAAGTCATTTAGTTAGAGAACTGGATGCTCTTGATGGTTTGATGGGTAAGATTACAGATTTATCAGGGATTCAATTCAGGGTTTTAAATGCCTCAAAAGGAGCCGCGGTAAGAGCTACACGAGCCCAGATAGATAGAACTCTCTATAAGAATTTTATGCGTAAAGCCGTTGAAAATATTCCGCATCTATCTTTGATGGAGGCGGCTGTCGACAAGGTAATAGTTCAATCAGGTAAAGTAACCGGCGTTGTTCTGAATTCTCAGGTCGCCATTCGGGCTAAGTCAGTTGTGTTATCTGCAGGCACTTTCTTAAACGGAAAAATATTCGTTGGAATGTCAGCTTACTCCGGTGGACGTGTTGGAGATCCATCTGCTATAGAACTGGGCGAAGATCTTAAAGATTTAGGCCTGCCAAAAGGGAGGCTAAAAACAGGTACCCCTGCTCGTTTGGACGGTAGAACAATTGATTTTTCGAAGTGTCAGATTCAATACGGAGATTTAGATCCCGTTCCTGTTTTCTCGTTTATGGGAAAAGCCGAAGAACATCCCGAACAGATTCCTTGTTGGATTACCTCGACGAATTCCAAAACTCATGAATTAATTAGAAATGGCCTGGATCGCTCTCCTCTTTACACCGGTATTATCGAAGGGATTGGTCCGAGATACTGCCCTTCTATCGAAGACAAAATTCACCGTTTTGCATCAAAAGATTCTCACCATGTATTTTTAGAACCGGAAGGCTTGAATACCCACGTTTATTATCCGAACGGAATCTCAACCAGCTTACCGTTTGATGTCCAGATTCAATTTATCCATTCAATTCCCGGTTTAGAAAACGTTGAAATCATCCGTCCGGGTTATGCAATTGAATATGATTATTACGATCCCCGCTCTTTGAAATCTACTTTGGAAAGCAAAGACATTGAAGGCTTATTCCTTGCAGGCCAAGTCAACGGCACTACCGGTTATGAAGAAGCTGCCGCACAAGGAATTTTTGCCGGTATCAATGCGGTTTTATACACAAGAAATGAAGAGCCATTGCATCTGCGAAGGGATCAGGCATATCTTGGAGTGATGGTTGATGATTTGATTACGAAAGGTGTTAATGAGCCCTATCGAATGTTTACTTCTAGAGCTGAATACCGTCTTAGTCTCAGAGAGGATAATGCAGACCAACGGTTAACTGAGATAGGAAGAAAATTTGGCGTTGTCGGTGAGGAAAGATGGGTCGCATACAGCAAAAAAATGGAGCGACTTCAGGCCGAAGAAGAAAAACTAAAATCAACCTGGATTAATCCGGGTGTTCTGGATCCGAATATAGAAAAAGAATTACTCGGCAAAGAGTTACAAAAAGAGAGCTTGCTTCATTCCTTACTTAAACGTCCGGAAATGAGTTATGAAAAACTGAAGTTGCTTGTGGATAAGGAAGGTAATTCGATGCTCAGAGATCCGATTGATGATCCACAGTTGGCTCAGTTACTCGAAACAGAAGTGAAGTATTCCGGCTATGTTGATCGCCAGCATGCTGAAGTTCAAAATAATCTGAATAAGATGGAAATTCAGATTCCGAAAGACTTTAATTACGATGACGTTAAAGGATTGTCTTTTGAGATTTGTCAGAAGTTAAAAAATACAAGACCTGAAACAGTTGGACAGGCTTTAGCTATTTCCGGGGTTACTCCGGCAGCCATTTCAATTCTTTTGGTTTATCTGAAACGCTATGAAATGCAAAAAGGAAAGTAATGATTTCTGATAACAAAGAACTTCTCATTGAGGGATTAAAAGAACTGGATATAGAAACAAATCCTGAACAGGTAGAAAAGTTATTAAAGTATTCCGAACTAATCCTCAAATGGAACAAAACTTATAACCTGACTGCAATCAGAGAAAATAAAGATGTTGTCATTAAACACATCCTGGATTCTTTAGCTGTTTGCAAAATTTTGGAAAAAATTGCTTCCGAAGGTAATAAAAAGGTATTGGATGTGGGTTGTGGTGCCGGGTTGCCAAGCCTGCCCTGCTCGGTGTTCTCGCCAAATTTATACTTTACTTTGGTGGATTCTGTTGGCAAAAAGATTGCTTTTGTAATGCAAGTAGTCACACTTTTGTCTTTAAAACACGTTTCTCCGAAGCATGAAAGGATTGAATCAGAGCCGACTGAAAATAAATATTCAGTTATCACCTCTAGAGCTTTTACGTCTTTAGTTAACTTTGTAAACCTGACTGAACGGCTTCTTGAAAAAAATGGAAGGTGGTTAGCATTAAAAGCAAAGTTAACTGAAGAAGAGAAATCTGAAATTCCATCTAATATAGAAATTGAAGCAATCGAAAAATTAACTATTCCTTTTTTGGATGAAACCAGAGTTTTGGTGATAATGAAAAGAAAGGAAGACAAGTAAGAAATTAGGAGAGCACCAAACTCTCCTTTTTGCTCGGTTCTATAAATCTTAATGAATAATCAGATTACTTTCTGAAAGTATCTAACCATTTTTTGATGATCTTTGGTTTTTTAACAGCTAACGGCTTATCGTAATAAGGCAAACTAAAAATATTCTGTTCTTTAATAGCTGCCGGAAGTGAAGATTTACCATCACCAACAAAATGACTAATTGCAAGTTGAGAACCTAAATAATCTCCAAGCAAAACTATGGAATCGGGCCCTGTATTCATGATCTTCTCAATATCATGAATTTCAACTAATCCGGGAATAACAGTCTCGAAATCTTTCTCATGGATAGGATTGATCGCATTAATATAAGGATAGATTTCTTTGGAAATTTCACTCTCATCAGATAATGCGAAAATAAAACATCTCTCATCAACAGGATGCCTTATACAAAGCAGAGAAAGGACTTTAGAGGCATCAGGCCGTTTTTCTGTATTGACAAGGCCTTCTAGTCTTTCGAACTCTGTTATGGCTCTCTGGGCACGTTTTTGTTCGTTATAGAGTGCGCCAGCCAAACGAAGAGTTTCTTTTGGGTCAGCCTTGATATCAAGAACTTTAACGGCAACGTTTTGTTTTTCGAGTTCCTCTTTCATATCAAAAGGGTTGATCCCAAGACTCGGATTGTTTTCTAACAAAACGTAATCAATCTCACCTCGTCTTATTGCGGTTAAAAGCAGTTTTTTATCATTCATGACGCAATGAGTACATTCAAGGAGCTTTTCGTATGGATGAAATAAATGCATATTTGGAAGTTCTCCACCAATGAGAGCTTTTCCATAAATTTTTAAAACGGATAAAGCTTCGATTGCACTATCACCAATAAATACCGCATTTTCATATATTGGGAACGGAATAAAAACATTAGGTGTTGGATGCGACATAAAAATCCTTCATATCAAAAATTAAATCAGCTTTTTTTAATATTTGGCTTTGATGGGTTACGAGTAGAACAGCTGTCTGTGTCAAGGATTCTTTCAGAACGTCTATAAGTTTTAAGGCACTGCTTTCATCAAGTGCTGAAGTTACTTCGTCAAGGAGTGCCAGACCAGGCTGGTTAAAAATAATTCTGGCCAAAATAAGCCTCTGTTTTTCACCACCACTGAGAATGTTTGACCAATCACAGTCGGTATGGAGTTTTTCTGCCAGAAAACCTAATCCGACTTTGTCTAACAAGCTAATACATTGTTCGTCTGCGCAGGAATCAGAAGGCTGAGGATACAGAAGATTTGCTTTTAATGAATTATGCAAAATATAGTTATTTTGAGGAACCCATAGGGTCTTTAGATTCTTTTTAATAAGGCCTGTCGCTTGTGGATTGAACCCGGCTAAGGTTCTTAAAATTGTGCTCTTTCCTGAACCTGACGGACCTTGCAAAACCGCTATCGAACCTTTTGAAATATCAAATCTGGCCCTTATTTTATGAACTCTCTGGCCATGTTTATTAATCACAAAACAGATGGAAGCAGACAGACCATATTTTTCATCATTTTCAACCCTAGGTCCTTCCGTCTTGTTTGATATTTGACAAATCGATGAATGCAATGTGGATAAACGTTCATAAGTGGCTACGAACTTAGCTAATGTTTGATATGACATTGCAATCCAGGATAACGAGCGGGCAACATCCACAAATGCGCCTCGTATTTGCATAAGGCCGCCTAGAGCTATATGACCGGCAAGAAAAGTTGGCAAGGAAAAGAAAATAGGTGTCAAATGTGTAATCTGTCCTACGCCGACAGAAAAATATTCCAGATTTCTTTTCTTTTTTAATATATCGATCAATATCGTCAGCAAATCTCTGAAATTTTTGTGGAGCACTTCCCTTTCAGTTTGCTCTCCTTTAAATCCCGCGATTGATTCAGCATTGGTTCTTTTCGCTAGAAGTGCTGATCTTAGATTGGCTTCTCGTTTTTGAGATTCAAAATTTAAGAATTTCAACTTTCTTCCGATTAGGTGTGTTAATAAAGTTTCGAGAGCGGTATAAATTAAACAGACCCAAAACATATATCCAGGTATGGTGTAACCAAATACTTTGATTGGTCCGGACAAATTCCAGAGAATGACAGAGAAACTGCCTATCATCAAAACAGAATTAAGAAAGCTGGTGCATAAGTTTAAAAAGATATTTATAACGTCTCTGATATCTTCAGCAATTCTTTGATCAGGATTATCCGGTTCAATATGTTCCACTCTCAACTTATAAAAAACACCGTCAGGGGAAAGCCATGTATTAAAAAATTTAAAAGTGAGTTCCTCTCTAGCGATTAAGGCGGCTCTGCCTTGGAGATAGTCAGCTGTTACGAGGACGGCAATAATGGCAGAACACAGCTTAGTAAAGTCATATAGGCAATCAAAGATTTCATCTTTTTTTACTGACTGCAGAGCGTTGTAGAAACGGCCGTTCCATTCATTTAGTGCAACGGCCAGTTTAATGTTGACTAAATAGGCAAGAATGACAACTCCAATCAGTAGCCAGAACCTCCATAACTTTTTTGAAATAAAAGTCTGAAAAAGGAAGCCTGTAAAAGAAGAGCTTTTGATGAATGTCATTCTTGCAAAATTTTTATGATTAGAAATTAGCTGTAATCCATGCTCTGTAGGCACGTCCGGATCCATACATTCCGTTTAGATAGCGGTATTTTTTGTTAGTGACATTGTCAACAGAGAAAGTAACAGCAAAATCTGCCCAATCTTTGACTTTTGGTTTCCAGATCAAGCCGACAGCATGAGTAGCAAAGCCTCCTAATTTTTTAAACTCTCCGCTGTTAAAACTTGTCTCAAGGTTAGAGGTACCGCCCTTGAACATTCTGAGTCTATACCAAGCATTTAAATTCCATGGTTTAAAGGTATAACCTGCTCTAAACGTAGCTTGCATCGGAGTTAAGCCGTTAAGCTTCTCTCCAGTTGCTTTATCTTCTGCGTGAAGATAACCATAAGTCAGATGAAAATCTGCATTTCCCGGATAATAGTCCAGAGAAGCTTCAAAACCAGTTTTAAGAACCTTTCCGACATTTTCGACGGTGTAATACAGAATTATTCCGTCAGAGCCAAAATCCATGTCTCCTGTTGGACCTGCCTGAATAAGGTTTTTAACTCTATCTCTGAAGATATTGGCATGGAAAGTGACTCTGTCGTTAGAGCCAAATAGTTTTGGATAATCTCCGTTAACGCCCAATTCCAAGTTGATAGATTCTTCTGGTTTGAGATTGGGGTTTGGCAGAACGACTGAGTACATACCAAAGTCTGCATATTCAATTGCTGTGTAAAGTTCGTCCAGGAATGGAGGTCTATAGCCGGATTGTGCAGATGCGTAGAAGGAAAGATTCTTTGTCGGTGTCAAAGTTAAGGTGATACCTGGCGAGAGTTTGTTGTCATTTTGTGATTTAAGATTGTGTTTTTCGTCGGAGTCACCGGTTGGTTTTCTGTTGTAGTAAGACCACCTGAGGACTGGTGTTAGAGTAACGTATTGATTAATCTGATATTCGTCCTGAATAAATAATCCGGCATCATAAGCTTTTGAGTCGGGTCGGCTTAAATCGGCCAAACCATACACATCCGTTGCTTTCTGCTTATTCAATGAGACATCAAATCCATAAGTTAAATTATTTACCCCTCCCCACGGGAAAGCAAAAACAGAGGTATTCTGGGCGTTCATACTGTAAGAATGAGACTTGTCTTTGAAGTATGCTTCCGGGTTATAGGAAGTTCCGTCGAATTTATTGTTCAGCTGAGTGTATTGAATATTGACAACGGAGTCTATCCAATCTCCATAGCTATATTCCCAGCTACCTGTTAAGCGGTGTTGCTTTACACGATACTTTGCATCATCACCGCTAAAACCTTGATTCATTTTTGTGTCATCGTAGTTATAACCAACTGACAATAGATTGTTATCACTAGGAGTGGCTGTTACTTTGGCTGTGAAAGCATCGTATTTTGTATCGCGGGGAGTTGAAGAGCGGTGTCCATTTCTCGAAGAAATAATTTTTCCGCCATCCTTATGTGAGAATCCGATTACGGCATCAATTGGTCCTTGTTTGCCATATAACCATGCTGAGGTTCCCCACTCTCTTGCATCATCGTTATATCCGCCTTTAAGCGTTGCTCCAAAGTTCCTTCCCGGTTTAAGTAAGTCAGCGGCTGTCTTTGTCGTCACTGCAATAGTACCTCCGATACCGCCGTTGCCGTACAAAGAAGAGCCACCTCCTCTTCTAACCTCAATTTGTTTAATCATTTCCGGGTCTACAAACATGAAGGCCGGACGGTTACCACTCATTGTGTAGTTGTCTTGGCGAACACCATCGATTAAATATGTAATCTGGTCCGAATCCGAGCCCCGAACAGAGATACGTGTGAAAACCGGACTTTCAGGAGACTCCAGCATAACGTTCGGAATATCAAGTAAGGCATCACCTAATGTTCTTGGTACTTCTTTAAGGAGTGTTTCATCGGTAATGACGACAACTGAGGAAGGAACTTCATCGAGTTTTTTTTCAGTTCTGGTGGCTGTGACTACTACAGGAGAAGCTTTTTCGACAGTAATATCTGTGGAAACAGAGTTTGAGGTTTGAGAAAAAGAAGTTGTAGCTGATAAAGCCAAAGATACCGCTAATGAAAGCGGAGCTATGTTTTTTGGTTGCATGAGTAAACGATAATGAAAATGAGAATAATAATCATTATGATAATAACTAAATTAGTTAACTTTTCTTTCAAAAATAGATTAAACCTAGGTATTTTCACTTATAGAACTTATAGATTAAGCGGCTTCATTGAATACTCTAAATCCATATAAGACATAAATTGACGTTAATTGCGCAATAATAATCTTATGGAGTTAATCCATTTAGCAAATAGTAAATTTGATTTGAACCATTATTTGGTGTGTTCGATAGAGAAGTTTTTTCAGTAGTTATTCATTAATTCTTGTTGCACCTTTTTGATCTAGACGTACAGCAAAAAGAGTCTCAAATTTGTCAATTAAAAAATCTGTATATGAGAGGATTTTTATGCCGATAAGCATTGGACGTGTAAGAAGACGCTTTGTGAAAGATAAAAAACCAACACGACTCCCGACTTCACAGGAAGCTAAGAGTGTGCCTGCAGTGGAATTTTGGATAGGTATGCTCATGTTAAAGTTCGACTTGATTTCAGTCGTGGATTACGCCGAGATCACAGAATATTTACAAAGAAGTCAATTTTTCAAGATATTATCCAAAGATATTGAACGGCTCAGAAAAAAAGTCAAAACTAAAGTGTTAAGTCATTGTTCTGACTTTAACCTAAGAAGTATTGAAAGATTAAAGCTTGATTCAAAAATTGCACTCAAAGGCAAGCTGCCTCCCGAGTTCAACGAGTTGTTTACGGGAAAATGTAACAGCGAATGGTTGGATCTACTTGAAATGTATGCTGAATTTGATCCGGATGAAAAAGTTTTGGCGGCCGCTTATAACAAATTATATTTGGCATTAGACACATCTGAGTTTTGGGAAGAAACAAATATTGTAGAACGCTACAAAAAATTATTAAAACTTGTTGATTCTGAAGAAACAACAATCTTTCCGCTGTTGACTCAGTGGTATGAGAAGTTAGAAGACCAATTGTCAGGCGGACTCTTTACCGGAAAATTTTCAGTAAATCTTAAATTTTTGAGTGAATGCTACGGACTTACTAATGAAGAAAGTAAAATATTTGGTTTGCTATTACTTGTGATTAGTCATAGAACTATTATTAATGCCTTAAATTTTTTTGATTATTCAACAAAAGGACTGAAGTTAGTAAAAGAGATAATAGGAAATCTTCTTTCTATTGAAAACGTGGACTCTATATTTAATCAAAAAACTTCTATAGCCTTTTTTGATTTTTCCGATTATGACAGTACCACAATGTTTTGTGATTTCGATAGTTATATATCTTACAAGGCACCGTGTCCGATTGATTTTCTGATTAATGGCGATTTATCTTTTAAATGGCTGGTAGAAAATACGTTAAAAAAAGAAGAAGCACCCACTTTAAGCCTGGAGAATTTTAACTATTTATCAGTAATCAAAGGTCTTGTTCTTCCTTACCTAGAAAGTGTTGTTAGAACAAGCCCAAAAGGAGTGAACATTCTTTTATACGGGCCTTCCGGAACCGGCAAAACAGAGCTTAGCAAAGTTCTGGCTTCTTCAGTTGGCTTGGAATTGTACTCACCTATAGAGGAAGAAATAGAGAAAGAAAGCTCTAAAGAAGGAAGATTTCATTTATGGAAGAAAGCTAATGCATTTCTAAAAAACAATCCGGCTTCAGCTATTTTGATTGACGAAGGGGATGACTTTTTTAACTATGGTTTGAGAGAAGGTGTCCGGAGTAACAAATATTACATTAATACAGAGTTGGAAAATAACCCGAGGCCTACCTTCTGGACTGTCAACTCTATTAAAAATATTGATCCTTCAATGATTCGTCGATTTCATCTGGTTATTGAAGTTTCTAATCCGCCTAAGTCATACTTAAGGTCTTTAGCTTGTGAAAAATTTAAAAATTACCTTAGCCCGCAAAATATCAATAGAATTGCCGAGACTGAATATCTTTCACCTGCCGTTTTATCGCAAACCGCAGGTATCGTTCAAAATTTAGTGACAATAGGAAAAAAGGTTGATGAAGATCAAGTGATGAAAATGGTGTCAAGTATCTTGCTAGCCCAAGGTTTTAGTAGGGTAGCAAAGAAAAAATCAATTTCGGATGACTTTGAACCTTCTCTTTCCAATGTCAGTTGTAATTTAAATTCAGTATTAAAAGGGTTGAAAACAAAAGGAAGCGGTCGGCTTTGTCTGTATGGACCTCCGGGCACAGGAAAAACGGCTTTTGGGAAATGGATAGCTAAAGAATTAGAACGACCTATCAATATCAAAAAAGCGTCGGATCTACTTGATTGTTACGTAGGAATGACTGAGCAAAATATTGCGAATGCTTTTGAAACAGCCGAAAGAGAAGATGCTGTGCTTTTAATTGACGAGGTGGACAGTTTTCTACGTACGAGAGGTAGAGCTGATCATAGTTGGGAAGTCACTCAAGTAAATGAATTCTTAACTCAATTGGAAACCTTTGAAGGAATTGTTATTGTTACAACTAATTTGATGGATATTTTGGACGACGCTTCAATGCGAAGATTTGATCTCAAAGTTAAGTTTGAATACCTAACTTCTAAGCAGTCCGTTAAGTTATTTTCATTACATTGCGAAGAGTTAGGAATTGTTCCGGGTGAAGAAGATATTAAAGAAGTATCCCGCATGAAGAATCTCACTCCCGGAGATTTCAAAGCTGCGTCAAGGCAAATGAACTTTGTAGAAGAACCAAACTGTCTAGGCTTTTTAAAAGCTCTGGAAGACCAAATTCGGGTTAAACATGTAAATAGGACAATCGGTTTTGTGTAAATCTCTTATCAGGAGATAGTGGTCTTCACTCTCTCCTGGTAAGTTTTTCTTAGTTATTTTCTCTTAGATTAAAAGTCGTAGAAGTTGAAAGACCTGCACTTACTGAACCATAACCTATTGAAAAGAAATAGATATGTTGTATTCAAAAAATGTACAGTAAAAAAGACCCGCAGGTCTGATATAACGTATGCGGGGGAGGAAAACATTACGGAAATTTTCTAATTTCTATAACTAACAAATTTATTCGAAACCTTTTTCTTGTTTGAACTTAGAAATGACCTGTGCCATTTTTTCGGGGTTAGTCATCAATAAAGGGTCAATAATGGCGTTAGCTTCTTCGATGCTCATTAAATTCATTTCCACAACTGCATCCTTCACTTTTTTATTATTCTTCTCACAATAATGTGCAACTTTTACACCGGTAGGATAGCCAAATGTTGCCGCAATAAATGTTGACAAAGCTATACTTGATTCAGCTTCATCAATGCATCGTTGATGATTGGCTTTTATGCCCTCTATGCAATATTTTCTTAGGATAGGAATTTCTCTTTCAACGATTTGTAGGCTCTCAAATAAGCATTTATAAAATGTGGCGTCCCAAACATTTAAATCTAATTCACCTTCATCATACGCAACAGAAATAGCAACATCGTTTCCAATGACTTGATGGGCAATTTGTATAACCATCTCTGGTACTGTCGGGTTGATTTTTCCGGGCATGATCGAAGAGCCTGGACTTAAAGCCGGTAATTGAACTTCCATAAAACCTGCTCTAGGGCCTGAACTCATTAATCTAAGGTCTTTGGAAATCTTAGATAGAGTGGTTGCTATTTCTTTAACTAGTCCAGATACAGTCACTACGTAATCAGAATTTTGAAATCCATCAAACAAATTCTTCATTGGAGAAACTGTTTCACCAAGGATTTTGGATAAATTCATGTATAAAGCGTCCATATATCCTGGTTCACTACCAAGTCCCGTTCCTACGGCACTTCCACCCATCACAATTTCAAAAGCCCCGGGACGAATATTTTTTATCTTATCAACTAGACGCTGGCATACAGATGCATAACCACTAAACTCCTGTCCTAGTGTCAATGGAAGCGCATCTTGCCAACAGGTTCGGCCAACTTTAACGATATCTCTGAATTCAGTAGCTTTTTTATCAAAGGTGTTCGCTAGCAGATTTAACTCTTCTGAAATTCGATCAAGTCTTGGAGCGATTGCTAGATGGGTAGCAGAAGGAATAGTATCGTTTGTGGACTGCCCTTTGTTAACGTGAGTGTTGGGATGCACAGTATCCTGCCCTTTGTGACCGGTCAAAATTTCATTAGCTAGGTTACCGATCACTTCGTTAACATTCATATTGATGCAGGTATATCCCCCTCCTTGCCATATGTCCAGAGGAAATTCACTGTTTAGCTTTCCTGTTAGCACCTTGTCAGCGGCTTCGACAATCGCGTCAGCGATATTTTTGGGAATTGCTCCTATCTCGAAATTCGCTATTGCACAAGCTTTTTTAATTTGAGCAAGAGCCATAATTAAATCAGGGTAAATGACGATGGGCTGTTCAGCGACACCAGAGACTTTCAGCATTCGCGAGGTTTGAATTCCATAATAATGTTCATTGGAAATTTCCATTTCACCGAGACAATCTTTCTCTGTTCTTGTGTTATTCACTTTCTCCTCCAAAAGAGTTAAGTCACATGATTATTGAATCTAAATCCTTAGTTGCCAATGAAGAACTCTGTGGCTCTGTCTAAAAGTTAAAAGATATGGTGCGTTTAAAACTTTTAGTGCCAAACATTCCTAATTTTTAACTGTGCATATGATTATTTGAATTTCTTAATTTCAATAAAAAAACTGGAGCCAGTTTAAAAAAATCCGTATTGCATTAAAAGAGAGAAGGTAAACCATAGAAAAGTTTTATCTTTACGGATAATTTTTTTTGATGTTCGTACAAGCCAAATAAAGTCTTCGTTAGGATAAAAAAAATCGATTAACAAAGATCTCAAGGAGACAAGAATGGGAAATAAAATTGAAAGAGGTAGACTCAAAGAACCTCCGGCAAAAGAAGTAACAAATATTATGGTTGCTCCAACTTTAACGGATGAAGAGGTTGAGCGCTCCTATCAAATCTATATCGATGTAAATAAAGCTCATGTTTTAATGCTTGAAAAACAAGGCATTATAAAAAAGCCGGTTGCTAAGGCAATACTTGGTGTTGCTTGCGAAATGGCAGCTATGGGAAATAAACCTACCTTCGAAATAACTCCTGAACTTGAAGAAATGTATTTCAATCTTGAGAACTATCTCATTGGAAAAGTCGGGATGGAAGTTGGAGGCCAGCAACACACAGCTCGCAGTCGAAATGATCTTCATGCAACAGTCGACAGAATGGAAGTAAGAAACGCCATTCTTCAGATTGGCAAAGAACTTAACAGTTTCCGCAAGTTATTGATAGAACTCGCTGAAAAAAATAAGAATTCTGTTATGTCCGGTTATACACATTTGCAGCCCTCAGAACCAATGACTTTTGCTCACTATCTTTCAGCAGTTAGTCAGGCCTTATCTCGTGATTTTCGGAGGATTATTCAAGTTTGGAATACAACAAATCTAAATCCCCTGGGTGGTGGCTCAATGGGCTCAACAACATGGAATATTGATCGTGAATACACAACTGAGCTTTTAGGGTTTGATGCTCCGATGGAGAATTCTCTCGATTGTGTATGCTCAAGAGATTACATCTTGCAATTGATGTCTTCGTTAGCAATTCTTGCCAGTAATTTAAGCCGCTTGGCCACAGATATCAGAATCTGGGCTACCCCTGACTATGGGTATGTAGAAATTTCCGATTCTGTTGCGGTTTGTTCTTCTATCATGCCTCAGAAAAAGAATCCCTGGACTTTTGAATCAGTCAATACATTTTGTGCTCGTGTGAAAGGCTTAGATGACACCGCATGGATGATTTACAAAGGAGTTCCTTACGCATTTACAATGGAATCCATGGATATGATCGGATCTTTCTGGCCTCAGTTGAAAGAAGTTTCTAATATCTTGACTTTGTTATCCGTATCTTTGAAAGATATCAAAGTTAGGACCGATAAAGCGGTAGAGACAGCAAGAAAGAACTTCTCTACAGTCACTGAGCTTGCAAACACTTTAGTGAGAGTTGAAGGAATTTCATTTAGAGCAGCTCATGAAATCGTCGCACATATGGTTGGATTCTTAACTGAAAAAGACTTAAAAGCTAATCAAATTACAAAAGAAGATTTGGATAGGATAAGTTTGGAATTATTTAATAAACCTTTAACAATTACTGATGAACAAATTCAAATAGCACTGGATCCAGTAAAGAACGCCGAGTCTAAGGAGGTATTAGGTGGTACTGCACCTGAAGAAGTAACAAGGCAATTAATGGTTTTGAAAGAAAAGTTGAACAACGATAATCTAAATCTGGCCAAGAAAAAAGAACAAATTGAAGAGGCTCATAGGCGGTTGGAGCTTGCTGTTGAGGAGACAATTGGCTAACGATTTAATTTAGTTACTTAAAGGATCTCTTCATCAGAAATGCGGAGATCCTTTTTTATCTGTTTTTCAGGTGCTTTTTAAAGAAAATCAAAAGCATTCGTTCTGATTAATATGGGTCGGAGACAATTATATGTTTTTTGGCGTTTTATTAGGACTGCTTGCTTGTGCTTTGTGGGGGCTAACTTATTTGTTAACCCTCTTCCTTCCTGAGTACAACACTATCTATATTTCAATAGCCAGGGCAATTGTTATGGGGTTAACCGCCGTTGGTGGCTTATGGATTCAAAGGCATTTCCTTAGGTTTGTAACTACGAAAGACTGGAACTTTACAATTGTTTTAAGTCTTGTGGGTAATCTTATTCAACCTTGGTGTCTTTTTACGGCAGTTCAGTACGCAGGGGTTGCACTAGCCGCTACATTTTTTGGGCTTGTACCCGTTTGTGTTGCCTTGATCAGTAATGAAAGAGACAAAAGAAGGAACAAAAAATTTGTTCCGCTGGCTCACTTGTCTCTTCCATTAGTTCTGATTTTAACGGGACTCTTTTGTTCGAATTGGAGTGGTTTAGTTGATTCTATGCAAAGTAATACGGGAGCATTTGACTTTTTAATAGGAATCATCTTTGCTATTAGTTCAACCGCAATGTGGACTTGGTACCCCATTAAGAATGCAGATTGGCTTTTGGAGCATCCTAAGGTCAGCCCTGTATTCTTTACTAGCATGCAATGTATTGTCTTATTACCAATTGGTCTTATTGCTTATTTTGTTTGTTGGTCCACTGTTGGAGACATGGAGAACTTATTGGGACCAAGACCTATGCATTTTGTAGGATGGATGATTTTTGCCGGTACCGCTTGTTCCTTCTGCGCTACAGCTTTATGGAATGCTATGAGTCAGAGAGTACCGACAACTGTTGTTGGTCCAATGCTTGTTTTTGAGACTATTTTTTCAGTTTTATGGGGACTTATCTATACAAAAGAGATACCGAGTATTTCTTTAGTTATCGGAATGGTTCTTTTGCTTAGTGGAGTTATATGCACGTTAAAAATATTTGAGAAAAAAGGTGTTGAAGTTTAGCGTTCTGGTTAAATTAGATGTAATAAAACGACTTTTTTTATTGTTATGTTACGGTGTTTCTATCATTGAATCAGGATATCTTTATAAAACCTTTTTCTTAGGAACAATTTAGAAAGCTACCAACATAGTGGCCATAGGTATATTTTTGTAGGTGTAAGTTATGAAGACTTCTCTCTGGGCTGTAGCCTCAGCACTTTCCTTTTCTCTGATGGCAGCTTTTGTAAAGTTAAATAGTTCCCTTTCAGCTTTTGAACTGGCTTTTTATCGTTCTTTTATTATTGCCTTAGTTATTGCAGTTTTTGCTCTGTCAACAGGCCGTTCTTTAATGCCTAACTATATTGGTGGGCATGTTATTCGCGGTGTACTTGGAACAATATCTGTTTGCCTTTGGTATTACACTTTGGAGTCTCTTCCGTTAGGAACTAACATCACATTAACTTACACGTCCCCACTATTTTTGTCGTTATTTTTTATTGGGTATTACTATTCCCATCGTATTCCGGTTCCCTGGTCATTAATTGGTACCATTGTTTTGGGATTTATCGGAATAGTGATAACGTTAAGACCTACATTCGCTGATGGACAGCAGGTGCCTTCCCTTCTATGTTTTACTGTGGCCATCTTGGATTTGATTATTTACTCTCAGGTCCGCAGACTTGGAAGAAAAGGTGAACCTGTCTGGCGGATTGTTTTTTATTTTGCTTGCTTTTGTTCAGTATTCACTTTTATAGCGGCCAATATTTTTGAGAACGGTCTACATTTACCACCGTCTATTGAAAGTACTTCATTTATTCTTGGGATGGCACTGTGCGGACTTGGAGGGCTTGTATTTGAAGCAAGAGCATGGATCGGAGGGAATTTGCTTCTTGTCTCTTGTTTGGGATTTACTGCTATCCCGATATCGGAAATTTTAGGAATAGTGCTTTTTGATAACAACCTTTCTCTCATAACTACTTTGGGAATGACTATTGTTGCAATTGCCTGCATGATAGCTACCGTATTGACCAAAAGAGCAGAAAAGGCCATTAATTCAGCTGATAATTCAGCTGATTTTTAACTCTCTGTTTTAGTTGTTTTCTAACCGAACAAATAATATTTATTGTGAGTTATAAAAAAAACGAATAGTGAAAACAGGCTTAAAAAAAAGCTATACAATTTTTTTATACCAGATCGAGTTTCGTTTCACACTATCTTTTTGTAGCGGTTTTGTGCTCAAAAACGATAAATATTACTAGCACCTCAGGGAGACCTTTATGAAATTATCTCATTTGATTTTGTCTGCATTAATTCCTCTTTCTTTTTCGGTTGTTGCTGCAGATTTACCTCAAGTTAAAATTCTCGCTACCGGAGGAACAATTGCCGGAAGTTCTGCCTCAAAAACCGATGTAACAGGGTATAAAGCAGGTGAATTGGCCATTCAAACACTGATTGACGCTGTACCCGAGATGAAAGATATTGCAGTCGTTTCAGGCGAGCAAGTTGCAAAAATTGGTAGTAATGATATGACAAACGATGTTTGGCTGAAACTAGCCAAACGGGTAAATGAATTACTTGCTGATCCAAAAGTTTCCGGTGTTGTTATTACTCACGGTACGGACACTTTAGAGGAGACCGCTTATTTCCTTAATCTTGTTACTCACAGTGATAAACCTGTAGTTTTGGTTGGAGCGATGAGACCGGCCACTGCCATCAGTGCAGATGGTCCGATGAATCTTCTGAATGCAGTTAGGGTTGCGGTCGCACCAGAAGCAAAAGGAAAAGGTGTGTTGGTAGCTCTCAATGACGAAATTAACGGTGCTCGTGATGTCACCAAGACAAATACAACCAATGTTGCTACCTTCAAGGCACCAGAACTTGGTTTCTTAGGATATTTAGAAGGCGGTAAGGTTAATTTCTATAGACAGTCGACAAAACGTCATACGAAGAATTCAGAATTCGATGTGTCAAACCTACAAGAGCTTCCGAGAGTTGATATTATCTACTCACACGTCAACGATGATCGTGTCATGGCTGATGCCGCTGTGAAGGCTGGTGCTAAAGGCATTGTTCATGCAGGAACAGGTAATGGGTCGATTCATAAAGATGCTGAACCGGGGTTAGTTGATGCAGTCAAAAAAGGTGTTGTGGTTATGCGTAGCGCCAGAGTTCAAAATGGACCTACTACCCCGGCAAGCCAATCCTGGATAGATGAAGGTTTCTTAAACAGTGGAACTTTGAGCCCTCAAAAAGCACGAATTTTGCTTCAGTTGGCCTTAACCAAAACCAAGGATCCTAAAGAAATTCAAAGAATGTTTAATGAATATTAATAGTTAATATTCAATCGGCGGCGAGAATATATGTTGTATTCTTCGTCGCCAATTTTAAGAGTTTTTGATTGTTAATAAACGGAGCATGGGACGGAAGCAACAAAAAATAGTGTAAAAACCATAAAATGATGAATAAGAGAACCATCATGGGCGGAGGAAATATGCCGGACAACGGATTTGACTTAAGTGCCTTAAGGTTATTTGTAGAAACGGCTAAAGATTGTAATATGACTAGAGCTGCTAAAGTTCTGGGAAAGAGCCAACCGGCAATTTCTGCGGCTATCAAGAAAATGGAAAGTTCTTTGGGTACCCCGGTTTTTGATAGGCAGACACGGCCAATTCAACTGACAAGAGCTGGACGTATTTTGCAGAAATACGCGATCAATATTATCGATGAACTGGACTATTTGACAGATAACATTCAAAGTGCCCTTTTGGGGAATAAACCTGATCTAAGAATAGGGTTCTCCACATGTATTGCTAGTTGTGTTTCACCTGATTTATTTCCAAAATTACTGGACATGACGGGCAATCTATTCACCAGTTCTGGTACAACTCCTCAGGTAACCCAAATGTTGAGGAAGAATGCTGTTGACATAGCAATCGCTACTGATTCCTTGCAGGGTCTGGAAAATATGCAGGCTATACCAATTTACGAAGAAGATTTTCTAATTGTGTTGCCTAGTAAGCTTACACAAGGCAAGATTATTAGGAACCTAAAAGAGTTTTGTTCAGTGGTAGAAGGGCTGTCTTATTTAAGATATTCTCAGGAAACATACGATTTTGTACAGGCTGAAAGAATCTATCGTTCGTTTCATTTTAAGGATATTCGGAGAATAGAGGTAGACAATAATATTTCAATGTTGTCGTTGGTATCATCCGGTGTGGGTTGGACCATCTGTCCACCCTTAAATATTTTGACCGTACCTAATCATTCAAAGGATGTAGACTTTATAAAATTTTCTTTGGATGCTAAGCGCACATACTTTGTTCTTTATAGTGATGAAAGTTTTTCGCAACTGGCAAATGAAGTTGCAGGGTTGTGCAGAGAAATTTTTCAGAAAGAAGTTCTTTCTCAGATGCGAGAGGCTCATCCTGGATTAACTCAATTTATTCATATCCTCTAAACAAAAATAAGAGCAGGTATTTAACACCTGCCTTGATCCTGTTATCGGTTAAAACTTTCTTGATAAATTTGAACGCATTCTTCTTCAGTCAAGAGGACAGGATCGTTATAGAACAAGTCATTGAAGTTTTTATAAGTTTCACAAGCAATTCTAGCTAGTTCTTCTTCTTTAATATTCCAGTCCGCCATACGAATGTGATCTAATCCACATTCTTTAATTAAGCCGTCCAAGGCCGTAAGAAAGTCTTCTGGTTGTGAAGTATCTTGTTTCCCCAGAGCTTTTGCAAGACGGATAAATTTCTCCTTACGTACTCCTTTCTTTATGAACAGGCCAAAGTATGCTCTACATATAAGAACTAAACCGGCGCCATGAGGCAGATCAGGATGAAAGGCACTGAGAGTATGCTCAAGAGAATGCTGACTCATAAGCTTTCCTGTAGACATAACAAAACCGCCCATTGTATTGGCAAACGCCATATGTTCTCGGGCTTCTAGATCATTGCCATTTTTAATAGATCTTACAAGATACTTTCCAATATGCTCTACTCCGGTGATCGCGCACATTTCGTTGAAAAAGTTTGCTTTTGTTGATAAGTAAGCTTCGGTTAAATGAAATAAAGCATCGAGGCCTTGGTAAGCAGAATAAAGCGGCGGAACCGAAACCATCAACTCTGGGTCGATGACCGATAACGTAGGAAAAAGAGAAGGTCCGGAGATTCCAAATTTTTCATTTGTTTGAACGTTATTTATCATCCCACTGGCATCTGCCTCGGAGCCTGTTCCTGCTGTGGTTGTAATGCATACGATAGGAAGCGCTTTATTCGCAGGCTGCAGCTTCTTGCCGGTACCTCGCATGCAATAATCCCATAAGTCGCCTGAATTTGTTGCCATCAAAGCTATGGCCTTTGAGGCATCCATTGGCGATCCGCCTCCTAAACCAATAACGAAGTCACATGAGTTCTCCCTAGCAACTTCGGCTCCTCTCATAATTGTAGTTTTCTCAGGGTTGGCCTCAATTTCGTTGAAGACGGTATATCCTATTTCTTGTTTTTCTAATTGTTCTTGCAAAAGTCCTAATGCTCCGTTTTTAATAATTGACTTGCCTTTACTAGTTACTATTAAAGCTTTCTTTCCCGGAAGCTTCAATTGCGATAATTGTTTCAATGCTCCGGAACCAAAAATAAATTCAGTTGGGATATAAATAGAAAACACGTTAGAGACTCCTGAACCGCTCTGTCATTATCTAAAACAGAGCGGTCAAAAATTTAATGAATAGAAGTTAGGAAATCTTTTTCAAGACTTCTTCTTCAAGACGTTGTTTTGCTAAGTCAACAGCTTCTTTTCTTTGCTTTAATTCGGCGATATCTCTGTCTAAAGCAGCTTGTCGACTGTCTAACTGGCGTGTGACTTCTTCAGGGGCTGTTCCGCCTATACATTTCTTTGCATTGGCGATTTGAACCGGATCAAGAGCAGACCTGATTTCCTCGTCCGTCATAGAAGTTTTTCTGCCAAAAAGCTTCATGAAGATGGGATTAACCACATCAGTACCGATTTCGTTTGCTTTCTTGTTGTTTTCAAGCATATAAGCGACAACTTCAGCTACGATATCATGAGCCATGCGGAAACTGATACCATCCTTACGAACCAAGTAATTCGCCAGTTCAGTAACAGTACAGAAATTTCCCCACGCAGTCTCAAGCATTTTGTCTTTTTTGACTGTGATGCCTCGGATGCTTATCTCCATGAGTTCACAGATTTTCTTCATTTCTTCAATACCGGGGAACAGGAAGGATGCAGATTCGCCGCAGATTTCTTCGTTATGAGAATAAATGACATTTTTCATGGCATTTAACGCACTGATGAAGCAACCTTCAACATGAGCAGCCTTTCCTTTGATTCTTTCTAATACCCAAGGATTTTTCTTTTGGGGCATAATTGAAGAGCAAACTGCACAACTGTCGGAAACCTCAATATATCCGTAGTCTGGCGTGGCCCAGACGTAAAGATCCTGACAGAAACGAGAAATAGTAACTGCTGTTATAGATAAAGCTGCAAGAATGTCAGTTGCAAAATCTCTGGAAGCCACAGAGTCTATGGAATTATCAATGGGGGCGTCAAAGCCAAGCATTTTCGCTGTGTACTTTCTGTCAATATCCCATGTTGTAGAGCCCATAGAGCCACCGCCGAGGGGACATATATTTAAGCCCTCAAAACAATTGGAGATTCTTCTATAGTCTCTTTGAAGAGCATTAAGGACAGCCGAACAATAATGGGCAAAGCTAATTGGTTCAGATGGCTGCATATGTGTATAACCGGCAAAAACAGCATCCGTATTCTGGCGTGCAACATCAATGATTGCCTGGCGCATCCGGTTGTAGAGTTCGCAAATTTCAAAATAAGCTTTTCTAACAGCTAAACGGGCACATGTTGCATACAAATCATTTCTGGAACGTGCCGTATGCATCTGCCCACCGATTTCAATTCCAGCCTGTTCTATTAAGTATGCTTCAAGGTTGAAATAAAAATCTTCTCTCCCAGGATCAATGGGAAAAGTTGGAGTATCTCCCATATCTGCCATTTCTTTGTTTATTTTTAATATCTCTTTTGCAGTGTTGTCAGAGATGATTCCTTGTTTATTTAGCATCAATACATGAGCTTTATTGCTGTCAATGAAAGCTTGATATCGGTATTTGATATCTGACTCGATACCCGGTGCAATTAAATATTTGACGACCAGAGGATCCGGAGGTGTCTTGATCTTTCCTCTATGAATTTTTTCAGCCATTTTGTTGTCTCCTTAGGCGGGTTGAAGTTTAATAAGTACAAGTATCTTCTTTCTACTGCCGCAAAACGAGGAATATAAAGATATCAAATAGTTCAAGAAAAGAGTTTTTGATAATTGCGTGGGTTTTTACTTAGTTCCAGTTAATTTGTTAAAAGACAAATACCCAAGATTTAGGTTATGAAGAAATGAGGCTGCCTTCCACTCAATGTGTAAAAAAGTCGTGTCATTCTTAATTAAAGTGCGGTCAATCGTAAAGTCCTAATCCATTTTTGCAAAATTCACTATTTCCTGACTGGCATTCCACTTTTTCCGGCAGTGCATCCACAAGG
>CANTYJ010000081.1 GCA_947854175.1 uncultured Turicimonas sp. | reverse complement strand
ATCGCCATAAAGCGGAGAGACTATAACCCTAATCTGGCGAAACGGGCGTTCTTGATGGTCAGGCTCATATGAGCCTGACTGGAGTTCCACCACGCACCCCTACCATTTACCGAGCTTCTCCAGGCGGTCTCAGGGTCAAGTCCTAATTTAATAAGGTTCCTTTCCCTGATCTTTGGTTTCTTCCATGCGATCCATATAAGTTTCCGAAGATGATGTCGGATTCGTCCATCCATCTCACTCCAGAATTGCTTCCTGGTGTCCAGTCGATAGTAGTTTCTCCATCCTCTTAGGACTGGTATCAATCTTTCTATCGTCTTTTTCAAAGAAGTTCCCCATGCTCTATTAAAGATCTTATGAAGTTTCGTCCAAACTCTCTTCACTGACTTTTCTGCCACGACAATACGTTTACTGTCTGCTTTGGAGAAGGTGTAGCCGAGAAATGTCGAATCTTTCGGACGGAAGGTACCACTCTTGTCACGATTAACTCGTAACCTGAGCTCTCCTTCCACGTATCGTGTGAAACTTTCTAATACTCGTTGAGCCGCTTTCTCAGCTCTAACATAGATGTTGCAGTCGTCGGCATATCTGACATGACTGAGTCCTCTGGACTCGATTTCCCAATCGAGTTCCGTGAGCATAACATTTGACAACAGTGGACTTAAGGGGGATCCTTGTGGAACCCCTTGGGTCCTTGGGCTTACAAGCCCGTCTTCCATGATACCTGCGTTGAGATATCTCCTGATTAGTTTCAGGAGTGGTTTGTCTGTTATTACTCGGCTGACTCTATCCATCAGGATGTCGTGGTTGACTCTGTCAAAGAATTTGGAAAGATCCATCTCTACAACCATTGTTTCCCTGATTCTACGTACTGTTGGGCTTCTAGCACAGCCTGTTGACAGTTTCTTCCTTCCCTAAAGCCAAAGCTTTTCTCAGAGAACTGCTCCTCGAAGTTGCCTCCAATGGTCATTACTATGGCCTAAGTGTCCTGCTGGGCGCACCAAACAAAAAGACCGCTGAGTCTTTCTCAGCGGTCTTAAGTCTCTTAACTTATAGATTAAATAAGAGACAAGAATCTGGAAATCATGCGAATACGTTCTTCAACTGTATCGAGTCTCAGATATTCTCTGTCGCAGTGAAATTCTGCTCCGGCTGGTCCACAACCGTCGATAACAGGTATATTCATTTCAGCCATGTGGTTTCCGTCAGAGGCTCCGCCTGCATCAACCCACTTGACGTCAATGCCTTCCATTTCGCCGGCTTTCGTAATCTGTGCAACGAGCTCTTTTGTGTTTTCAGAGAGAGGCATTGCAGGAATATGGCTTTCAATTACCATTTCTTGAGTAACTCTCGGAGCCCAAGTAGCTGCTACCATTTTTTCAAGAGCTTCCCTGATAGTCTTATCGTCTTCAGGAGTCCAGTAACGTACGTCAAACTTGACTTCGCACTTATCAGAAATTACATTGGAAGCCGAACCGCCATAAATAACACCAGGATTGACCGTTGTTCCGACGTTATGGTCTGCCAAACCATAAGCGTTCAGAGCAAATCTCATGGCAGCGACGTTAGCATTAGCACCTTTCCATGGAGCATTACCGGCATGAGAGCCGACACCGTGGAAGGTAACTTTATAAGTGCAGGAACCTTTTCTTGAACGAACAAGTTCACCACCGGCACGTGCCGCTTCAAAAACTAAAGCTCTCTTGGATTTCGCAGCAAGAGAAGCCAGCCATTTTGCAGAATTTTTAGACCCTGTTTCTTCATCGGGATTTAATGCAACGGCAATCGAAAGTCTCTTAAGATCTTCAGGATTTGCATTCTTTAATGCGTAGAAAATTGCTAAAACGCCGCTCTTGCAGTCAGAACATCCGGGGCCGTATGCAGTGTCGCCCTTGATAGAGAAAGGACGGGCAGCTGCTGTACCATCAGGGAACACTGTGTCCATATGAGCATTCATGAGAACATCGTATTCCTTTGCATCCGGCTTGTTAGTAGCAAAGAGGCCTTTACCTGCTTTCGGCCCGAGATCAACTAGCTCAGCATGGAAGCCGATTGACTCATAATGCTTTTTCATCATTTCGGCAATAGCTGTAACACCTGCGTAATTGGATGTTCCGCAGTCAATGTTTACTAGAGGCTTTAAATCTTCGATAAAGGATTCAAGAACTGTCATGAAAATCTTCCTGTTAAAAGATAAAGAATATGGGAACTATTTTTGGTAGTTCCCTATTTAGTTATCCTATGATTTTAGGTGGACAGGCAAGATTTAGATACTAGTAGTAATACCATAAATTATTCCTGAAGATCCTTTGATTCAATTAGTTGTATGCCGACTTTTTTCCACTCTTGTTCCGCTTTTTGAAGAGAACCGTTCAAATCAATCGGTTTGCAGGCATCTCTGATAATCACAACCTTAAATCCTTCTTCAGCGGCATCCAATGCCGACCATGAAACACAGAAATCAGTAGCTAATCCGCAAAAGAACAGCTCATTAATGCTATGTTGTTTGAGCCAGTCTGCCAATCCAGTTTTCGTTTTTCTATCAGCCTCGAGAAACGCAGAATAGCTGTCAACTCCCCTATTACATCCTTTTTTAATGACTTTTTCTTTTCCAGTTCCGTTCAAGCCGGAAGCCAACTTCGCCCCTTCACTCTCTTGTACACAATGAACAGGCCAAAGAACCTGATCCCCGTAAGCTAAGTTTATTGTGTCATACGGCTTTTTGCCGTCATGATTGTCTGCAAAAGAAATATGGTCTTTGGGATGCCAATCTTGAGTAAACACGATATGTTTAAAAAGAGGAAGCAATTTATTGACTGTTGGAATAATCTGAGAGCCTTCAGGCACAGGGAGCGCACCGGTCTCTAAGAAATCATTCTGAATATCAACTACTACCAAACACTGATTCTCATTCATTTTCCTTTATCCACTCCCAGGTTTCATTAATAATCTCGGATGTTTTGCCCTCTTTTGACTGGTAGGCCGATTGTCCCATTTCAATATAAGCAAGTTCCATCAAATCGTCTTGCGCTGCTTTTTTGAAAATATCTTGCATAGCAAACCATTGATATGGAAATTCCAGTACCGGCACTTCATTTTCTTCGATTGATTCAAAGATGCCTGTGTATAAACTTCTTGAAGGTCTTCCCATGCCGTAGGAATTAAGGCGAGTGGCAGCATCGGAAAAATAGGAAATCTTTTCCCGCCAACAAGTTGGAAACGCCGATTCTCTTGCACGCAACAATGCATCGGACAACACTATCGCAGACGCCCCCATGGCCAAGACTGCCTTTACCTGTTTTTTATTGACACAACTGCCTTCTACGGCAAAAGGTATTTTTAAAGCTCTATCCAACTCTGAATACAAGGTTAATGAATCAATATTCTCCGCTCCCGGTCTTTCTTCACAGAATGAATGCAATCCGGCTGCTCCGAAACCTTGCGCAATGATTGTTTTTACTCCGCTGGCAACCAATACTTTACAGTCCTTAAGATTGCAGGCAACTCCATAAACTTTAATATCTTTCTCTTCTAGAACTTCCATATATGGTTCCCGAAGTCCTCCAAGACAAGTTCCTACAATCGGTATTTCAAGATCCAGCAAAGCTTTGAACTGTTCTTCAAAATTAAGCCGGTTAACAATAGGCTCCGATAGACCAAGATCCTCTCTTAGAGGTTGGAGAGATAATTTTTGTAGTCTGAAAGCTTCTTCATCTAATTTAGTTTTTTGTTCGGGGAAAATTTCGACTGCAAAAGGTTTATCAGTGAGCATCCTAATTTTTGAAACATTTTCTTTTATTTCCGCAGCACTCATTAAACCTGCACACAAAACACCCAACGCTCCGGATTCTGCCGCTTCAGCTATTAATTCAGGCGTCTGCCAAAGGTGTCCGACTCTAACAATAATTGGTTTTTCTATTCCAAAATACCAGGTTAGTCTTTCAATCTGATTTTGCGGTTTGTTTCGAATCACATGAGCTCCTTAACGGATAGTAAAAACTAGCGGGTTTCACTTTTTTGCGAAAATCTGTTTATCGAGATTATGCCTACTTTAATGAAAGTGCGCTTTTTTCTTCAAATAGATTAGTAGGATCTAAGAGAATAGATAAAAAGAAACTCTAGGGTCTAAAATGGCAGCGAAGAATAAGTATTTTGTAATCGGGACAGCAGTGATGACAACCATCATCGCCGCATTAATTATTGTCTCAATTATTGCAGAACCAAATTTCTTCCGACCGAAAGTCAAGGCAGAAACCTTGTTTTCAGAATCTGTCAATGGGCTTAGTGTTGGAGCTCCGGTTAAATTCAGAGGTGTCCCTGTCGGTGAAGTAACTGCAATTGAACTATCTTCCAGAGCCTACCCTCAACAGCACATCTTCCTGCTCTCTAAAAATGAGTCGTTAGCCGATGTGAAAATGACTTTATATATGAAACAAAGTGATTTTCAAAAACATATCAAACAGTACATCAAGGAAGGGTTACGGGCGCAAACCCAACTATCAGGTCTGACCGGTACTTTGTATGTCTCTTTAGAATTTCTGAATCCTCAAGAGTTTCCTGATGTTGCGCCTCCTAAAAACTGGGACTCAAAGTCATTTTATATTCCTTCAGCTCCAAGCTTAACAACTCAAATTGCTCTGAGCGTGGACACATTTCTTTCTCGTCTGGACAGATTACACATTAACGGTTCTTTAAGTGAAGCAATTCCTAATACACGCCTATTTATTGAAAATCTTGACCGTATAGCCGAAGGCATTAAAGGTGAATCAATCAATATTCTCCTCACAAACGCCAATAAATTACTGCAAACGACTTCCAATAAAATTTCTGACTTTGATGTAAAGGCGCTGGACAATCTGATCAATCAACTCAACTCTTCAGCAAAAAGCATGGATAAACAGCTGAGTTCGACAAAAGTATCAAGCTTGGTCAGAGATATCAATAAGCTCTCAACAAAGTTCAATAACATGGCCCAAAACAACCGATACGATATTAGAGCTCTTATGTTATCCCTACTAAGTGTTACTCAGAATCTTGAGCTCATAACTTCTGAGCTGGCCAATGACCCGTCCTCTTTTTTCAGACGGAAAGCTCAACAGAAGGTTCTCGGGAAATAAAAAAATGCCACTCATTTGAGAGCAGCATTAAAAACCCATTTCAACTTAGAGAGAAAACTTTCAAATTTTGAAAACTCCTCTTACTTCGTTGGTGAAATTTTGATATATTCCTTTAACTACGTAAAGTGCAATAATTACTTCGATAGTTGCAAAAAATGGAATTAAAAGTCAAAGCAATAAAGTTATTTTGTTCAATTGTGGAAACAGGCTCACTGTTATCTGCATCAAACAAAAATCTTCTATCACCACCGGCTGCCAGCCGGGTGATTACTCAGCTTGAAGATCGATTGGGTTTCAAACTGTTTAACAGAACCAATCGGAGCCTAACCTTGACTGAAGAGGGTGCTGATTTTTACCGGATTGCTATGGAATCGGTGAGAGCATGGAAACATCTTGAAGAATTTCCATCCAAGAGAAATCACCACAAAAGAACTCTGAGAGTTGCACTCCTAGCCAGACATACAAGCGATGTAACACTTCCGGCGGTGGTAAAGATTTTAAAAAAACATGAAGAACATTTAAGTGTAACCGTCGACGTTCACGCAAGTAGAGACATTTTTTACTCCAAATACTCTCATCCATTCGATATTGGTTTTGGGATTCTTCTTACATCTCATGACGACTTGGTAAAAGTCAATGTAGCTAATGTTCCTTTTTGTCTTGTGATGTCAAAAGAAAATCACTTAAGCAACAGACAGATTCTTCGACCTTCTGATTTTGCTAAGGAAAGATTTATTCTCCTTTCTAAAGACATAAAAGAAAGAAACGCTTGTATGCCGTTACTAGGCAACATTGATGACAGTCAGATCGTTGGAGAGGTTTCTTCCACACAAGTCGCAATCCGCATGACTCGACAAAATGTCGGAGTGCATTTAACAGATACTTTGGCTGCCATAAAAGTTAGTGATGATTTAACTGCCATTCCTGTTGCGGATCCGATGACAATACCATTTAGCGTTTTCTGGCCTAAAAGCGCCGCAGAACTAGCTCCCGAGGCAATCGAATGCGCTGCTGAGATTATTCGGAATATTCGGGATGTTGGAATTGAATTGACAGAAGAAGGCAAAAAGTTTTTGGAACCCAACCTCCCTCCTTCAAAGCTTTGATTAACAACATCCGATGTTTTGACAAAAAAGTTAAAATCGATAGTTCTGAGGAGCCGATTTCGGATGTTTCGCTAGCTTAACCAAAACATGGAGAATTCTTTCGGATGTTTCTCCTGAGAGAACCTTTCCATCCTTAACAGGATTGTTTTTCATAAAGAGGTATTATGTCGTCCAATACAGTTGTCGTTGGTTTATCCGGCGGAGTTGATTCCGCTGTAACGGCTTATTTATTAAAACAGCAAGGTTATGAAGTTATCGGTCTTTTTATGAAGAACTGGGAAGACGATGACGACAGTGAATACTGCTCTTCAAGACAAGACTTGATAGATGCGACAGCTGTGGCCGATGTCATTGGAATTGATATCGAAGCCGTCAATTTTGCCAAAGAATATAAAGACAGAGTTTTTTCAATCTTTCTGAAGGAATACAAAGCCGGACGAACACCAAACCCCGACGTTCTCTGTAACTCCGAAATCAAGTTCAAGGCTTTCCTTGATCATGCAATTCGGCTTGGTGCTGATAAGATTGCGACCGGCCATTATGCCCGGGTAAGAGAAAACAACGGCAAATTCGAATTGCTCAAAGGAATTGATCCGTCCAAGGATCAGAGTTATTTTCTTCATCGTTTGAACCAGTACCAGCTGTCAAAATCGATATTCCCAATCGGTGGCTACTGTAAAACAGAAATCCGAAAGATTGCTGCGGAAATTGGGCTCCCTAATGCTAAGAAAAAGGACAGCACCGGTATTTGCTTTATCGGCGAGAGACCTTTCAGAGAATTCCTTCATCGTTATCTGAGTAACACCCCTGGAAAAATTATGACACCGGAGGGAAAAATCATTGGAGAACATATCGGTCTTTCTTATTACACGCTCGGACAACGTAAAGGTATAGGGATTGGAGGAACTAAAGAGTCAAACGGTGAACCTTGGTTTGTCGCAAGAAAAGACATTAAAAACAACATTCTTTATGCCGTCCAAGGCCACGATCATCCCTGGCTTCAATCAATGACGTTAAAAGCCTCCGATGCTAACTGGATTTCTGAAGAACCTCCTGCCATCGGTTCTCATCTTTCTGTTAAGACGAGGTACAGAATGCCTGATGAAGGGTGCACTATCCAATTCTCGGATATGGATAGCGTTTTGATTAGTAGTGATGAGCCTCTCTGGGCAGTTACACCCGGACAAAGTGCTGTTTTTTACAACGGAGAAGTCTGTCTGGGTGGTGCAGTTATTGAAAGCTAAACTTACTTAACAGTCAAAAAAAGAGTGCTGTGGGATGATTTACAGCACTCTTTTTATTTATGCGAATTAAGTGGCTTTTTTCTTTTTACGCATCTTTGCAATGATTAAGCCTACGACAACTACAAAGACGGCTCCTGCAATTCCTCCTTCGACGTGAAGGTTCGGAAGATTCGGGAAGTGCGGAGAGATGCCCGGATCATCGACCATTAAGGTACCGGCAATCCAGCCTAACAGTGCACCGCCTGCATACACGATAATCGGAAACTTATCAATGACCTTAAGAATTATTTGGCTACCACCCAAAATAAATGGGATGCTGACCAGAAGACCGAAAACGACAAGCCACATTTGATGATGGCCCGGTGCCTGTTCCGCGGCGCCGGCAATCGCAATCACATTATCAATACTCATAACCAGGTCAGCAATAATAATTGTCTTTATAGCTCCCCACAAACGTTTGCTGGCATGAATTTCCTTTTCTTCTTCATCATGTGGAATGAGAAGTTTAATACCTATCCATAAGAGTAAGACACCGCCACAGAACTTCAGGAACGGCACTTGCATTATTGTGACAGCAAACGCGATAAGAATGACACGAAGAAGGATTGCGCCCCCGGCTCCATAAATAATACCTTTCGTCCTCATATGAGGATCTAAGTTTCGACAAGCAAGTGCAATGACGACGGCATTATCTCCGCCCAACAGAATATCAATAATGATAATCTGAATGACTGCTCCCCAATGTATGTCAGCAAAAACCTCTAATAAATATTCCACAGTTGTTCCTATTTAATTGATGAATCCAATACTTCTTTCAAGAGCTTTCCAATTTCGGAAGGATTTCGCGTTGTTTTAATTCCGCATTCTTCCATAACTTTCAACTTCCCCTCAGCAGTTCCTTTACCTCCTGAAATAATGGCTCCTGCATGTCCCATACGTTTACCGGCCGGTGCCGTCACTCCGGCAATAAACCCCACAACCGGTTTTGTCATATTTTCTTTAATCCAAAGAGCGGCCTCTTCTTCATCGGATCCGCCAATTTCACCGATCATCACAACAGCATCGGTTTCAGGATCCTCGTTGAAAAGTTTCAAAATATCCTTATGTTTTAAACCATTTATCGGATCTCCGCCAATTCCAACTGCAGTGGATTGACCCAATCCGAGCTCTGTCAGTTGTGCTACAGCTTCATAGGTTAGAGTTCCCGATCTTGAAACTACACCAATTCTGCCTTTCTTATGGATATGGGCCGGCATAATACCAACTTTTATTTCTCCCGGTGTCACTAATCCAGGACAATTCGGCCCAAGAAGAAGACTCTTTGAACCGGTTTTTTTCATATGCTCTCTAACCTTGACCATATCCAAAACCGGAATTCCTTCAGTTATACAGATAATGAGCTCGATACCGGCATCGGATGCTTCAATAATTGCATTGGCAGCACCGGCTGGAGGTACATAGATGACTGAAACGTTAGCACCGGTTTTCTCTTTAGCTTCTTTAACTGTTCCAAAAATTGGAAGGCCTTCCCAGGTCTCTCCTGCCTTTTTTGGATTTACGCCTCCGACAAAACATTCCTGACCGAGACCGTATTCTCTGCAAGCGGTCGTGTGAAAGCGGCCGGTCTTACCGGTCATCCCTTGTGTGATGACCCTGGATGTTCCATTAACAAGAATACTCATCTTAGTTTCCTTTAGCTAAATTGACTGCCTTTTCCGCTGCCTCACCTAAAGTGTTGGCACTAACAATCGGCAACTTGCTTTCACGAAGAATTTCTTTCCCAAGTTCTTCATGCGTTCCGTTCATACGGACAACCAGAGGAACTGTTAATTTGACCGCTTTACAGGCTTCAACGATACCTTCTGCAATTGTGTCGCATTTCATAATTCCGCCGAAAATATTAACCAAAATAACCTTAACTTCCGGTTTAGACAACATAATTTTGAACGCGGCTGTGACTTTTTCCGGTGTAGCACCTCCTCCGATATCCAGGAAGTTTGCCGGTTCACCACCAAAAAGTTTTATTGTGTCCATGGTAGCCATGGCCAAACCGGCTCCATTGACCAGACAAGCGATATTGCCGTCGAGCTGAATATATTGCAAACCCGCTTCATGAGCTTCAAGCTCTGTCGGATCCTCTTGTGTGGGATCGATTAAAGCTTCGCTTTCCGGGTGTCTGTAAAGAGCGTTATCGTCGAAGTTCATCTTTGCATCCAATGGATAAACTTCTCCCCCGACCGTTACGATAAGAGGGTTAATTTCCAGCAAGGAACAGTCTTGTGTTTTAAAAACATTCCAAAGTCGCTGTAAAACTTTTACCGCTTTTTGTTGAATATCTCCAGACATTCCGAGCTGTGTCGTCACTGACATGGCTTCTTTTTCTGTCAGGCCTTCATCATTATCTATATAAACCTTGACTATTTTTTCGGGATTTTCAGCAGCTACTTTTTCGATTTCCATGCCGCCTTCCGAGGAAGCGAGAAGAACTGCAGACTGAGCAGCGCGATCTATGAGAAAACCCACGTAATACTCTGAAGCAATTGAGACACCTTGTTGGATCAAAACCTTGCTAACAGGAGCTCCGGCCGCTCCGGTTTGTTTAGTAACCAGGCGCATGCCTATCATTTCTGAAGCAATTTTTTCTACTTCTTCAAGCGATTTCGCCAGTTTTACGCCACCACCCTTACCTCGGCCTCCGGCATGTACTTGAGCTTTCACGGCCCAAACTGCTCCTCCAAGTTTTTGGGCGATCTCGCGGGCTTCTAATGCATTTTCTGCAACCTCACCAGCAGGAATAGGTACTTCAAAATTCTGCAAGATCTCTCTTGCCTGATACTCATGGATTTTCATGATTTTTCCATTAGTTATTAGACGGATAAAAGTATAACGATTCAATATTAGTAATCAAATTCTTCACCTTTTAGAATTTGATTAATCGTCTTAAAAGAAAAGCCTCTTGACGCCAAAAATCTGAATTGCTTAGCTCTTTCTTTTTGGTCTTCCGGCAGGCTGCCAAACCTCCTTTCCCACAGGACCTTAGCTCTATCGAGCTCACTTTCTTCGAACTCTTCCATCACGTTCTCAATAGTTTCCTGTGAGACACCCTGACATTTCAATTCCCATTTGAGGCGTTGATCCCCAAAACGTGAAGATTTTGTCACTAAAGTTGCTCTGGCATAGCGTTCATCAGATAAATACCCTTTGCCTTCGAGCTCATCTAATACTTCTTCTATGATGGCCCCATCTTCTTTCTCACGAAACTTCTCTTTAAGTTTATTACGGAGAATAAAACGAGAGCGCTCCCTGGAAGCAAGGAGCGCAACTGCTTTTTGTTTTATTGACCGTGTTCTTGGGTCATCATTAAGCATTCGTAGCGTCTTCGTAAGATTCTTCGGTTACTGTTTCCTCTTCGACTTCTGCGTTCATGCCGGACTCTTCGGCAATTTTGGCCTTGATCTGTTCTTCGATTAATTTCATCTCTTCAGGATGTTCATGTAGCCAGTCTCTGGCAGCTGATTTTCCTTGACCAATCTTGTTGCCTTTATAGGAGTACCAGGCACCTGATTTAGCAAAGATATCCATGTCTGTGCCCAAGTCAATGATCTCGCCTTCTCTGGAAATACCTTTACCATAGATGATTTCGAACTCAGCAGACTTAAACGGAGGAGCGACTTTATTCTTAACAACTTTTACACGAGTTTCATTACCTAATACATCTTCACCTTTTTTGACACCGCCAGTTCTACGAATTTCCATACGGATAGTTGAATAGAACTTCAAAGCGTTTCCGCCTGTTGTTGTTTCGCTTGGGCCGTACATCACACCAATCTTCTGACGAATCTGATTGATAAAAACAACCAAAGTATTCGATCTCTTGATACTGGAAGTAAGCTTTCTTAAGGCCTGGCTCATTAAGCGAGCTTGTAAACCAGGAAGAGCTTCTCCCATTTCCCCTTCAATTTCAGACTTGGGAGTTAAAGCCGCAACGGAGTCGATAATAACTAAGTCAACAGCACCGGAGCGAACCAATGCATCAGTAATTTCTAAAGCCTGTTCACCACTATCAGGTTGGGATAGAAGCAATTCTTCAACGTTAACGCCGAGATCTTTGGCATACTTAATATCTAAAGCATGTTCGGCATCGATAAAAGCACAAGTCCCGCCCAATTTCTGCATTTCAGCCAGAATATGAAGAGTCAGAGTTGTTTTACCGGAAGATTCAGCCCCGTAGATTTCAACAATTCTGCCGCGTGGAAGTCCACCGATTCCCAAGGCCATATCGAGAGTAAAGGATCCGGTTGAAACAACATCAAGGTCCTCCTGAACTTTTTTCTGGCCCATCGGCATAATGGCTTCTTTTCCAAACTGTTTTTCAATTTGAGCCAGTGCAGCCTTAAGTGCTTTTTTTCTTGCTTCCGGGTCGACAACCTGTATTACCTGAGGTTTTGCTTTTTTCTTTTCAGCCATTGTTATTCCTAGCTAATGATTCATTTAAATGTTCGTTCAATACTAATGGGAAACACTACTCTTTGCAAAATTCTTTTGTTCCCAATTCTCGGATTTAATTATTTAATCAACTGCGTCAATTTACGTCTCTTTATTTAAAATTTTGTTGTATTTTTACAAAAAAAGAACTTTTTTCCATTTTTTTTTAAATTTTTTAGTTTTTTGTTTGACGGATAGAAAAAAGGTATGTATAGTTCGACTCCTACACTGATTCAAACGAATTACGGGTTGTTAGCTCAGTTGGTAGAGCAGTGGACTTTTAATCCATTGGTCGCAGGTTCGA
>CANTYJ010000080.1 GCA_947854175.1 uncultured Turicimonas sp. | reverse complement strand
TTCTGGAGAGTTAGCGATGGCACGAGTGTGTCAAGTCACCGGCAAAGCTCCAATGGTCGGCAACAATGTTTCGCACGCAAACAACAAAACAAAGCGTCGCTTTATGCCCAATTTGCAGTATCGTCGTTTTTGGGTAGAAAGTGAAAACCGCTGGGTTCGTTTGCGCGTGACCAATGCAGCCCTGCGTACAATTGACAAGAACGGTATTGAAGCCGTTTTAGCGGACCTTCGCGCCCGCGGCGAAATCTAATAAGGAGTTTTCACCATGGCGAAAGGTATTCGTGAAAAAATCAAATTGGTTTCCAGCGCTGGAACCGGCCACTTCTATACAACCACTAAGAACAAACGTAATCAAAGTGGCAAAATGGAAATGAGCAAGTTTGACCCTGTTGCTCGCAAGCACGTGGTCTACAAAGAAACAAAATTGAAGTAATTCGATCGTTTCAGTAAAAAACCGAAGCAGCTGCTTCGGTTTTTTACTATCAGCGGGATCTTCTCCCGCTGCTTATCTTTACACAGACTCTTCAGCCTTCGTCTGAGTTTCTTTCTTCCGTCTTAGCACAGCTCCAAAGAACCCGTCTGTACCGTTCAATTGAGGTAACATAACGAAATAGTCACCGAACCTTTCCTTCTGGAAGGGACTGACTTCAACACCCTGTTTAGACAAAATCTCCCAGGCGTTGAGCAATTCAAAATCAGCATTTTCTTTTAAAAATTCTTCGATCACATCCTGGTTTTCTTCTCTCAAAATAGAGCAGGTTGAATAAACCAACCTGCCACCGAGTTTAAGCATTTTGGCAGCGCTTCGGATGACGGACTTCTGAATTCCATTGATTCTGGCCAATTCATCCTCTCCGAATCTCCATTTGAGATCAGGATTTCGTCTATAGGTTCCTGTTCCTGAGCACGGAGCATCAACTAAGACACGGTCTAATTTGCCATACAAACGTTTGACATGTTTATCCTGTTCATCTCGGATAACGACAGGATAAATATTGCTCAGTCCGGCCCGGCGCATTCTCGGAGTCAGACCAGCAAGTCTTTTCTCGTTAACGTCAAAGGCATAGATCCTTCCGGAGGATTTCATCAGAGCACCAAGAGCCAGTGTCTTTCCACCTGCACCCGCACAGAAATCGCAAATCATTTCACCGCGTTTGGGTTGGACAAGCCTTGCAATTAATTGACTGCCTTCGTCCTGAACATCGACTTTTCCTTCCTTATAAATCGGCCACTGGGTTAAAGCCGGTTTGATATTCAAACGGACACATTCAGGACTGTATTGTCCTTTTTCAGCTTTGACACCATGTTCCTGCAGTTCAGCAATTACCTCGTCTGGTGTTGCTTTCATTGTATTGACACGAAGGTCTAAAGGAGCACCTTCCTGAAGTGCTTCAAATAAGGCTTTGTGGTCTGAATACTGTACAACTGCTTTTTCGTATAACCATTCGGGCACTTCTGCTTGAACCTGCTTAGGAGCTTTAGATTCTTTTGCTGAAAGCATATTCAAAAGCGGATTCTTTTCTTTGCCCAGAATTGGATCAGCTATCTTATCGACCCCATGCTGCAATGCCAGTGCCAATAAACCGGTAAGACGGGGAGCTTTATCGGGCCGCACCGGAGACATTCTCCAGGTGATCATCGATAAATGCCTCATGGTGTAATAAATACCTTCGGCAATAAGCGTTCTTTCTCTCGGCCCCAAATGTTTGGATTTTTTGAAGTAGATACTCATCAAAACATCTGCGGGGCCGTCTAATTTAAGAATTGTTCTTAAAGCTTTGCCCAACTCATCTACTACTAATGATGTTATTCTGACCTCTCCCGGATGCTTCTTTTGCATTCTGGGATTAGGAGCCTGATTTTTGTCATGAGTCCTGCGCTCTTCCGGAGACATTCTCGCCAGACGCTCTTTTGCAGCAATCTGGCGCTCCGTCAACTTACGCTTAGGCGCATCATTGCGTTTAAATCTTCTTTTTCCGAATGAATTTGTTTTCTTTTCTTCAGACATCTTTGTTTAAAAAATTGCTAATTGTTCACTGGACTCTAAATCCATTACTACTTTATTTTCTTCGAGCCTGACTTTCTCCGTTGCAACAAGTCTTACGGCACGAGGATAAAGAACGTGTTCTTTACTCAATACTCTTTGGGCTAGAGTATCCGGATTATCGGTGGATAATACGGGAACAGCAGCCTGACCGATAATGGCTCCGCCATCAAGTACATCAGATACAAAATGGACTGTAACACCGTGAATCCGGACACCTGCTTCCAACGCACGCTCGTGGGTATGAAGTCCCGGGAAGGATGGAAGAAGCGCCGGATGAATATTTAAAATTCTGCCTTTGAAGTGATTAACGAACAAAGGAGTAAGCACTCTCATAAATCCGGCCAGAACGACAAGTTCTCCGCCGAACCCTTCGATCTTTTCAATAAGGACTTTCTCAAAGCTCTCTCTGTCGCTGAAATTTTTATGATCAATGACTGCCGTTGGAATTCCCATTTTTTCAGCATATTCAAGCCCGGCAGCCTCCGGCCTGTTGGATATCACTCCGACAATCTTTACACCCCAGACATCAAACCATTTCTCTTTGATGCTTGCTTCATAAACAGCCTTGAAATTACTTCCACGGCCTGAAATTAAAACGACGATATTTTTCATAAGAACTTGCAGTCAGATATGTAACGTGAATTAAGTCGCTATTCGTTAACCGAAACTTAATCAGTCAGTATAACCTATGGTCTTGTTCTTTCCTCATTATTTCCGAGCGCAGATGAGTTCATTGGATCCAAACTATTTCCGGAACCAATTAAAAACTTAGGCGCAATCAGACCCCAACAAACCCAACCGGCAAAAATCACGATAGAACCATAAAAAACTTCATTCATTCCCGTCGAAAACAGTGCATAAAAACTGAAGAGTGAGCCGCAGACGGCGATGATGATATAGCGCCTTGTTTCAGAAATATTTACTTTTGCCCGGGCCAGGATAACCGGCAGTGCTGACATGGAAAGAATATAAGGAATAATGCTGAGGACTACAGCCAGATCGACCAGAGAGTTGAACTGTTTAAAAAATACCGGATTGATGGTTAGTAAACATACCGCCGTTTGAATGGCCGTTATCAGGATCATTCCTTTGACGGGAGCGCCAAAACAGTTCAATTTGCCAAAGATAGACGGGAAAAATCCGGCATCTGACGAAGACTGAAAAACTTTGGCAATCGTAAACTGCCATCCCAAGGTACAGGCTACGCAGGCCAATACCAGCATAAACATAGCAATTTTTCCGACCTTCTCTCCGAACAGGGAGGCATAGACCAGACCATACGGAGCATTCGATTTAAGTAGCTCAGCATTCGGAATAATCCCTGCAATCACATTTGTTGAAGTGATGTAGATAATGGCAACCCCAACGGTTGCGGTAATAACCGCGATTGGTACGTTTTTCTCCGGATTTTCGACGGCATCGCTGTTAGCACATGCACTTTCGAGTCCCAGAAAAGACCAAAGCGTCATTGCAATGGAAGCATTGATGGCTGAGAAAAATGGTGTATGCGATGGATTCCAGGCAGAAACATACATCTTCGGATCAAACCAGTACCAGCCGATGATGGATAATCCGAAAACCGGAATAACAACCAGCCAGATGGCAAAACCGGAGAGCCTGCCGGTAAAAGAAGCGCCACGGAAATTTGCAACTGAACAAATCCATAAAATAGCGACCGCCAGCAAACAAGCCCCAATCGGAGAAAATTTTATGTCGAAAAGAGAATCAAAGTAGCCTACACAGGTCACCGCAACAGCTATATTGGCGACTAACTGTCCGAGGCAGTATGCGTAATTGGTTAAAAAGTTTCCGGCTTTGCCAAAAGCGTTTTCTGCATAACCTCCGAGATTCGGATATTTTGAATATGCGGAACATTTGGCAAAAACAAATGCCAGACTGGCTGAACCAAGCGCCGTAATAACCCAGGAGATAATAGATATCGTACCTACCTGAGCCAATTTTGTCGGCAGCAAAATAATGCCCGAACCCATCATGTTCATTGCTGTCAAAAAAGTCAGCTGAGTAGCACTCATTTTTTTATTATTTGTCATGTCATTGCAAACGGCTAAGTGGTGTTAAGGAAAGTCTACTTACAATCGGAAGTTACCCAACGATTGCCTTACGATTTTGGGCTCTCAGTTTTTTAACCAAACGAACCTAAGATGCCTGGTGGCACTAGGGAAACCCGCTTTTTTTGGGAAAATTCGTATTTATTTTTTTCATTGGTCTTTACATGGCTGGCATAATTAAAAGTTGACTTACTTAACTTAAACGAAGAGAAAATGAAGGTTTTCAGAGGACTACCAAAACCTGAAGACAGACTCGATTGTGCTGTCGCAATAGGAAATTTTGATGGTGTGCATCTCGGCCATCAGGCACTTCTTCACGAAGTCGTAGATGCTGCCCGTGCAAGACTGCTTTGTCCGTCTGTACTCACCTTTGAACCTCATCCGCGGGAATTTTTTAATCCCGCTGCTGCACCTGCAAGAATTCTTAGTCTTCATGACAAAATTGAAGCGTTAAAAGGCAGTGGTATCGAGCGCGTTTACATCATCCGCTTTGATGAAAAAATTGCCAACATGACACCATATCAGTTTGTTAAAGATTTATTAGTGGACGGAATTCATGCACGTTGGGTTACAGTCGGAGAAAATTTCTTTTTTGGTGCAAAGCGCTCCGGAGATTTTCATACGCTGGTTGAGCTTGGAAAAGAATTTCATTTTGAAGTTCAGCCCATGCCAATGATCTATCACAAGGAATCGGCGATTTCCAGCTCCCGAATCCGCCAGGCTTTAGCCATAGGAGACATTGCGACAGCCAATTACATGCTTGGCCGTCCGTATTGTATTTCAGGTAAAGTTCTTCACGGCAAAGAGTTAGGAAGAAAGCTTGGGTTCCCGACAATTAATCAACGGATATTGCCGCCTTTCTCCAAAGCACGTCCGGCCGTCACAGGTGTTTATGCCGTTAAAGCCCACGGTATCGCTTTACGTCCTATCGAAGGAGTCGCGTGTGTCGGACGGCGCCCTACGGTCGATAATCACGGGGAGTACCTACTGGAAACCCATTTATTTAATTTCCACGAAGACCTATATGACCGCATTGTCAATGTAGAATTCTTTGCCAAGATAAGAGATGAGAAAAAATTCAATTCTCTTGAAGAGTTGCAGGCAGCCATAGCTGATGACCAAAATAAGGCCAAACAACTTTTAGGTCTGTCTGTTTAGTTTTTTTATTAACCTTGAAGAGCCCGAGGGGGTCAGGGGAATATGTCACAACCAAACCAGAATCATTCGGAAACGGCCGAATCCAAAAAGTACCCGTTAAATTTACCTGATACTGAATTCCCAATGAGAGGCAATCTCCCAAAGAGAGAGCCCGAATTTATCAAAGAATGGGAAGCAAATGATGTTTACGGAAAAATTCGTGCCGCCAGAAAAGGTGCACCTAAATTTCTTCTTCATGACGGCCCTCCGTATGCTAACGGAAACATCCATGTCGGCCATGCAGTCAACAAGGTCTTAAAAGACATTATCTGTAAGAGTAAGACATTAAACGGTTTTGACGCTCCGTACGTTCCCGGCTGGGATTGCCACGGAATGCCGATCGAAATTCAAATCGAAAAGAATTTCGGTAAGAATCTTCCCAAGGAAGAGATCATGGCTAAATGCCGTGCATACGCTAAAGAACAGATTCAAAACCAGATGGCCGGTTTTAAACGTCTTGGTGTGCTCGGAGACTGGTCTGATCCTTATCTGACAATGCGTCCAAAAACCGAAGCTGAAGAAATCAGAGCATTGGGCATTATTCTTGAAAAGGGTTATGTATACCGCGGTCTGAAACCGGTTAACTGGTGTTTTGACTGCAAGAGCGCTCTTGCTGAAGCGGAAGTCGAATACGCCGATCGTAACAGCCCGGCTATTGACGTTGCTTTTCCTTTGGCTGAAGAGGACAAAGAAAAAGTTGAAAATATCTTCGGTGTTAAATTAACCAAGCCGACAGCAACGGTAATCTGGACCACTACTCCCTGGACCATCCCGTCCAACCAGGCCCTGAATATGAGCCCTGATTTGGACTATGTCCTCGTTGAAACTCCGAACCGTAATTTCATTCTGGCTGAAGGTTTATACGAAGAAGCACTTAAGCGTTACGGTCTTGAGGGTTCCGTGATTGGCAAAGTAAAAGGGCCTGAACTTTACCACATCCGCTTTAAACATCCTTTGGCCGGCTTGGACAAAGGCTACGATAGATATTCTCCGGTCATCATTGCTGACTATGTAGATGCAACAGCCGGTACAGGTATCGTCCACTCAGCTCCGGCTTACGGTGTGGACGACTTCGTCTCCTGCAAAAAAGACGGAATGACCAATGATGAAATCCTGAATCCCGTCCAGGCTGACGGTGTCTATGCTTCCTGGCTGCCATTATTCGGAGGACTTAATGTCTGGAAGGCACAGAACAAGATTCTCGATGCATTGACAGTTGCAGGTAATCTGCTCAATCATGTCACCATTAAGCATAGCTACATGCACTGCTGGAGACACAAGACTCCGTTGATCTACCGTGCAACCAACCAGTGGTTTATCCGTATGGATGAAGCCAACCCGGATACTCAGGGAGTGGTCCAAACCGAAGAAAAAGAACCGGTCCTTCGTAAAGTCGCTCTTGAAGCGGTTGAAGCTACAACGTTCTACCCTGAATGGGGCGAAGTTCGTTTGCATAACATGATTGCAAACCGCCCTGATTGGTGTATTTCCAGACAAAGAACCTGGGGAGTGCCGCTTCCCTTCCTGATTAATAAAGAGACAGGAAAACTGCATCCTGATACCGTTTCTATCCTCCATAAAGTAGCCGATATTGTTGAGCAGGAAGGAATAGAAGCCTGGACAAGACTCAAAGTTTCCGATTTGATTGACAAGGATGTTGAGTTGTATGAAAAATCCACTGATACCCTTGATGTCTGGTTTGACTCCGGTACAACTCACATGACGGTCATGAGAGGTTCTCACGCAGACAAACTCGGATATCCGGCCGATCTTTATCTTGAAGGAAGCGATCAGCACCGTGGATGGTTCCACAGCTCACTATTAACAGGCTGCGCAATCGACCGTCGTGCACCGTACAAGGCTCTTTTGACACACGGCTTCACAGTCGATGAAACCGGCAGAAAGATGAGCAAATCTTTGGGTAACGTGATTCTTCCGTCAGAAATTGCTGATCATTATGGCGCAGAAATTATCCGCTTATGGGTAGGTTCTTCTGACTATACCGGTGAAATTTCTTTAGGTAAGAAAATCCTGAAAGGTACTGTTGACGGTTATCGCCGCTTCCGCAATACCATCCGCTTCCTTTTGGCCAATACAAACGATTTCGATATTAAGAAAGACGCTGTTCCGGTCGAGGAACTGACCGAGCTTGATCGTTGGGCAATTGCCAGAACTCAACAGTTGCAGGATGATGTTTTAGCCCGTTATGAATCTTATGACTTCCATATGATTACATCGGCGCTTCAACTGTTTGCAAGTGATGATTTAGGCGGTTTCTATTTGGATATTCTTAAAGACAGACTGTACACAACAGCACCTGACTCCAAAGCCAGACGCTCTGCACAGACAGCCTTGTGGTATCTGACAAATGCTTTCTTAAAGATGATAGCTCCGATCCTTTCATTCACTGCTGAAGAAGCTTACTCCTTCTTTAATCCGAATGAATCAGGAACAATTTTCACAGAAAGATTTGAAAAGCTTCCGGTGATTTCTGAATCGGTTGAGTTACTCAACAAATGGGAACTTATCCGCTCAGTCCGTTCAGATGTTCAAAAGGAAATCGAAAATCTGAGAGCTCAGGGCAAAGTCGGCTCTTCTTTGCAGGCTGAAGTTGAATTAAAGCTTCCGCAGGCAGAATACGACATCGTTAAGACTCTGGGAGATGAATTGCGGTTTGTCTTTATTACCAGCTCAGCCAAATTAACCGGAGTTGCTGATAAGAGAGAAATCAAGGTCGTCCCAAGTCAGGCTGAAAAGTGTGAACGCTGCTGGCAATATGTTGAAAGTGTTGGTAAAAACAGTAACTACCCGACTCTTTGCTGCCGCTGCGTAGACAATCTTTTCGGTACACCTGAAACAAGAAAATTTGCTTAAATCCATGGGAAGCAAATTACAAAAAAAATGGAACTGGTCCGCAGTTTTTCTGTGGACCATCGTGGCAGCTCTGCTAATTGCCGCTGATCAATGGACCAAATATTGGATTCAACACAGAATGATTGTGGGGGATTCAGAAAAAATCACTGATTTCTTCAATTTGGTCGTGGCCTACAATACCGGAGCTGCTTTTTCTTTTCTTGCCGATGCGGGAGGATGGCAACAAAGCCTATTTCTGGGTCTGGCAATCATCATTTCGGTCATTATCTGGTGCCTGATTGCTCGCAATAGCAATAAAACATTGCTTTGTTTCGGTCTCACATTAGTTCTGTCCGGTGCAATTGGAAACGCCATTGACCGGCTTAATCTCGGCATGGTTGTTGATTTTTTAGATTTCCATGCTTTCGGTTATCACTGGCCGGCTTTTAATGTCGCTGACATCTGTATTTGCTTAGGTGCATTTATCGTCGTCATCTATGAATTTTTTAAGCAGAAATGATTCATCCTTAAGGAGGCCCGATGAACTACTTGAGTGGGAAAAAAATCCTTCTGGGGGTTACAGGCAGCATTGCTGCTTATAAAGCATGTGAACTCGTTAGGCTTCTTGTTAAGCATGGTGCAGAAGTCCAGGTCGTCATGACAGATGCTGCAACCCATTTTATCGGTGAAGCAACTTTTGAGGCTTTAACCCGAAAAAAAGTACTTAAAGACTTATGGGAAAAATCGGCCGGCGCGATTGCTCACATCGATTTAGTCGACTGGGCTGACTTAATCGTCATTGCTCCTGCGACTGCTAATTTCATCGCAAAGCTCTCGAATGGAATTTGTGATGATTTACTGACAAGCACAGTGGCCGCGAGAAAGAGTGATCTGATGATTGCTCCTGCTATGAATACTTTCATGTGGAACAATCCTGCCAATCTCCGCAATGTCCGTTATTTGTCCGAGTGGCCGGGAATCACGTTCTTAGGTCCTGAGGCCGGAATACAGGCCTGTGGCGACCAGGGAAAAGGAAGACTTAGAGAGCCCGCGGATCTTTGCGAGGACATTCTCAAACACTTTTATCCTAAACTGCTGGGAGGTAAAACCGTCCTAATAACAGCCGGCCCGACATTTGAACCGGTTGATCCGGTTCGAGGGTTAACCAACCGCTCCAGCGGGAAACAGGGATTTGCTATCGCCGAGATGGCAGCCAGAGCCGGAGCCTCTGTATTGCTTGTTGCGGGCCCCGTTAACTTACCGACACCGGCAGGCGTAGAACGATTCGATATTGAAACGGCTGAACAGATGAAAGACAAAGTCTTTGAATTAATCTGTTTAAGACATCCTGAAGTCTTTATCGCGGTGGCCGCGGTGGCTGATTACCGTCCGGTTCATGAAGTTTCTTCAAAAATTAAAAGAGAAAATACTGTTTTCAAATCTATTGAATTAACAGAAAATGAAGATATTCTGAAAATGGTCGGCGCACTTCCGGATAAACCGCTCACTGTTGGATTTGCCGCTGAAACTGAAAATATAGAAGAAAACGCTAAATCTAAGCTCGTCAGGAAGAACGCTGACATGATTATCGGCAATTCTGCCTCTGCTATAAATAGCGACGTTAACACCGCAATTTTTGTGACCTCACACGGTTCACAGCACCTTCCTTGTCAAACCAAACAGGATCTATCTCAACAAATCATCATAAAAGTTGCAGAACTTCTAAAAAAGGAATCTCAGTGAAAGTTCAAATTAAGTATCTTGATCAAAGAGCAAAAGAAAATCCGCCGGCTTATGGTAGCGTGGGAGCAGCCGGTTTGGATCTTAGAGCCATTCTTGACGAACCTAAAGTTCTTGAGCCGAACGAGGTAGCATTAATCGGGACAGGAATAGCTATTTATCTAGAAGATCCCAATTATGCAGCCTTAATTCTTCCCCGCTCCGGCCTCGGCCATAAACATGGAATTGTTCTAGGAAATCTAGTTGGACTCATTGACTCGGATTATCAGGGAGAACTGAAAATATCCTGCTGGAACCGTTCAAAACAGCCTTTCACCATTGAGCCAATGGATAGGATTGCCCAGCTGGTTATTGTTCCTGTCGTACACGCCCAATTTGAAGAAACAACTGAATTTATCCATTCAGAAAGAGGAACCGGAGGATTCGGGTCCTCCGGTATTAGTTAAATATTTAATCTTGACGGCGCTTCCGGCGCCGTTTTCTGTTATTCGGCCCGAACGGTTTCTAATTCTTCATCTTCCTCCTGATGGTTTTTAAACAAGTTGCTCTGAGTAATATCCAGAGTAACTTTCTCATTTTCATCGAGACCAATAGTAACCTTTCCGCCGTTGGATAACTGCCCGAACAGAAGCTCATCAGCCAAAGATTTACGAATGGTATTCTGAATGAGTCTGGACATGGGACGAGCACCCATCTTCGGATCAAATCCTTTCTTGGCCAGATATTCTTTCAGTGGTTCCGTAAATGTCGCTTCAACCTTCTTGAGATGCAACTGGTTTTCAACCTCAAGCAGGAACTTATCAACTACCCGCCTGATTTCTTCATTGCCCAAGGCTTTGAAAGGAATAATTGCATCAAGACGGTTTCTAAACTCAGGAGTGAATGTCTTATTGATTTCAGCCTTTTCATCAGAATAATGAGATGAGCTAATAAAGCCAATCGACGTTTTGCTGAGATCAGAAGCACCGGCATTGGTGGTCAGAATCAGGATGACATTTTTAAAGTCGGCCGTCTTACCGTTATTGTCTGTCAAGGCGCCATGATCCATCACTTGAAGCAAGATGTTGTAAATATCAGGATGAGCTTTCTCAATTTCATCGAGCAACAGAACACTATGAGGATGCTTACCAATCTCTTCAGTAAGAAGTCCTCCCTGATCAAAACCTACATATCCCGGAGGCGCTCCGATAAGGCGAGATACAGAGAACTTTTCCATGTATTCGCTCATATCGAAACGGATAAGCTGAACGCCCATTGCCAAAGCTAATTGTTTAGCTAATTCAGTTTTTCCTACTCCGGTCGGTCCTGTAAAAAGGAAAGCTCCTATTGGTCTGTCAGTTTTACCTAGTCCGCTTCTGGATAACTTAATAGCGTCCGTGACTGATTCAATGGCAGCATTCTGACCAAAAATGACGTTTTTTAAGGTATCACTTAAAGTCTTTAAACGGTTCTTGTCGTCCGTGGATACAGTTTGGGGAGGCACTCTTGCAATCTTAGTTATCACCTCTTCCACATCCGCTTTAGTAATAATATTGGAGCGTCCCTCAGGATGAAGTCTTCTTCTGGCACCTGCTTCGTCAATTACATCGATGGCCTTATCGGGAAGTTTTCTATCAGATATATATCTGTTAGAAAGCTCAACCGCTGAAATGATGGCAGAGTCTTTATAAACCACACCATGATGTTCCTCGAACTTTTCCTTCAGACCTTTAAGAATATCAATGGTTTCTTTAATGGTCGGTTCAGACACATCAATCTTCTGGAAACGCCTCATTAAAGCAGAATCGCGACGCAATATTTTCCTAAGTTCATCATAGGTTGTTGCACCGATTATCCTCAGAGTTCCCTTGGCCAAATGCGGTTTTAATAAAGTAGCTGCGTCTGAGGCGGAGCCTTCTGCACTACCGGCGCCCAGAATCTGGTGAATCTCATCAATAAAAAGAATTGTCTTAGGCTTAGACTCAACTTCTTTGATCAGTCCCTTCATTCTTTCCTCGAAGTCGCCTCTATAATGTGTTCCGGCCAGCATTGAGCCTAGATCCACCGAATAGACTTCGTAGTCTTTAAGAAACTTAGGAACCTCTCCTTTGACTATTTTGTAAGCCAAACCTTCACCAATTGCCGTCTTACCGACACCTGCCTCACCAACCAGAATTGGATTATTTTTTCTGCGTCTGGTTAAAACCTGCAATACCCGTTCAATTTCTTCGCCCCGGCCGACAAGCGGATCCAGACGGCCTTCCTTAACTTCTGTGTTCAGGTTAAGGGCGTACGTCTCCAGAAGAGATTTTTTTCCGTTATGACGGCGCTCAGGACCTTCTGATTCCATTTCCTGAGCTTGTCTGGTCTCTTCCATCAGATTTTCGATATAAGTCGTAAGAATCGATCTATCAATGTTGTGCTGATTCAGCAGATAAACGGCCTCACTATCTTTTTCAGCTAATAGAGAATCAAGCAGATCCAAACTGTCGACTTCATCTCTGTCGTCCGATCTGACTTTTATGATTGCTCTTTGAAGAACTCTTGAATAGCCTATTGTGACATCCGGATTTTTATCCTGGGGAATCTTATTTTGTTCAGCTATTTGTTTCGACAATATGAGGTTTAACTCATTTTCGATTTCATGAGGATCGACATCATTGTCCTGAAGGAATTCTTCGACGCCTTCATTTTGTAGCAGACCCCATAATAAATACTCAAGAGTCAGATACTCTACGCGGTCGCTTCGTCCTCTTAAGAAGACGACCATCATAATCTTTTGAACTTCGCTGCTTAAACTACTCATTTACGGTTGACTTTCTTCCTCTATAGTAATTTTCAAAGGGAATCCTTCTTCTTTTGCCATTTCTCTGGATTTCAACATTTTTGTCTCTGCGATGTCACGGCTGTAAACACCCGCAATACCGCTCCCTTCCTCATGTACTTTTAGCATGATAGCAGTCGCGTCATCAGTACTTTTACCGAATATAACCATTAATAGCCTAATGACAAAATCCATTGTCGTGACATCATCATTATGGAGAATCACTTTCCAACGGCTAGGTTTTTTATATGGTTTAACACGAGGTTTTACCATGGTTGAAGTTTCTGTATGAAAACGCGACATAGTCTCTTTGATGTGGTTAGATAACAACAATAACTTGCGGATTAACCTTCAGCCCTGATTTTTAGCCAAAAGCCTTATCTGTGGCTTAGTTAGCCTAGTTCTCGAGGGGCAAAGGGGGTAGTAACTGCTATTGGAGCAGAAAATAACCTCCGCCTATCCTGGCTATGATACTTTGGTACCGTTGACTTTTTCCACTTAAACATTAAAAATCTAATCACTGTCAGTCTTTTCTCACAGACAGTATAGGCAGTATAAGGTAGTAAGGATTCAACAAAAGGTCGTACCGGTTGTGGAAAACCAGCTTGAACAACTGTCAAATTACACAATCAGTGGCGGGTGAGCTTCAGAGACAACGCCGTTAAAGTTTTGGAGATATATAAATGGCAACAGGAACCGTAAAATGGTTTAACGACGTTAAAGGCTACGGATTTATCACTCCGGATGACGGCGGTGAAGATCTCTTTGCTCACTTCTCAGCTATCAAGATGGATGGCTTTAAGACTCTTAAAGAAGGTCAAAAAGTAACCTATGACTTGAAGGTCGGTGAAAAAGGCAAACAGGCCGATAACATTAAGCCCGCCTAAACAAAATTAGACCTTAAAGACTCGGCGAAATGCCGAGTTTTTTGATTATGAAAAATCCATTCATTTTATTACCGGCTTTATGTTTAAGCCTCTTTTTGAACAACGTGGCTGGCAGCTCTGAAACTCAGACAGTTCAGATCAAAGACAAAAAGATTGCCGTTGAAATCGCTAATACCGATAGCTCAAGAGAAAAAGGCTTAATGTTCCGCCAAAGCCTGCCTAAAGACTCCGGGATGCTGTTTATTTTTAATTCCGATAGAAGAATCTGCATGTGGATGAAAAATACGCTCATCCCTCTTTCGGTTGCCTTTATTGATGCAAAGGGAAAAATAATTAACCTGGAAAACATGAGCCCGCAAACAACAGATCTTCACTGCAGCAGTGGTGATGTACGTTATGCTCTAGAAATGAATCAGGGGTGGTTCAAAAACAACGGGATAAAAGCCGGCGATATCCTCACCTTCCGCCCATGAATAAAGCCGGGCAAGCCCGGCCACACTTTACAATTACAAGCTTTTATTGCATGTTCTTATCTGCGAAATCCCAGTTGACTAACTCTTCAAGGAAAGTAGTTACAAACTGTGCACGAACATTGTAGTAATCCAGATAGTAAGCATGTTCCCAAACATCACATGTTATAAGCGGACGATTCGGAGTTGTGATAGGAGTGCCTGCATTGCCGGTGTTAACAATATCCAATGTCCCGTCTTCTTTCTGAACAAGCCAAGTCCAGCCGGAACCAAAATTACCGACAGCACTCTTGATAAAAGTCTGTTTGAACGCGTCATAGCTACCCCATTGAGCGGCAATAGCTTTGCCTACACGTCCTGATGGTTCTCCCCCGCCGTTAGGTTTCAGGCTGTTCCAGAAGAATGTATGGTTCCAGTTTTGTGCGGCATTATTAAAAATCGGACCCTGCTGTGTGGTTCGAATAATCTCTTCAAGCGGCATTTTTTCGTAATCAGTACCCTGAATAAGAGTATTCAAAGTATCAACATAGGCTTTGTGGTGCTTCCCATAGTGATAAGACAATGTCTTTTCGCTCATGTAAGGCTCAAGTGCCTTCATATCAAATGGTAACGGCGGTAGGGTAAAAGCCATCTTTTTGTCTCCTTATTCATTTTATTCTTTAACCGGGATATTATGGTCCATTACTTCGCTCCTGCCGCTCCGTCTCTCTCAACTCGGGCAGATACCTCATGATCTATGAAAACAATCTCGAGCACTTCCCCGGCTCTGAGTCCTGCTGCTTTTTCAACGACCTTGCCGTCTTTCTTAACCAGGGCATACCCCATCTTAAGAATACGTTGAGGATTATAGGCATCCAAGGCTTTCCGCAAGGAATTTAAAGTCGACACCTTTATTGTCAAAGACAGCCCTTGGTTTACTTTCAGCGCGGCCATGGTTCTTTTAATAGGCTCCTGCTGAATTCCGGGCCGATGCAGGTAAAAGTCTTTTTTCTGTACAGAGAGTTTATTCCGAACAAGAAGCAGATATTTTTCCTGTGTTTTTTTCAGATTAGATACAACTATTCCGCACGTTAATCTCGATTCTTTAATTGAAGATAGAGGACTGGAAGGCAGCACTCTGAAACGTCCTGCCTGTCTCTTATAGTCCGTTTGAGAAGTTATTTGAAAGTTCAAAAAAACATCTTTGAGAACAATTTTTTTGTTTTCCAGACCTTGTCTGGTTTTTAGAGCCGTCAACAGGCCTTCTAATTTATTTTTATGCTGAAACCGTAATATCAGTACCAGGTGACGAACGCGTTCTACTAAGGCCTTATTCTGTTCTTTTTTATGATTAATTAATTCTTTAAGAGGCGGCAAATTTAATCTGACTGCCTGAGTTTTTTTATTCAGGCTACTATGAGTAGAGACCGACAGAGAAGTCACCAAAGAAACCAGTTTCTGATTCATCGAAACAGGAGATAATTGGCGCAACCCGCTGATGCTCAGCAATAATATCTGCTGCCTCTGGCTAACAATACCTTCGCAGTTTCTGACAAAAGTCCATGAAACCATATTAAAACGGTTCTTAAAAACGGAAAAGAACGTTTCGGGTGTTTCAAAGTATCGGGAAGAATAGGCAAGTGAACTTTGTGATAGCTCCAACTTACCTTCCATCATGCGGTGAATTTCTTTTAATGGTTTAGCTATCATCAACAGAAGTTGTTCCAATGGGGTTGCTGCAGCTGAAGCTGCAGCGGTTGGAGTTGGCATTGAAAGATCCGCAGCAAAATCCGCGATGGTCTGGTCGCTGTCATGACCAATTCCGGTAATGACCGGGACTTGGCATCTTCTTATTGCCCTAGCCACTATTTCCTCATTAAAACACCATAAATCCTCCAGAGAGCCTCCACCCCGGACGAGTAAGAGTACATCCGCATCTTTTCTCCGGGAAGCTATATCCAGCTGTTTAACAATCTCTGAGGCAGCTTTGTCTCCTTGTACCGGCGTCGGGTAAATAATCATATCCACATAAGGAGAATATTGTTTGATTCGTTTGATGACGTCCCTCAGAGCAGCTGTCTGCAAGCCTGTTATTACACCTATGGTTCGAGGAACTTTAGGAATCGGCCGTTTAAGTTCAGGATTGAAAAGTCCTTCCTGTCTTAGTTTTTTTACCAACAACTGGAATTTTGCAAAGAGCGCACCTTCTCCGGCCTTGACCATCCTGCGGACAACCAAACCAAGCTCTCCGCTTTTAGGATATACGGATAACTCTCCTGCAACCCAAACTTTATCGCCGGCAACAGGATAAAAATTAACCCTTGAATTTATAGAGCTCCACATCATGCATTTAAGCTGAGACTGAGAGTCCTTGATGTCAAAATACCAGTGACCGCTTGCAAGGTTATTGCGGAAACTGCTTATTTCTCCCTCAACTAAGATGGTAGAAAGAGATTTGACAGTTCTATCAATTCTTTGAACTGCCTGTGTCACACTCAGCAGATTTGCCGGTCTTTTTAAATTCTCCGGTTCCAATTCTTTCTCCGTCTTCTTTCTTTTCCAAACGATATTGCCTAAGGACACAAATATTCTAAATGGAAGGCCATTCTTTTATTTTTATCTCGCACTTACGGAAACAATAATTTTTCTAATTTGCCGGAAAAATTGTTTCACCGGATTTTCTGATATTTGCGGTTCAAAAAGTCCGAGAATTCTTTTATCTGTGAACAGTTATCAACAATATCCACAAAGTTATCCACAAAACAATCCACACCCGACGGAAAGCCAGATAGTTAGCAGTAAGTTATTGATTTAATTAAGTTTATATTTTAAAAATAAGTGGTAATTAAACAAATTTTCTTTTATATTCAAGCAGATTATCCACCTATCAAAAAACTTATCCACATAGATATCCACAACAATCCGGAGGTTATTTGTCAGTAACTATATGACTTCTAAAGAGGTTACATTTTTTGTTAAGAAAGCAAAAAAATATAATGTGAGAAAACGGCCAGAAGACAAACAACCTCCTTATTTCTTTGTACAATTTCTTTTTTAACCTTTTTTCATATCAATGAAAGTTCAACTTGAATCTTTCCTACACCACCAGTGGGATCGTAGAGGGCTTATTTCCTGGCTGTTATTGCCAGCTTCTGCCATTTTTATGGCTGCCGCCAAATACAAACAGAAAAAAACCGTTCCTGTTAAGGTCAGAGTTCCGGTTGTTGTTGTCGGCAATATTTATGTCGGAGGGACCGGTAAAACACCCGTAACGATTGCTCTCGTCAAAGAACTTCAAGAAAGAGGATGGAACCCGGGAGTTATTTCCAGAGGCTACAAAGGTAAAACGGATCAACCGGTAGAGGTCCATAGTACCAGTAATCCTGACATCGTTGGGGATGAACCTCTTCTTATCAGAAAATCAACTAAAGTTCCTACTTTTGTTTGCAAGAAAAGAGTCCAGGCTGCCGAAGCCTTGTTAAGAAAATATCCTGAGGTGGATATCCTGATTAGCGATGACGGGCTTCAACATTATGAATTACACCGGGATTTTGAGATCGCCGTCATTGGTGCAAGAGGCTTAGGCAATGAATGGGTATTACCTGCAGGACCCCTTCGTGAACCACCATCCCGCCTGGATAAGGTCGATGCACTTGTACTCAATGCTACCGAAGACACGATTAAATCGTCCACTCCAAGATACGTCGCGACAAGCGGTTTCACAAACGCTATAAAATATTGCAACGGAGAAGTTATTTCTCTGGATACTTTAAGTCGCATACAACACAAAAAACAGCTTTCAGCAGCCGCTGTTGCCGGAATTGCTGTGCCGAAGAGATTTTTCTCGATGCTTCGTGCACATGGTCTTGATGTGGTCGGTATTCCGCTTCCGGACCACTACAATTTTGATAAAAACCCGTTTAAAGATCTCAATGCAGATTTGATTTTCATCACAGAAAAAGATGCGGTGAAATGCAGAAAGCATGAAGAAATCAAAAATGACGAAAGAATTTATGTTGTTCCGCTGGAAATTGTTTTAGATAAATTTCTGATCGACTTTATTGAAGAAAAATTAGGCGCTCACAAAACCAAATGAGCTTTGATAGCAGAGAATTAAAAATGGATGCCAACGTCACACAAATACTCGTTTGCCCGATTTGCAAAGGGCCTTTGTTATGGGACAAAACTAAAAAAGAATTTTTTTGTCGCTCTGATTTAAAGGCTTTTCCTGTTATTGACGGAATTCCTGATATGGTTCCCGAAGAAGCAAGAGATTTGACGGAAGAAGAATTGGAGGAAAAAGAAAAATGAGTTTTTCAGTCATCATCCCTGCGCGTTTAGCCAGTACGCGTCTTCCGAATAAACCTTTAGCTCTCATCAACGGAGTTCCAATGGTTGTACGGGTTGCACAGCAGGCCCGCCAGTCTCTAGCTTCCCGCATCATTGTTGCGTGTGATGATCTACTCATCGAGGAAGCCTGTAAGAACTATGGAATACAGGCTTGTCTGACCTCCAAAGACTGCGCCTGTGGCACAGACCGGCTCAGTGAAGTTGTTGATAAACTTAACATCCCGAATGAAGAAATCATTGTTAATGTCCAGGGAGATGAACCTCTAATTCCGGTTGATATCATCAACATGGTCGCAGAAATCCTGCAAAAAAACTCTGATTGTGCGATGGGTACGGCCGCTATCCGTATTAAGTCGGCTGAAGAGTTTTTTAATCCGAATGTCGTCAAAGTTGAATTAAATAAAAAACAGGAAGCCCTTACCTTTAGCAGAGCCCCTTTACCATGGGATAGAGACAATTTTGCCAAGACTAAAGAGCAAATTCCGGAGGATTTAGCTTTGCGTCATGTCGGCATTTATAGTTATCGTGCCGGTTTTTTAAAGGTGTATCCAAAGCTTGAAAAATCTCCAATCGAAACGGTAGAAAGCCTTGAACAATTGAGAGCACTGTGGCACGGATACAAAATCGGAGTCGAGATTTTCGATAAAGGAATACCGCCGGGTGTCGACACTCCCGAAGATTTGGAACGTGTGAGAAAGCACTTTTCTGCTGCTAACGGTTAATTTAAGATAGCCAGCCATTGAGCCGACTTACTTTAAAAGTCGGCTTAATTCTTTTAAAATTAATTCTTTGATAAATAAATTCATGGAGTCGCCAAATGCGCTTGATTCTTCTTGGAGCCCCGGGTGCCGGAAAAGGTACTCAAGCAGCCCTGATTACTGCTCACTATAACATTCCTCAGATCTCAACCGGTGATATGCTGAGAGCTGCAGTTAAAGCCGGAACACCACTCGGACTTGCTGCTAAGAAGATTATGGATGCCGGAGAGCTCGTTAGCGATGACATCATTATCGGTCTTGTCAAAGAAAGACTCCAGCAGCCGGACTGCAAAAACGGTTTCTTATTTGACGGATTCCCGCGTACGATTCCACAGGCGGAAGCCCTTAAAGATGCCGGTATTCCAATTGACTATGTTTTAGAAATCGCTGTTCCTGACGAAGCCATTCTTGAAAGAATGAGCGGAAGAAGAGTTCATCTTCCTTCCGGCAGAAGCTATCACATCAAATTTAATCCTCCTAAAGTTGAGGGAAAAGACGATGTCACCGGCGAAGATCTCATTCAGCGTGACGACGATAAAGAAGAAACAGTCAAGAAGCGCTTACAGGTTTACCACAACCAGACAGAAGCTCTTGTCGATTTCTACCAGAATCTGGCAGCCAGCGGCCAAAGCAATACAAAGTATGTCAAAGTTGATGGTATCGGTGAGGTTAAAGAAGTTAACCGCCGCATCATTGATGCTTTGAGTAAGTAATTTCTCTTTCCCGGCCTTGTTGTATCCCAACAAGGCTCTTTTTTTGGATTTTTAAATGTCTCAGAATATTCTTGTTACAGGCGGTACCGGTTATATCGGCTCCCATATGGTCGTTCGTCTCATCGAGTCCGGCTATACTCCGATAATTTTTGATAACTTCAGTAACAGTAAACCGGCTGTACTTGATCGTATCGAACAAATCACCGGAGTACGCCCTTTATTAGTCAAAGGCGATATTCGAAATGAACAGGAATTGGAAAATTTATTCCGAAACCACCAAATCGACGCCGTGATTAACTTTGCAGGTAAAAAAGCTGTGGGTGAATCTGAGACGGATCCTCTCTTATATTTTTCTTACAACGTTGAAGGGACTATCGTTTTACTTCGGGTAATGAAGAAATTTAATGTCAAGAAATTTGTATTTTCTTCCTCAGCTACCGTTTACGGTGACCCGGGTTATGACGAATTCAACGAAGAAACTCCTTTGGCCCCAATCAATAATTACGGATTAAGCAAATGGATGATCGAGGAAGTCCTCCGTAAACTATACAAAGCGGAACCTGACTGGTCCATTGCAATTCTCCGTTATTTCAATCCGGTAGGTGCTCACGAAAGCGGCTTAATCGGAGAAGACCCCAACGGTATTCCCAACAATCTGATGCCGTTTATTTCACAGGTGGCAGTTGGTAAGCGCGCTCATTTGAATGTGTTCGGTAATGATTATCCGACACGGGATGGAACCGGATGCAGAGATTATATCCATGTTATGGACCTCGTAGAAGGCCATTTAAACGCTCTTGACGTTCTCAGTAAAGGTCCTCAACTTCTGACAGTTAATCTTGGAACCGGAGGCTCTACAAGCGTTCTTGAGCTGATTAAAGCTTTTGAAAAAGCTAGCGGAAAGAAAGTTCCATATCAAATCTGTCCAAGAAGAGCAGGAGACAAAGCTGCCTACTGGACCAATCCGTCTTTAGCCAAAACTTTACTTGGCTGGACTGCAAAAAGAGATATTGAGACCATGTGCAAGGACACCTGGAATTGGCAGTCTAAAAACCCTCAAGGATATCCGGACTAAAAGCTAATATCCGGTAATGTATTGACAGCGTTGAATTTTCATCTTCTTCACCGCTGTCAAAAATAGTATCCAATGACCGAAAATTTTTAAATAAATTATCCAGTTAAGCAGACTTTGCAGGTAACAAAAAAGGTGTGCTCAGCGTTTTAGTTGGCACACCTTTTGTTTAGCGAAAATTCATTAGAGTTTTGCTGATATGAACTTCTTCGCGTCAGTAATAACTTTATTCATATCGGCCGGAGCAGCACCGCCGCCTTGTGCAAAGTCAGGTCTACCGCCCCCTTTACCACCAAGTTCTGAGGCAATGTAGGAAACAACCTCACCGGCTTTAATCTTACCGGTCAGATCTTTAGTGACTCCAACTGCAACGCTGGCCTTTCCGTCCTCAGACTTCAGAAGAACGACTACGGCGGACTTCAAAGTATCCTTGAGCTTGTCAATTGAATCTCTGAGAGCCTTAGTTTCGATGCCCTTCATTTCAACAACAAGCACTTTAGCTCCGTTGATGTCTTCAGCCTGCGATGCAACATTTGAAGAGGCGCTTTGAGCCAGTTTTGTCTTCAATACGGACAATTCTTTTTCAAGACTCTTAACCGTTGCCAGAGTGTCCTGGACTTTGCCCTGTACCTCTGAAACCGGAGCCTTGAATTCTGCAGCGACTTCTTCAAGAGCTTTCTCCTGATTCTGGGTAAAGTGCAAAGCATTCATACCAGTAACGGCTTCAATTCTTCGGACACCGGCGGCAACTGCAGACTCACTGACGATCTTGAACATGCCGATATCGCCGGTTCTCTGGACATGGGTACCTCCACAGAATTCGCAGCTCGAACCAATGTTGAGAACACGAACAACCTCGCCGTATTTTTCGCCAAAAAGCATCACCGCATCAGTCTTTTTGGCTTCATCAATAGGCATGACCCGTGTCATTGTTTCTGTATTACGCAGAATTTCCTTATTGACAATATTTTCAACTTGGAAAATTTGTTCTTCGGTCATTGGGCCGTTATGCACAAAGTCAAATCTGGTTCTGTCACCGTTGACCATAGAACCACGCTGCTGAACGTGGCTGCCTAATACTTCTCTCAAAGCCTTATGCATAATATGGGTAACGGAGTGGTTTCTGGCTGTAGCTTCCCGGTTTTCTTCATCAACAGTCGCTGTAAAGAGATCACCGTCTTTGACGCTTCCTTCTGCAACGTAAACCATGTGACCGAACACATCAGCTTTGATCTTGAAGGTGTCGTCAACTTTAAGAATGGTTGTCTTATTCTTAAATAAGCCTTTATCTCCAACCTGACCGCCGCTTTCTGCATAGAAAGGAGTTTTATCGAATACAACAACAACTTCGTCTCCGGATTCTGCTTCCGTTACGATTTCTCCGTCTTTGTAAATAGCTTCTACTTTGCAGCCCGCAACCTTGAGGGTTTCGTAGCCCAAGAATTGTGTCGGAGCACCGGCATATTCCAGACCTTGAGCCATCTTGAATTTGCCTTGTGAACGGGCAAGTTCTCTTTGTTTTTCCATGGCTGCATCAAAGCCCTCGATATCAACTGTGACGCCTCTTTCACGGCAAACGTCAGCTGTCAAATCAACCGGGAATCCATATGTATCGTGAAGTTTGAATGCAACATCACCGCTAAGAACCTTTGTTCCGTCCTTGAGTGCTTCATTCAAAATTTCAAGACCTTTGGCTAAAGTCTGAGAGAATCTGACTTCTTCCTGCAGAAGAACTTCCTGGATACGAGGATTATTCAACTCAGGGTACTGTTCGCCCATTTCTTTAGCAACGGCTTTAACCAGAGTATTGAAAAACAGCTTTCTGGCACCGAGTTTGAAGCCATGACGCATACCTCTGCGGGCAATACGGCGTAAAACATAGCTTCTTCCTTCATTACCCGGAAGAATTCCGTCGGCGATAATAAAAGAACATGCACGGATATGGTCTGCAATAACTTTCAGCGAAGGAGAATTCGGATCAACATTTTCAGCACCGGCTTCTTCCACAGCTTTCTTGACAGCCTTCATCAGGTTCTGGAAGAGGTCAATGTCATAGTTGGAGTGGACGTGCTGTAACACGGCAGAAATTCTTTCCAAGCCCATGCCTGTATCAACAGATGGCTTCGGGAGAAGATGCATCTCTCCTTTTTCATCTCTGTTGTATTGCATAAACACGAGATTCCAAATTTCGATGTATCTGTCACCGTCTTCGTCAGGGCTTCCCGGAGGACCTCCCTGCACTTCTTCTCCATGGTCATAGAAAATTTCTGAGCAGGGTCCGCATGGGCCGGTATCGCCCATCATCCAGAAATTATCCGAAGCATAACGAGCTCCCTTGTTGTCACCGATACGTACAATGCGTTCGGCAGGAACACCTACTTCTTTATTCCAGATGTCATAGGCTTCATCATCTTCTGCGTAAACCGTAACCCAGAGCTTTTCCGGCGGAAGCATAAAGTGCTTTGTCAAAAGTTCCCATGCATTTTTAATAGCATCGCGCTTGAAATAGTCACCAAAGCTGAAATTACCGAGCATTTCAAAGAAAGTATGGTGGCGGGCGGTATAACCAACGTTTTCCAGGTCATTGTGCTTTCCGCCTGCTCGGACACATTTTTGGGATGTGGTTGCACGTTTATATGGACGTTTGTCAAATCCGAGGAAGACATCTTTAAATTGATTCATACCGGCATTGGTAAACAACAATGTCGGATCATCTCCGGGAACCACAGGGCTTGATGCCACGATGGTGTGGCCCTTTGATTCCATAAACTTTAAGAAAGTTGAGCGAATCTGTGAAGCAGTAAACATTTAAATTCTCAAACAAAAATAGCCGGTAAAACCAGCACAATGTATTAATTTTAACAAAGCGTTAAGGCTTACACGCCTGACTCTGATAACAATTACGGGAGAAAATTCTCCCGTAGAAGTGTCCTGACAGTTTTTTTATACTATCTTGGAGTAACGGCGTACTCTTTCATCTTCTCTGAGGTAGCGGTCAAAATTCATCGCTACGGCTCTAACAAGAAGTTTTCCTTTCGGTGTAACAACTATCTTGTCCTTCGAAAGTTCGCACAAGCCTTCTTTAGCGAAATGCTCGAGGTTTCTAAGTTCATAAGCAAAGTACTCATCGAACTTAATACCGAATTCGTCTTCTATCTGTGCTTTGTTGACGGCAAATTGACACATCAGATTCATGATGACTTTGGCACGGAGCTTGTCATCAGCATTTAAAGCATACCCTCGGATAGTAGCCAGCTCACCATTGTTAATTCGTTCGTAGTATGTCGGAAGATCTCTGGCATTGGCTGCGTAACAACCGGCAACCTTACTGATAGAAGAGACTCCGAGAGCAACCATATCGCATTCCGGCTTTGTGGAATAGCCTTGGAAATTACGTTGTAACGTACCGTTTTCCTGAGCTTGAGACAATGTATCGCTGTCCTTAGCAAAATGATCCATGCCGATAAAGTGATATCCGGAGGAAGTCAGACGACGGATAGCATTGAGCATGATTTGGACTTTTTCCGGTGTGCTCGGAAGGTCTTCAGCATTGATTCGTCTTTGTGCTTTGAAATGTTCCGGCAAATGGGCATAGTGATATAAGGCAATTCTATCCGGAGATAGTTCAAGAACCTTATCCAAAGTGACATTAAAAGAATCCTGACTCTGGAACGGAAGCCCATAAATCAAATCCATATTGATGGAACCAAAACCGTTTGCACGTGCCGCATCCATAGTTGCTTTCGTCATTTCAAACGGCTGGATGCGATTGACTGCAATCTGAACTCTGTTATCGAAGTCCTGTTGGCCGACACTCATGCGGTTAAAACCGGCTTTTGCCAGTGTTTCCACTTTTTTTGGATCGCAACATCTCGGATCAACCTCAATTGAAACTTCAGCGTTTTCTTCAAGTGGAAAACGCGATGTCAGTGTTTCCATCACTTGGGCTATTTCGTCATGCTCAAGAAATGTCGGGGAACCGCCGCCGAAATGCAATTGTTCAACAGTGTGAGTTCCGGTCATTACATCCTTAATCAGGTCACACTCTTTTCCAAGAGTTTCGATGTATTGAGCTGATTTGGAATGATCCTTTGTGATTTCTTTGTTGCAACCGCAGTAGTAGCAAATATTGGAACAAAACGGAATATGGACATACAGAGATAGAGCTGCCTCAGGCGATACAGTTGCCCTGCTTGAGAGAACTTCAGCATACTCTTTCGGTCCAAATTCTTTTTTAAACCTGTCTGCCGTCGGATAAGACGTATAGCGGGGACCGGGGACGTCAAACCGCTGAAGAATATCTAATTCCGGCAACTCTACGCCGGTCTTTTTTTGTTCTGACATTTATTGTTCCTTCGTTATGAGAACTACCTGTATCTTAAGTTTTACAAATCTTATATACTCAATCGAACCAAGACAACCCATCATTTTCTTTAACCCTAACTCCTTGAGCCCAAGTAATGTTTTTAAGAAATTCAAATGAGCGCCTTTCTGCTTCTTGCAAAACATGTGGTCTGAGGCTCAATTGTCTTTCGGCAGGGTTAACAGAACCTGAAATGGACGATTTAATCAGTATTATCAGTACTACAAAAAAAGTCCACAAGGGAGATAAACTGTTTTACAAATCATCTTCTTTTAAAAACCTATATGTTATCCGTACCGGCTCTTTTAAGAGCACCCTAACAACAGCCGATGGAACTGAGCAGGTAACAGAATTTTATTTTCCCGGGGAAATGCTGGGCCTTGGGGGAATTGCAAGCGGAGAGCATTTTTGCGATCTTTCAGCAATGGAGGATTCGGAAGTCTGTGTCGTTCCTTTTAACGATTTTGAAAAGCTCTGCCACCGCTCCTTCACCCTCAATAAAAATTTGTTGCGCTATTTAAGTGCTGAGTATGTAAGAGGAAACAAAAATATGTTTTCCTTAGGTTCATTTCGCTCGGAAGAAAAAATAGCCTACTTCTTACTGGACATGTCTCACCGTTTTGAAAGCCGGGGATATTCTAGGACCGAATTTATTTTACGGATGACAAGATCTGATATTGGCAGTTTCCTCGGTATGAAACCTGAAACTGTCAGCCGTGTTCTTTCAAAGTTTTCGGATGCTAATTTAATTGAAATCCGTCAAAAACGTGTTCACCTCATTGACTTAAAAGGCCTAAGAAATATTTTCTCTGCACGCCGCAGTGCATTGAGCTCTTTGTAGCATCTTTGTTCCACTGGCTCAAAATATTCCTTTTACTGATACCGAGATTGCGGCTCTTTACAGGTAAAATTTCATATGTTAGGGGCAGTAACGCCTCAAAAAAGACTCATAACCCGAGGAGAAAATAAAAATGAAAATTTCTATGACCCGCCGTACTGTCTGCACTTCAATTGCAGCAGCCGCTCTAATCTCTGTTCCCGGAATCAGCTGGGCTGATGATCCTATCCGTATCATCGTCCCTTACTCTGCCGGAGGTCCTTTGGATGTAACTGCACGTGCAATTGCTGAAGAAGCCCGCAAAGATTTAGGCAACATTATTGTTGAAAACAAACCCGGTGCCGGTGGCAATATCGGTGTTGAGTACGTCTCCAATCAAAAACCGGACGGTAAAACCATTGTTATGGGCGCTCTTGCAACTCACGCCGTAAACCCGAACCTTTTTAGCAAACTTCCTTATGATCCAATCAAGGACTTTACTCCTTTGACATTAGTTGCTCAGACTCCTAACGTCTTAGTTATCACACCGGAGTTCTCTAAGAAAACCGGTATAAAAGATGTCAAATCATTGATTGAATATCTTAAGAAAAATCCGGACAAACTTAATTACTCTTCCGGTGGTAACGGTTCTGCAGGCCACATGTCTGGTGAATTACTGAAAACTGCTGCGGGCGTTCAGATGATGCATATCCCGTTCAAGGGAGCTGCTGCAGCTCGTATGAGCGTTTTGTCAGGTGAATGCGATCTTATCTTTGACAATCTGGCTTCTGCATTAGCCAACATTCAGGATGGAAAGCTTATCCCACTGGCTGTTACAACTACATTCCGTGCACCTGAATTACCGAATACTCCAACAATGGAAGAAGCCGGTGTTCCGGGTTTTGACATTTCAACATGGTATGCCTTCTTCGCACCGGCAAAAATGGATAAGAATGTCCAGGATAAACTTAATGCGGCTTTAGTTAAAGCCATTAACTCACCGGCCATGGCTGAAAGATTCAAAAAAATGGGCGCCGTTCCCAAAGCAGGTACACCTGATGAGTTAAATGCTTTTGTTAAATCTGAATTGGCAAAATACAAGAAGATCGTCGCAGCTAGCGGCGCTAAAGTTGATTAAAACCATCCAGATATAAATCCCGCGGGGGCCATGCTCCCGCCTTGATTTTTAAAACTATGATTAAAGACCAACGAGACTTTTGGGCCGGTATTTTATTTTCAGCTTTCGGCTCCTTCTTTTGCTTTTATTCCATTGCTACCTATCCCCTCGGGACGGCTTCCAGAATGGGACCCGGATATTTTCCGATGCTGTTAGGCGGCTTCTTATTATTTCTTGGCATTATTATCAGTCTCAAATCTTTTTTTATAGCTCCACAAGGCGATGACAAAATCGGTTCCTTTGACTGGAGAGCCATTTTAGTGATTCTCGGGTCTGTTTTTGTTTTTGCTCTTCTCTTAAGACCCGGCGGCCTCATTCCGGCTACGGCGGCAATGATCCTCTTAAGCGGCCTTGCTAACCGTAATTTCAAATGGCTTCAGACCATTGTTCTTTGCATCATTCTAAGTATTGTGGTCTGGCTGGTATTTGTACTTGGTCTTGACTTGACAGTTCCTATTTGGCCAAGTTTTATCGAGTCCAACTAAGAGGATTAAAAATGGATTTAATAAACAACCTCGCACTTGGATTTTCAACAGCTTTATCCGTTTCTAATCTTTTTTATTGTTTCCTGGGCGTCACATTAGGAACGTTAATCGGAGTTTTACCGGGCTTGGGCCCTGTTGCAACTCTGTCAATGTTATTGCCTATAACCTACACTCTCGATCCGACGTCAGCACTTATCATGCTGGCCGGTATATATTATGGCTCCCAGTACGGGGGCTCTACCACCGCAATTTTAGTCAATCTGCCCGGAGAAGCAGCTTCGGTCGTAACGTGTCTGGACGGTTATCAAATGGCCAGAAAAGGACAGGCCGGCACAGCCCTCGGAATATCAGCAATCGGATCATTTATTGCAGGCTGTTTTGCGACCATTCTCGTTGCAGCTTTTGCCCCTCCCCTCATCGAGCTGGCATTCAAATTTGGTCCGGCTGAATATTTTAGTTTGATGGTTCTTGGCTTAGTAGGCGCTGTCGTACTTGCCAACGGCTCGATATTGAAAGCGTTTGCCATGATTATCCTGGGATTACTACTTGGAATTATCGGAGCAGATATCAACTCGGGCGCTTTCCGCTTTGACTTCGGGATCTCCGAATTACAGGACGGTATCGATTTCGTTGCAATTTCAATGGGGCTTTTCGGCTTTACTGAAATTATGGTCAATCTGCAAAAAGGTCAAACCAGAGAATCTTTAACTAATAAAGTAGGGTCAATTTGGCCGTCTAAAGCGGTTCTTGTCAAAGCCTTACCTGCGATTACCAGAGGAACACTACTTGGCTCTTTCCTTGGAATCCTGCCCGGAGGCGGAGCTTTACTTGCTTCTTTTGCCTCCTATTCTTTGGAAAAGAAACGTTGCGGTGACAAAGCAGACCCACCATTCGGACAAGGAAATATTAACGGAGTTGCCGGTCCGGAGTCAGCTAACAATGCAGGGGCGCAGACCAGTTTTATTCCTATGTTGACATTGGGTATCCCAAGTAATGCAACCATGGCTTTAATGATTGGAGCATTAATGATCCACAACATTACGCCGGGACCACAAGTGATGAGCACAAATCCTACGCTGTTTTGGGGACTCATCGTTTCCATGTGGATTGGAAATCTGATGCTGGTTATTCTAAATTTGCCGCTGATTGGCATGTGGGTACAGCTTCTGAGGGTTCCTTATAGCTGGTTATATCCCGCTATTCTTACTTTTTGCTGTATCGGTGTTTATTCCATCAATAACAATCCGTTCGATGTATATATCACCATTATCTTTGGAGCCATTGGTTATATCTTTTACAAACTACAGTGTGAACCTGCTCCCCTTATCCTGGGCTTCATTCTCGGTCCTATGATGGAAGAAAATTTACGGCGGGCCTTGTTACTTTCCAGAGGAGATCCTTCAACTTTCTTTACTCGGCCAATCTCTCTGGTTTTGTTAATGATGGCAGCATTCCTTCTTGTCCTTGTCCTTCTTCCAACAATTAAAAAGACCAGAGAAGTAGCATTCCAAGAAGATTAATTAGCAGAATTGGACATTAGAAGATTAGCAGTTACCGTTGCAAAAAGACTGTAACTGCTTTTTTCTTTCAAAAGCCCTTATCTCAAATCATTTGACCCAAAGATCTGGTAATAAAGAAACTCAACCTCAAACTTCCAAGTTTGATAAGGACTGTGAAAAAACTGTAAGTACTAAACGTTTTTTCAAACTGGATGCATTCGGTTATTTTGAACATTTTTGAGAAAACCAACAAAAACCGCTCGATTAACTGTCAACAAACTGAATTTACTAATTTTGCTTGGTTTTAAAAATGTTATCGGTTTAGCAAACCAGTGTTGACAACTTCGCACCAAATATTAACTTCCAGCGAAAAAGAAGTCGGAATAGAACGCAAAAAAATAGCTTTGACTGCACCAGAGACGTTAATATTTAAACCTTAAAAAGGTTAAATACAACATAATCTCTTTGCTCCTAATTTTCGTTAACGCTGCTGAATTTCGATTTATGCAAAAAGTGCTTGCAAAGAAAAACTTTAACCCGTAACAACTATTTATCAACGCCGAAATAGTCGATAACTAGTTTCAAAATCTGATATTCCTTTATACAAAAGTCAGTAAAATAGAAAGATTAGTTCTTAATTATCTGAATTGAAATAAATACACATGTCTGAAAATAAGCCGAAAGCTGTCAGCAGCCATATTACAAATTTTCTAAAAAATATTATTAACGAGGACCTCGAAACCGGGGCCAACGAGCCAAGACACTGGAGAGGAACTCCCGGAACTTATACAGAACAAATGGAAGGTCCTGTCGATACTGCAAAAGTCAGACTACGCTTTCCTCCGGAACCTAATGGTTACCTTCATATCGGCCACGCAAAAAGTATTTGCTTGAATTTTGGACTTGCTAAAGAATTTAGCGGACGCTGTCATATGCGTTTTGATGATACTAATCCGGTCAAGGAAGATCAGGAGTATGTCGACTCAATTTTAGGTTCAGTCAATTGGCTGGGCTTTGACTGGAAAGATGATAAAGAATGTAACTATTACTTTGCATCTGATTATTTTGATTATATGTACGACATTGCTGAACATTTAATCAAGACCGGTGACGCCTATGTAGATGAGCAAACAGCAGATGAAATGAAAGAAAACCGGGGAACCTTCAATACACCCGGAAAGAACTCTCCGTATAGAGATCGTCCAATCGAAGAAAATTTACGGATTTTCCGCGAAATGCGTGAGGGTAAATATCCGGAAGGTAGCCGCGTTCTCCGTAGCAAAATCGATATGAGCTCTCGGAATATCAATCTTAGAGACCCGGCAATTTACAGAATTCGCTTTGCCAATCACCACAGAACAGGTGACAAATGGTGCATTTATCCGATGTATACCTTTGCTCATCCGCTCGAAGATGTATTGGAAAACATCACCCATTCCATTTGCACACTCGAGTTCGAAGACCAGAGAGCTTTCTATAACTGGGCTACTGAGCGCTCAATTCCGGTGACTAGAGCTCCGTTATTCGAACAGGCCAAAAAGTACTTAGCAGAACTTGCAGCTTCTTCGGATCAGGAGAAGAAAAACAACTTTGCTACTGGTGCAGTGAAGTTCAAATGGAAACTGGGTCAGAATGCTGAAGAACAGGATTTATTAAAGGTTTTAAATGAAATCAAAGAAAATCCTGAATTAACTTCCGTAAAAAGTGATGAAATTCTCAATAAGATTTTGGCTGCTCCGGAGCATTTCACACCACTCTTGTCTGATGTTCTGAGCAAAGTAGTCAAGCCTAATTACTTCTTGCTGCCTCACCAATATGAGTTCAATCGTCTGAACATTACTAACGTTGTACTAAGCAAACGTAAACTGATCGCCCTTGTTAAGGAAGGTCTGGTTGAAGGCTGGGACGATCCGAGAATGCCTACGTTAGTAGGCCTTAGAAGGAGAGGATACACAGCAGAAGCAATGCAGCTTTTCTGCGATCGGATCGGGGTTTCTAAGCAAACAGGCGGTTGGATTGATTACTCCGTCCTTGAAGGTTGCCTGCGGGAAGTACTCGATGCCTCCGCCGACAGACGCATCGCTGTTCAAAAACCGTTGAAACTGATCATTGATAATTATCCTGATGATTTGATTGAAGAAGTCGAAACATTAAATCATCCGCAGCATCCAGAAAGGGGTTCTCGTAAACTGAAGTTCAGTAAGGAATTATGGATTGAACAGGATGACTTCTCTGAGAATCCTCCCAAGGGCTATCGCCGTTTGACATTGGCAACTGAAGAGAAACCCGCTTTGCCGGTTCGGTTACGCCATGCTTATGTCATTGAGGCAACCCATGTGGATAAAGATGAAAACGGCAACATTGTCGCGGTCCACGCCAAGTATTATCCTGAAACCAAGAGCGGTTCGGAAGGAGCAAACAACATCAAGACAAAGGCTGCAATTCACTGGTTAAGTAAGGAAGACGCATTGCCGGCTGAGATTCGCCTTTATGACAGACTCTTTACTCTTGAACATCCTGATGAAGGAGGACAAGACTTCAGAGAGCTGTTGAATAAGAACAGCAAGACTATTCTTCAATCATATGTTGAAACTTCTTTGAAGGACGCTAAGCCGGAAGAAAAGTTCCAGTTTGAAAGAAACGGATACTATGTAGCAGATCAGAAAGACTTCAAACCGGATAATTTAGTCTTCAACTTGGCCGTACCATTGAAAGACTCTTTCAACAAGAAATAATTTCCTAATCATCATTTTCTTAATTGGCCGCATGAATTATGCGGCCTTTTTTAATAATAACGATTTTTAACTTTTTAAGAGTCATGCAAGAAATCGAGACTATATTCTGTGTGACTACTTTTCTTTGATGACAGGTGAAATATGGCTACAATCAAACGTCGTGTCTTTTTGGCTTCTTCATTAGGAGCTTTAGCTGCAGCAACTATGTCTACAGCGTCCGCCCGTCCTGCAAACGTTCCTGTCATTTGGGACGGTAAAAAGATGTGGGATTCCTTCTTGAAAGATGGTACCGGTTTTTCTTCTCCGGATGGTGAAGGCAAACCTCTTGCATTAGTTGCCTTTGATGCACAATGTCCTGATTGCATTACATTGCAAAAAAGAATTAAACCTCTTGAAAAATATGTTCATGTCATCTACTACCCGATTTCTTATCTGAACATTCATTCAGAACCTCAGGGTACAACCATGCTGGCCGCTAAAGACCCGTACAAGATTTTTGAAGAACAGCATGAGCACTTTAAAGATCCTGATTTCAGAGGCATTAAGTACGATATTTCAAAATTGCCGACCGACATCAGAAATAAAGTCTGGACCAATACAAAACTGCATCGTAGAGCAGGTTGCAGAGCCGTCCCATACGGCGTTTTCCAGACACCGGACGGAAAATATCTTCCTTTCGATGAAAATCTGACAACTGAAGAGTTAGCCAAACTTTTTGGAATAAAAGACTACAAAGCTGAATAATTTCAACTTTTTATCTTGAAGGAAGCCATCGGCTTCCTATTTTTGTTTCTCAATATCGAAGAGAACTGCCTTTTCAATCTTAGAACACAGGTACTTCCCAGCACATTCTTGAAAATCTATATGAGATTTCTTGAAACGGGAAAACTCCTTTTCCTTTATTTCTTCATTTATTTAAGATTCAACTAAGTTCTTAATCTTTAAAAGGAGTGATTTATGAGTATTTTTGGCGCAATCATGGAAAAACTCGGCTTTTTGAAGAAAAAAGCTGTAGAAGCTGTTGCCGGAAATGAAGTTCAGGCTGCAGAAGCACCGGCCGCACCCGAAACACCGGTCCAGTCCCCTGAAGTAGTGGCTGCTACAGAAACAACCACGACAGCGACACCGGCAGAAACTGTTGACGTAGTAGCTGTTTGCGAAGCTTTGGCCGCTAAGAATCCGGAAAAACTTAACTGGAAACAATCCATTGTTGACTTACTCAAATTACTTGGAATCGATTCGTCTTTAGCAAATAGAAAACAGCTTGCCGAAGAATTGAACTGCCCGAAAGATTTAATTGGCGGTGATTATTCTCAAATGAATATTTGGCTTCATAAGGCTGTTATGCAGCAGTTAGCTGCCAATGGAGGAAAAGTACCTGAAGAACTCAAAAATTAACTAATCGGTTTTGATGGCATCTTTAAAAGATGCTTGTAGGAATTGATTCTACGCGGCCGCCTTTGGCGGCCTTTTCGTTTGGTACGGTAACAATCTTCACAAATGAAGTTTTCTCTCTTCTGTCTATAATTAAGTCTGATTTTTTAGCTCCATTTTGTTCCGGAATATGAAGATTCTTTCGATAAGTTTTTCTAACTTTGCTCCTTTTTCTGGCTCCTGGTCAATAGACTTGACCTCCCCGTGCTTTGAGAAAACTTCAGGATATGCACTTTTTGGAAAAAATAATTCTTACGACAAAGTTTTAATTGATGCTGTCACTCTTAGTTTGTATGGCATCAGTTTTTTCCGGAATTCCTCTGATATTTCTGACAATAGAAGAGAAAACATTGCCTCAGAAATCAAATTTTCCTGTGGAAATACTATTTACAAAGCTAAATTCTCACTTTCGTATTCTGGTGGAGAAACACTCGAAAAAAGGGTTTTTAAATATGATTCAAATGAAGTAATTGATGACAATCTTACAACCATCAACAAAACAATCGAAACTATTACAAAACTGGATCAAAGGACCTTTAAGCAATTACTTTTCATCAAACCGGAAAATTTCTTAAAACTTCTTTCATCAGGCACCACAGAAAAGATTAAGGAAATCTCTAACTTTCTCGGAGATGACAAGCTTAAATACATTTCTTCATTAACCAAGGACATTGCCAAACGTAAAAGAATCGCTGCCGAAGTTTCACGGAAAATGGTGGACGCTTTTGAACTCCTTTCATCCGAAGAGGAAGACGAATTAAATAGAGAATTGTTAATCCTAAAATCTAACATTTCTTCTCTTAAGGATTTAATGAAGAAAAATTCGGGACTTCTGGAACAGTTAGAACAAATTGAAGCCTTCAAAGAAGAGCTACAGAAAGTATTAAAAGATGAAAATGTCCTAAAGGCCGATATCGCAAGATTTGATATCAAAAAACCTGTACTTGAAAAATCGGTCAAAGCTGAAGAGCTGTCTTTTGACTATAACCTGCTCAAGTTGATGAGAATTGATTTCACAGAAAGGCAGAAACAGTTGGACGAGAACCGCTCTAAATTGACTATCAGTACAGATAAGTTCAAAAATTTCCAATCCGCTTTTGAAGAAAGCGAAAAAGCTCTTCGTGTTGCAGAACGAAATTACAGTGACAAAGAAGCTCTATTGCAAAAAGGCATCGAAATTGAAAACACGATTGCCGAACTCCGGGCTCAGATAAAAGATAAAAAATTACTTCTCGATGGCCAACAGACAGAACTAAAAACACTATCCGATTCATTGGCCTCATTAAAAGATTCCTACAACGTAGATAAAAACAAACAACAGCTCTTACTTAAGAAAATCTCCGATATCGGGGCTGACGATAAATTAAGAGATGAACTTTCTTCTTATCAGGCCGGACTTGATTTCTTTGACAAGATTAATAGAGATATTGAGAACTCAATACAAGAACAAAAAAATCTTCAGAAAGAGCTAGAAAAAACAAGATCAGAGTTTCAGGAGAACGAATCTCTTTTGACTTCACTGAAAAAAGAAGAAGTCTTTCTGCAAAGTGATGTTGTCATTAAAGAGCGCCATATCTCAAAAGCCTTGGGAAGCGTTACCGAAGAGTCCTTATATAAAGATCTGGAAGTTTTTGAAGGGAAATTGTCTGGCCTGAATGATTTAAAACTTCTAATTGAAAAAATTGCCTCTCTTTATGAATCCTTTACTTCTGAAAAGGATATCCTGACTAAATACTCCAATGAATTTAAGGTCGCAACAGTTGCTCTGAACAACTCCGCACAAATTTATAAGGATAAGCAAACGATTGTCTCGGATGCTGAAACGATTTTACTGTTTCAGCAAAAAGTAAAAAATCTGGAATCACAGAGGCAACAGCTAGAAAACGGAAAACCGTGCCCTCTCTGCGGTGCTATTCACCATCCGTATGTTTCTTCTCCTCCGTTTATAACGAATGCCGAAGAAAAGTTAGCAGAGGCTCTGGAAGAAGAAAAGAAATCCCATGCAGTTCTTTCTAAGGCTAAAGAACAGGTTGAATTACTACAGGAGTCGATGACGGCTTCGAAAAACATAATCGAAGGCCTCAATGACTCAATCAAGGACTTAACTGCTGAGATTCTCGGCCTGGCATCCCAGCTTGGAATATCAGGCTTTAAAGAAAAGAAAGTCATTTCCTGGTCCCAAATCGTCCGTCAGAGAATGACATTCTTATCAAACAAAAGAGACGACCTTCAAAGCAAAATCGAACAAATTAACTCTTATAAAAACGGATGTAATGAGTCGGTCGGTAAATTAACCAAAGTTAAAGCTTCCATTACAGAGCTTTGCGAGTTGCTTGAAACTCAAAAATTAAGAATTTCTGAGACCGTCAAAAAATTACAAAAATGTGATCAGGACCATATTTTGCTTTCGACGCAGAAAGAAAACCTCTTCAAGGATTTTGAGAAGTTCTATCTTCGTTACGGCATTAAGGTAACTTCAATTGCCTCTTTGAAGCAACAGATGAGCATGCTGGTCAACCGCCGTGAGAGTTACATTGAAAACAATAATGCTCTGACTGATATCAATAATAAGCTTGATAATACAAATGTTGCAATTCAGGATTGTCAGGAAAGCATTGCGTCCAAAAAATCAGCAATTTCGGATCTCGAATCTGAAATCAACCGCTGTGATTCGGAAGAAAAGAAACTTAATAAAGAAAAAAACGATACTCTCGGCGGTTTATCTTCTCAGGAATTCAAAGAAAATGCTTTAAAAGAATTCGAGAAACAGAAAACAGCCAGTCAACAGGTACGTGCTTCATTTACTCAAAAAGAAAAAGAACATGGAGATTTATTGCAGTACGTTTCCAACCTCGAAAAACAGCTTGAGTTACTGTCGAAAGAGCTCGATCTTGAAACTTCCAACTTCGAAACAAAACTAACCGAAACCGGCTTTTCATCCGAGGCACAATTCAGTGCTTCACGAATCTCTGCCCAACAGAAGGAAGAACTCCAGAGAGAAAATGATCAGCTAAATGCCCGTAAAGAAGAAATCCTGCATCTAAAACAAACTCTTGAGGAGAAAATAAATGTCTTGTCTCAAGGCATTTCTTCTGATGAAACGTCGCCGGCGAAATTAAAAGAAAACATTGAAACACAACAAGCTCAGCTGAGAGAATCAACTTCTCGTGAAGCCTTGTTATCCGAAAAAATCGAGCATAACTTATACAATAAGCAAAGGTTTGAGCGAGAAAGTCTTGAACAAAGAAAGAGAGAAAACGAAAGCCTGAGATGGGAAGACTTCGTAACGATGCTCTCCAATCCATCTTTATTGGCAGATAAAAACTTCGTCATTTCTCTGGCCTTTGATATCCTTATTGACTTCTCAAACAAGCAACTCAGTTCGTTAAACTCACGTTACAGCATCATTCCGGATCCTGTTAGACCGTTCAATATTCTTCTGGTTGATGAATACATAAAGGAGTCTTCCAAACGCACAGAAGACATGACTGCTGAAGAGAAATATTTTGTTTCTCTGGCTTTGGCTTTAGGGTTCTACCAGATGATTGAACGAATTTCAGACATGAATCTCGTTTTCTTAGATGAGCGGTCAAAGACTGATAATGCGTATTGTCAGCAATGGCTACTCAGTGCGGTGGCTAAGCTTTCTCAGCAAGAAAAACAAGTTGGAGTGTTTGTCGATAACGAAAGTTCCGCGTCTTTATTCCAAACCGTCCTGGAATTTGACCGAAATTCAATTCAACCTATCAAAGGTCCGGGAACCTTTAGAAACTCTAATTAGCTGATTGTCTACTCTTCAAAGAGGATTGCTCCGGCGGTCAAGTTGATAAGTTTTTCTTTCAATTGATCAATTAATTGTTCAGGAAGAGCCAGTTCCATTGTCACATCCATCAGAAACTCCTGATGGATGATTTTTGCTCGATAGTCGGGTAAAAGTCTTTGAATCTGGCCAATGAACTTATGTTCAACCGTAAACGAAAGCTTTTCGACGATCATTCTTTCACAAAGCGGCAGTGTTTCCAGTCCCTGCTTAACACTGGATGAATAAGCTTTAACCAGACCTCCTGTCCCTAGTAACGTTCCGCCGAAATAACGGGTGACAACAGCAGTCAACTCACCGATATCGCTATGAACAAGGACGTTGAGCATCGGCTTTCCGGCGGTTCCGTGAGGCTCACCGTCATCGCTTGCGCCTATTTGGGCAGTAGAGCAGGCAGCCCCTGCGTTATACGCCCAGCAATTATGAGTCGCGTCACTAAACTCAGCTTTTATAGTGTCAATAAAAGCTTTAGCCTCTTCAACAGAAGAAGTGTGCGCAATGGAAGTAATAAAACGACTCTTCTTAATAATCTGTTCTGTGCGGTGAAACGTGCCCTGCTCAAGATCAGGAACCTGATATATGTCTGCTGCCATCTAACTTCTTTTAAATATGAAGTCTAGAAACTAACATAAATATCTCTTCATGTTCCATTACCAGAGGATCACCTTTTTTGTAAAAAACAATTCCGTCATTTTCTGCACGAACAGAACTTAAAAGTTCTCCGGTCAGAGGATTTATAATTTGTGCCACTTCCTGTCCCGACAAGACTTCCTCAAAAACACCGACCTTCGGTACGAATATGCCTGCAGAATCAGATCGGATCGTCTCAAGTTCCTCTTCGTAAAACGTTGTTGACTCAAACCCTCCGTAAATACTGTAATCAATAATCCCCATCCGGGAAAGGAAACGCAGGATGGAACCTGACATCATTTCAGCTTCTTTAATATCGACCGTTTCCGTATTTTTTGAAACTAGTGAGAAAGTTTGTGTATTCCAAATCTGCCAATTAAAGTTAAGCGTTGTTGTATCAAACGGGACTGGCTTTCTTAATACTACAAACGGTAACCCGAACAACTGGGCTGCCCCGGCATCCTGATACGGAGTTTTAACGATTCTTACGTGAGGTACATACTCCCCGGAAATATAGCTGGAAGTTAAATATATCCCATATTTATAACCCTGGATTTTTTCGAATAAACCTGCTGCTATTCTCTGGGTTGTTTCTCCTTTGTTATACCCCGGGAACATCCGGTTAATATCGGAATTGTCCATCGCCCAGAACCGTTTACCGATGTTAACCGAATAAGTATTAACGGACGGAATAACCGTTACACCGTAATTTCTTCTAAAGAGGCCCTGCTCCTCAATTGATTTCAGTCTTCTGATAAGGTGTCCGGCTATCACCATCTGTTGAATTTCGTTTCCGCGCATATTGCCGATAACACAAACGCTTCTTCCGGATCCTCCGAAATGATAAGAACGAATTTCGAATGGCTCACGGTATGTCGAATTCAATGTGAAGATTACTTTTTCTTCCATTAATTCTCTCCTAAAATGCGGGCTATCAGTGAGCCTTCATTGACGATAGGATATTCTCTTAAAGTAAAAAGCAACCCTATGACAGGAGAGACGCATTCCTGTTTAACCTTGCCCTCAAAGGGATCTACAATCCGGCCGATAATTTCTCCCGGGATCACTTGTGAGCTATGACGGATCGTAGGAACAAAAACACCCGATGTTTCTGCATTAATAAAAGAAACCGCCCGGTCTGCTGAAACCACAGGTTGTCTTACCGGATCTACTTCTCCGAGCCACATTCCTTCATTTTTAAGTAAATTGAGAATGCCGTTTACGAGACGTTCACAGTAGTCAACTGTGATTCTCATTCCGACACCCGCTTCAACTACAAGAGTTTTTACCCCAATGGAATTTAAACTGTAAGCCAAAGTCGACTCGAGAACCGTCGATGCTTGATGGACCCATACAAAATCAACATCGAGCATTTGAGCGTATTCTATTAAATCCTCAGCGGAATTAATGTTGACTCTTACCTGAGGTATTTCTCTTAAAAAAAGATTGCTCGCGTGAATATCAATCGCAAAATCAGCGTCTGCAAATTCTTTGATCAACTGGCTTGCAATCCATTCTTCCACAGCTCCATTGACATTTCCCGGGAATATCCGGTTCATATCCAAGTCAAAAAAAGGCACGCCTCTTTGCATAGTATCGATGCCCATCGGGTTTAATGCCGGATAAACATCAACTATACCGCGGAGCAATTCAGGATGTTCATTCAACCTCCGGTTCAGTTCATAACAAATGTACTGTCCCTCAAGTTCGTCTCCATGAATTCCGGAAACAACGCAAAGCCGTTTTAATTCTTCAGTCTTGTAATTATTTCCGACAGGTACATGCCGATTGCGTTTGATAACCAGACGTTCATTTACCGGCTGAGCAAGCGATAAAATCTCTTCTACCATTTCTATAATTCAATAAGAGCTGACTTTGTAAACATAAACTGTTCTCCGCCACCGAGAAAAACGCCTTTTTCCAACGAGCAGGCAGAAAAATCCGGACCTTGAGAAAGCTTCATATAAGAGTCATTGCAAATGCTGTTATGGGTGGGATCCACGCCAACCCAATATTTTCCATCGTAATACTCTACCCAGGCATGTGTTGCGCCCTCGCCAACCAAAAGACCGGCAATATATCTGCAGGGAATTCCTTGTGCCCTCAAAATGCTGATAAGAATATGACTGTAGTCCTGGCAAACACCACATCCTATTGCCCACGCTTCTGAAGCCGTCGTCTTAGTTGTGGTAACACCCTTTTCGTAACGGAAATCGCAAGATATCCTTGTCAACCAGAAATTAACTACCTCATCAACATTACCTGACGGAACGTTATCCTCAAAATACGCTCTCAACTGCTCATCCATCTTTGTCAAAGGATAGTTATAGAGGTAGTAAGGAGCCGGTTCAGAGGTATCTTTGACATAACTGTCTATTGCGATTTCACCTGTCGAACAAAAGACAAACTGTGAATGTTTTTCTCGGATGTATCCTGCATGAACAACATTGCCAAATCCATCTTTGTAGGGACTAAGAACGCAGGAAGGGCTACAAGTTAAACTCGCCCTCATCGCTTCCTGAGACATTGTCCTAAACGGGGTTGCCCTGAGCAGGAACGTGTGTACCTGCGCAGGTTCAGAAAACTTCAGATCCGTTCTCAATGAATAGAGATATTTTTTCATTTCTTTGTTAGGAAATTACTAAATTGTCCACTAAATCCAATGCTTCCAGTCTGGTGATATCGTCTCCCTTTCCGGTTTCGATCATATAGGCCAGAGCGTTGAGTTTTTCGTCGTTCACTCTAATGCCCGAACCTTCCAGTCTTCTTTGAAGTCGTCTAAGGGTAACCTGTAAATCTTCCCAGTTCACGCCCAAGCGTAACTGCATATCCAGACGCTCTAAATATCTTCCGGCTTTGATTAGATTGCGTTTGTGTTTAGTTCCTACTTTTTCATCAAGAATACCCCAAAACGCCAACAGATAATCAATAATCTGCTGATTCAATAATGCATACGTTCCGTTTTTTTCGCCTTCTTTGAGCAAGTCCAAGGACATTTGAATATAAGACAAGGCAGGAGTTGAGATGATATTTCTTAATATCAGACCGTTGTCATAGGCTCTGGACAAATTGCTATATAGAGAATCGGGATTATTACCGTCGAATTGATAACAGGTAATAAAGTCCATCTCATCCTGATAAATGTCAGGAATATTCAATTTCACGCAAAACTGTTTATACGCTGAAGCGTCATGGTCTAACAAGGTATCGTAGAGTTCATCCAAGTAATGCAGTGTCATGCAGACTCTTTCTACATAGCGGCCCAACCAAAAAAGATTGCCACTTTGTTCTATCGAGATATAACCCATGTGTCTTTAAAGCCTCCGCCTTGTGATGAATTAACTACGAATGAATCAGGTACACGTGAAAAGCGTGTCAAACCGCAATGCCAAACTTCAGTTTTATCAGCTGACGAGACGACATATGCTCTTAAATCCGCCTTTCTGGGAACCGTTGTATCTCCTTCCAGGATTGGAAGATCGATAAAGTTGATCACTTCCTGAAGAATAAATCTTCTCGGTTCAAGTTGAATTTTCTGTCTCCAGTCATCTAATGTTTTTTCGTCCATATCCCGGCCGAACAGTACTCCATAACCGCCTGCTTCTGCCACATCTTTGATAACCAGATTCTGGATATTATCCAAACAGTATTCCAAGTCTTCGGGATACAAAGGCAAATAAGTAGGTGCATTATTGAGGATTGGCTCTTCATTGAGATAGTACGAAACCATCTTAGGAACAAAATAGTAAGTCCCTTTATCATCAGCGACCCCATTTCCCGGTGCATTGACGATAGCCAGATTACCGGCCAGGTATGCGCTCATAATTCCCGGCACTCCAATCAGAGAGTCAGGATTGAATGTCAAAGGATCAAGATATTCATCGGAGATTCTGCGGTAAATTGCACCGACCTGAGCTTCTGCACCCTGCTGGGTACGAATATAAAGTTTGTTATTTCTTACAAACAGATCATTTGGCATGACTAGCGGAAAACCTGTTACTTCAGCCAGATAACTATGTTCAAAGAAAGCTGAGTTGTATCTTCCGGGTGTCAGTATGACGTTTAATCCGCCACGGTTAACGCTATTCATACTTTCAGCCAAAAGGCGCCCGTAATCGGCATTGTTATCGACTTTATTGTGTTTGAAAGTCTCCGGACTTGCTCTTCTTGAGAGCTTGCGGGCAATTAAAGGATAAGAAGCACCTGAAGGGATCCTCAGGTTATCTTCAAGAATGTACCACTGCCCGCTGTCAGCCTGAACCAAATCAATTCCGGAAATATGTGAGAAAACTTCACCCGGCGGAACAAAATTATCGCAAGCCGGGAGATATCCGCTCGATGAAAAAACAAAACTTTCAGGAATAACTCCATCCTTGATAATTTGTTTTTTTGTATAGATATCTTTAAGAAAAGCGTTGAGTGCATCTACACGTTGTTTTAGGCCTTTTTCCAAAACAGCGAATTCTTCACCGTCTATAACTCTTGGGATCGGGTCAAAAGGAAACAATTGCTCTATGAACTCATTGTTTTTATAAATTCCAAATTTAACGCCGTAACGGGCTAGAAGACGATTAATTGCCGAAACATTGGCAACTAAGGATTCCATATTTATACCTCCTTAAGTCTTAAGTGCATTTTTATGCAGCTAAGGAGTAAATTCATTATTCTCTTAATGATTTACATACTCAATATTAGGACTGATTCCTTCTTCTGTCGCTATTTTTTAATACTAATTTTCTGAATGAGCATTTTTACCAATTTAATTTACGAATAAATTGATCTTTTGGAGCTAAAAAGAAATTTTTTGACAGGTCTTATTTTTTGATTTGCCAACTTGATTAAAAGTATGTAGAATGCGTCTCTCTGATGTGTGGCCCGATGGTGAAATTGGTAGACACAAGGGACTTAAAATCCCTCGGCGATAAGCTGTACCGGTTCAAGTCCGGTTCGGGCCACCACTTCAACCTTCTAACTCTTCTCTCTTTTTCATTCTGTAAGATTCAATACGATTGATTTCTATATTTTTTCTTTCGAATCGAACATGCATAAAAAATTCTGGAATCACATCCTCTTTGTGCGAAATCTCATCTAATTTGAAATCTCAATTGAACTTGCCGTAGGCCTCATTCATTTGGTCACGTACAAAAAATTCTTCAGACATGTTACTAGAGGAGACCTTAGCGGAAAAACTTCAGTTTTACTCAAAGAAATAAATAAAAGCCACCATCATATTTTCACATACGTCGCTATATTCAAACTTTTCTGGCTATAAGCTCTATGTTTATCTTTTTTGTTGAAAGATAAAAGCAACTAGTTAAAATTAAGTTAGTTTCTTTTCTCTACTCTTTTAAAATCAGCACATAAGAGATTGTCACCGATGGAACCCTCATCACCTAATGCAAATCAAAAAAAGTCTGAGGAAACGATTCCAAGAACACTTGAAGAGGCACAACATGAAGATTTTATATGGACTTGGAAATCAACCTCCAGAAATAGCAAGGTTAGCCTTTGGCTCCCGTATTTCCAAGGTGTCAAGAAAAAATACCGGACAAAATTTTGGATTATTGAATATAACGGCGGTAGCCTAATCCTCGAGCTCGACAAAATTGACTTTATTATGTTTTATGGTGCAACCGGTGAACTACCTTTGGAGTTTCTTGATGCTTTAGCTTCCAAAAAAATTCCTTGTATGATTCATCGTCGGAATATTCCTTCGCCTTATATTTTTTATCCTGCTCCTTTATCTGATGACGTTGACATTCTTACGAGACAAATTCTCGTCAGAGAACATTCCCAGAAAAAAGCATATGTTGCAAAAACTCTAATACGCCATCGTTTTGACAAATTTCAATCCCACATAGCTATTAGCCGTTCAACGTACCGCACTCTTGCTTCCTATAATTCTGTAAAAGAAGTTCGTCAACTTGAAGCCTGCGAGTCTTTTAGGTATTGGCAAGCCTGGTTCGAGCAACTTGGTCTGGAAGAAGAAACACGCCGTGCAGAATCTCCAATAACAACTGCTCTTGATGCCGGAAGTAAATTTTTATATGGAATCCTTTTGAGATGGATTCTTTTTCATAAATTTTCTCCTCAGCATGGTTATTTACATGAACCGGCTTCTTATCCATCTTTGGTTTATGACTTAATGGAACCATATCGATACATTATTGAAGAAGCTGCATCTCAAGCCTGGCTGAAGCAGAAAGAAGACACCATGAATGAGAAAAGATTGGTAGCAGCAACTTTAGCAATTATGAAAGAAAAGCTAGACGAAACTGTTTATGTGCCAGCAACCAGACAATATGTCAGACGAAAGAATTTATTACACGGGATAGTGTTAGCTCTTAGAGCGTATCTTTTAAATGAAAGTCTACGATTAGTCATTCCGGTGGAAGGAGAAAAGAAGGGAGGCCGCCCCATCAAGACAGGCTACAAACTTCCGGGTGAAACTCATGCAGGTAAAAGGAAAGGAGCCATTTGATGTGCACCGGGCTCCGCGGCGCCTTCCAGATCGAGGTACGGAGGTTTCACGAAGAAGCATCCAAAAATCTGCAAGGGGATTGCAACTAATAATACATGAATTTGTGCTTTAGGTAAAAATTTTTATTCTCACTTATGGGAAGACCTTCCGAAACTTCACAACTGTTTGTAGGAATCGATACTTGTTTATAAGAGGATGTTGGGCATTTATGTCCATTTTTGAGGTTGAGAGAAAAATAGCCAGAAAAAATTGAACCTGAAAGACCCAATGTAAATTAAAAAAGAAAAAACGGGAGTCAGAGCTCAATTTTTACATGAGAACATATCAAAGTCGTGTTAATCTTAACAAATTGATCTAATTTGGTTCTTATAAAAACTCTCATGACAAAACCATTCCAAAATCTTTTGCATTCAACCGCTCATAGTATGCCTTTACGCGATCTTCCATCAGGACAAGAATTAAGAAACTATCGGAAAAAGATTGCAGCATATGCCTCTACACCAGCAAAACCCGGTCCTCTTACAATGAAATTTAAACTTGAGCTACCGGCGAATGAGAAAATAGATGCATGGTGCGATTTCAAAAGATTTGAAAGTCTTTACGATACTGTTGAAGGTACTTCGGCAGGTTCATTATCAAATTTTCTATTTTCTTTGATTTTGTCAGGATTTAGAATTTTTGGAACGTCAACTGAAGCACAACTATTCAAAGATCAAAGGCTGTTACGGTCTGAAGATTTTCAAAAAGAAGCTGTGCAAATTTTTGGAGTAGATTTACCAAAACTTAATCCGTCCTCTCTTTTGAAACGACTTGCTACGACACCGCGAGCCAGAGGAGGAAAAGATACAAGCTTTACAGCCGAAAATATCGAAAAAGAATTACAAAAGGATTTATGCCCTTCTCTCCCAAAGGGAGCAAATGAAGAGAATATCAACCGTTTTTTCACAAACGTTTCAAATGAATTTCTCCAACTCGGAAGTTGGAACAAAATTAACACTGATAAAAAAAGCTCGGTCAATATTATAAATAACGAGTTGAAATCTCTTGGATTCTCATATCAATTACCAGTTTTGAAAGAGCCGGATGCTGAAATAAAAAAGGCTTCAATTGTTTTTGATCCGTCGGCTGTTCGTACTAAGGAAATCCAGGAAGAATGGTTACCATACTTAGCGGTGGCAACTATCTTGGCTTATCCCGAAAGGGATGGCTCGGTTGATGAAGAAAATTTTGTTAAGGATCATTTAACGACAGGACAAAAAGCCGCCGGACTCAGTTGGCTTTTCAACAAAGGCCTTCTTCTTTTCAAACATAGTTCTATTGAAGAGTTAATGTCTCTTTTTGATGCACCTGAGGATGCACAGTGGTGTGTCGAAAGAGTTAAAGGTCTTGCTGAACAAATTACTGAACAAGACGTTTTATTCAACAAAGATAAGGCTATCGGATACCATGAATTCAGAACATCTTTTGGTGGGCATATCAACAGTTGGATTACCAATTACGTGAAACGACTGCAGGAATTAGATGAGCTTTTAACTAAATTACCGAAGCATTTGGAGGTTCCTAAGTTTGAAGCAATATCTAAAGACGACTCCGTCATTAGTCTATATGATATATCTGACTGCAAAAAAGATGAAACTTCTGAGGCCGTATTTCTTTATAACGAGCTTTATCCGCAAGTAAAAGAGTCCTTAGATAATCTAAGAGGAAGTTCACTAAATTCGATTGAACGTGATGTTACCAATGTTCGAAACTTTTCAGAAATCGTTAACCGTCTCAACTCGATAAAACATCAGATAGAGAATTCAATTGAGATGGGACTAAAAGGAGAAGATTCTTTCTGGAAAAAATTTAAAGAACAGGCAGAATCGGAACTTCTTACTTGGAAGGAATTAAAAGATCTACCTAAACTTAACAAAATGTCCGGGGGAGTTCCCAAGCCTCGTATTGAGCTAGAAAAAGCCCTATCTCTTTCTAAAGTATTACGCGATAATCGGGAAAAACATTATCAGGACATTGAAGCCTACATACAAAAACGAGGCAGCAACTTTGATCCGTTGGCACCATTAATCACTAAATTTTCCAAATACCAAAATAAGGAGCAAAAAGAAGGTGAAGCAACCATCTCAACTCCTCTTCCCGAATTAGCCATCCGTTGCATATTACAAAAAATAGCAAGACTCGCACAAACCCATAATGATGAAGCGGCTATTGAGATTAGAAACTGGTTTCTGAGGAAAAAAATATTTGTTAATTCTAAGGATGCAAATAAGTATTTTCATAACCAAAAGGGACAAATTTTTGTGCACCCCATGGCAGCAAAACGCCATGCTCCTTATCTTTTAAACAAGCAGATTATTAATAATCCGTCTACAACCATAAATGAAATCCTCAATTTGTCTGAAAGCCTCAGCAAAAAATTTAAGGAAAACTCTTTCGAAACTCAAACGGCTGATTTATTGTGGGGAATTATCCATGGCTTTATGCTCTCTTCAATCACATTTCCGATACCTTCGGAGCTTGCTTTACCGCGGTTTCCTGAAGGTTGGGACGGAGAGACAGTCTCTGAAGACCTTCGACTTCAACTAAAACATGACTATGTTGGAGCTAATATTCTTGGTAAAGTCTTCAACACTTATACAACCCAGCTCAATGGTGCAGGTATAAGATTACGGAGAGATAGATTTTTTCTGCGGACTAAGTTTGTGTGGATAGGTAATTGTGCAATACATTACCGACCAAAAAAGAATACTTGGAAAATTCCTTGTCGCTATTTTAAAAATAAATACTGGCAACAGATTCGCGATTCTGGGGTATTAGCATTTCAACCTGATAGCACAACTCTCATAGATTCAAAAAAGACTTTTGAAAACGTTCTTTTGAAAAATAAAATTGACTCCAAATCTGGATTACCGAATTTCCTTCGTATGCTTCTCAGAGAGCTCCCTCACGATTGGTGTTACGCATTACCTGTAAAATCTTCAAAATCCGAACAGTCTGATAAACATGAAATTGTTAATGTGATTCGAAGTGATAAAGGTAAATTGACCTTTGAAACACTTCCTTCCAACGCAATTGCCCGTTTAATCGGCCCCTCCTCAATGAAAAGCAGACTAGACCGATTGCTCATAGACCCGGAAGAAACAATTGGTGATGCAACCTTACTAGTTGATCATGAGGTTAATCAAAAAAATGAAAAGGATGAGATCTACCTCGAAGGGCAAGGACTGACTTTGTCTATCGCTCTCCCTATGACCTCACCAGCAGATACCAAGCAAGATGGTTTTCCCTTTACAAGAATTATAGGAATTGATCAGGGAGAAGCCGGCCTGGGTTTTGCTGTCTTTAACTTATCTGATGCAGGTAATCCGGAAGCTAAGCCTATAAAAACAGGTACTATCCCGATTCCTTCAATCAGGAGCCTAATTAGAGGAGTCAAAAAGTACCGGAATAGAGGCCAAGGAATACAGAAATTCAATCAACAGTTCGACTCTACAATGTTTTCTTTGAGAGAAAATGTTGCGGGCGACGTTTGTGGAGCTATCGCAGGATTAATGAAAAAATTCTCGGCCTTTCCTGTTCTTGAACGCCAGGTTTCAAATCTTGCTAGTGGTTCTAAGCAACTTAGTGCAGCCTATAAAATGGTTAATGCCCGATTCCTTGCAGATATGATAGGCGCACATAACTCAGAACGAACATCCTGGTGGTATGGTGCAAATTCATGGATGGTGCCTAATCTTCTTGAGGAAGTCTCAGAAGAATTTGCAAAAGGAAAGAAAAAAGGGGAAATCTACTCAATAGATCAAAGATTCTTTAGAGATGCAAAAATATTCCCGGGAGCTGCAGTTAATGCGAAATGGACAAGCAAAATCTGTACTACATGTAACCGGAATGCCTATGAACTTTTGAGAAAAGCAGAAGATGCCAAAATCACTTCGTTTGAAGTAAACGACCAAGGTTGCGTAAATTTAATGGGATCAGTATTACAGCTTTATCAAAGACCTTCTGCAGAAGCACAAAAAGAAGCCAGGCGTAGAAATGAAAGAGCTCCATGGATTCAACCGATTCCAAAGCAGACAATATCCTTACGTTCTTTGAAGAAAGCAATTGCGATGAACTTGAGACGCCCTCCTCGGAGTCTTCAATCAAAAGATACAAGTCAAAGTCGGTATTTTTGCGTATTTAAGGATTGTTCTATGCATAATCGAGAAGTCCATGCTGATTTGAATGCAGCTATAAATATTGGAAGAAGATTTCTTGGAGAATTGAAGAAAAAAGAAAAAAACTAGCTTCTCGGCAAAAGATTTATTTAAAAAATTCAAAAATCGTTTAGTAACAAATCTCGGTGAAAGGGTCTTTTATATCATGTCCAAAACTAAAACCTACTGAGAAACTACTGAGTTTTCATGGAGGTTATTTAGATTCATTTTAAAGGGTAAATCTTGTTTTTCAGATAGTTATATGCTATTCTCCCAGAATTGATGTGGGGTTAGAGGTTACGGACTTTAACTTTTCCCCAGAATTGATGTGGGGTTAGAGGACGAGCTGGGCAGATACCCCCAGAATTGATGTGGGGTTAGAGGTTCCGCTCTCTCGGGCAGCCCAGAATTGATGTGGGGTTAGAGGTTTGGCAGTTTTGATTGGACCCAGAATTGATGTGGGGTTAGAGGCAGGGAATGCATAGATGATCCCAGAATTGATGTGGGGTTAGAGGTCAGAGATTCTGGCATTTCCCAGAATTGATGTGGGGTTAGAGGATGCCCGACTGTTAGGAACCCAGAATTGATGTGGGGTTAGAGGCTCAGATTCCATGATTCCGCCCAGAATTGATGTGGGGTTAGAGGTTCGGTCTGCCCGAATATGACCCAGAATTGATGTGGGGTTAGAGGATCGACCAAGAACCGTGCGCCCAGAATTGATGTGGGGTTAGAGGAACGTTAATTACCGCTGATGTCTGAAGTTGTACCATCCGTTACTTATGCCGGAAAGATTGATCCCTACTCTGAAGTTTGGAAGCAATTCAGAAAGATTCTGCATGTCGATTTAGATGCTTTCTTTGCTTCTGTCGAGCAAAGAGACAATCCAAAATTAGTAGGGCTACCAATCGCTGTAGGATTAAATAGCGCACGCGGTGTTGTTGCTTCATGCAGTTACGAAGCAAGAAAATTCGGTGTTCACTCTGCACAACCTTCTTCTTGTGCTTTGAAGCTCTGTCCACAAATCATTTTTGTGAAGGGAAGAATGGACGCTTACCGCGAAGCATCTGAGCAAATCAATCAAATTTTTCGCCGTTATACCGATCTCATTGAACCGCTTTCCATCGATGAAGCATTTTTAGACGTTACTGAAAACTTCAAAGGATTTCAGTTCGGAGTAGAGTGTGCACGTAGCATCAAAGCGGATATCTTAAAAGAGGTTGGTCTGGTTGCTTCGGCCGGCGTTTCGTATAACAAATTCTTAGCAAAAATAGCCAGTGACTGGAAAAAACCAAACGGTTTGTATGTCATTCATCCTGCAAGAGCACAGGCATTTATTGATAAGTTACCTGTTAAAGAAATTTGGGGTGTAGGTCCGGTCACCCAACAAAAAATGCATCGGCTGGAAATCCATACTGGTAAAGATCTACGTGAAAAACCTCTTAAGTTTCTGGTTGATAATTTTGGAAAAGCCGGAATGAGTTATTACAACTATTCCAGAGGCATTGATAACAGAGTCGTAAATACTAATCGTGTACGTAAACAAATCAGCGCAGAATGCACATTCTCCAATGATTTAACCAACTATCATGACTTAAAAAATTCTTTAGTCATGGTCATAAACAAACTTGTGGAACGACTGAAAAGAAAAAACTTCATTGGTTTTTCATTAACCTTAAAAATAAGGTTCCAAGACTTTAAAACCTGCACCAGATCTCATACGTTCGATCATCCTTTAAAAGAAGCCGAAGAGATTTATAAAAAATCTATTGAGTTGATAAAACATGTTGATCTCAAAGGAAAAAAGATCCGGCTTATCGGCGTCAGTGTTGGCTCTCCTCTCACTATTAACGAAGAAGAATTGTTACTGCCATTTGTCGAGTTCTAGAAAAAACACAAAGGGTTTCCTCGCGTTCAATTAAAAAAATCAATCCTCAATATGGTTGTTTATGAAATTTAGATAAGGGAATTCCCTTAAAATATCCTTATGAAAAAGAGATTTCATCAAATTCCGAAATAAGTTATTTCACGTCGGTTTTGAGTTTTTCTTGAGATTCTAGGTAGTAAACAAAATCAAGGAGGGCATTATGTCTAACTCTTTTGCCGCTACATCTCTAGTATGGGTTAATGGTCAAGTGACGATTCCTAAATATATTCTTGACGTTCTTGGTGTTAAAAGCGGACATCATGAAAGCGTAACGTTTATCGTCGAAGGTGACCAGGTTCGCCTTGTCAATTCCGCAGAATTTTCCATGCAGCACCTTCAGAATAATCTCAAACTGGTTCAAACGACGAACCCGGAATCAGATGGTGAATCCGCCTGATAATTCAACTAGTCGAACTACGAAAGTTCCTTGAACCTAGAGCCGGAAAGAACAATAGTTTCTTGCCGGCTTTTTATTCAAAGTTCCTTACCGGTACCATCACAAAATACGATGCAAAAAAGCAGAGACCGGATAGACAGATTCAACCCGGTCTCTGCTTCTTACTGTTCTAGAGAAAAACTATTCTGTTTTCTTTGTAAAGACGAATTTTCCGCCTTCGTAATGAACAACGACAGTTTCTCCCGGAGCATACATGCCTTTCAGAAGATTGATAGCAATTCCGTTTTCAATATATTCCTGAATTGCTCTTCTGAGCGGACGTGCACCAAATAATGGATCAAATCCGACTTTGCCGATTTCATCCAGAGCAGCCGGTGTGACTTCAAGACCGATGTTTTGAGCCTCCATTCTTCTTGCAAGCTTACGAATCTGGATTCTTGCAATTTCACGGATGGCTTTTTCATCAAGAGCGTTGAAGACGACGATTTCATCAATTCTGTTAATGAACTCAGGTCTGAAATGTTTTTTCACTTCATCCATTACAGCTTCTTTGATAACTGCCGGATCTTCACCCTGTCTGTTCATGATTTCCTGTGAACCAAGGTTGGAAGTCATGACGATAACAGTGTTTTTGAAATCAACGGTTCTGCCTTGTCCGTCTGTCATTCGTCCGTCATCCAAAGCTTGGAGGAGGATGTTAAAGACGTCCGGATGGGCTTTCTCAACTTCGTCCAGAAGAATGACGCTATAAGGTTTTCTGCGGACGGCTTCTGTAAGATAACCGCCTTCTTCATAGCCGACATATCCCGGAGGGGCCCCAATCAAACGGGCAACAGAATGCTTTTCCATAAATTCGCTCATATCGATACGAATCATGGCTTCATCTGTGTCGAATAAGAACTCGGCCAAAGCCTTTGTCAATTCGGTCTTACCAACGCCTGTTGGTCCGAGGAACAGGAATGAACCGTATGGGCGGTTCGGATCTGCAAGTCCGGCTCTTGAACGTAAAATTGCGTCAACAACTTTTTGGACTGCTTCTTTCTGGCCAACAACTCTCTTACCGATATGTTCAGCCATATCCAACAGTTTCTGACGTTCACCTTCCATCATCTTAGAAACCGGAATACCGGTTGCTCTAGAGACGACATCGGCGATTTCCTCAGCACCAACCTGAGTTCTCAGAAGTTTTGGCTTTTCTTCATGGGCTTTTGCTTCTGAGTCTTCTTCTTTAAGAAGACGTTTCTCGAGTTCTGGCAATTGACCGTACTGGATGGAAGCTAATTCTTCGTACTTGCCCTGACGGCGGAGTTCTTCCATCTTTGTCTTTAATTTATCAATTTCATCACGGATATTCTGAGACCCAAGAGCAGCACTCTTTTCCTGTTTCCAGATTTCTTCCAGGTCAGAATATTCGCGGCTTAATTTCTTGATTTCTTCTTCAAGAGCTTCCAGTCTCTTACGGCTGGCTTCGTCTTTTTCTTTCTTGACAGCTTCTCTTTCAATCTTCAACTGGATGAGACGTCTGTCGAGTTTGTCGAGTTCTTCCGGCTTTGAATCGATTTCCATCTTGATTCTTGCAGCTGCTTCATCGATCAAGTCAATTGCCTTATCCGGAAGGAATCTGTCTGTGATGTAACGGGCAGAAAGTTCTGCAGCTGCAACAATAGCCGGGTCAGTAATTTCTACGCCGTGATGGACTTCATATTTTTCCTGAAGTCCGCGAAGAATAGCAATAGTATCTTCGACAGTCGGTTCATCAACGATAACTTTTTGGAAACGTCTTTCAAGCGCAGGATCCTTTTCAATGTACTTTCTATACTCGTCTAAAGTTGTTGCGCCAATAACGTGCAGTTCGCCTCTGGAAAGAGCAGGTTTAAGCATGTTGCCCGCATCCATTGCACCGTCTGTCTTACCTGCGCCCACAACAGTATGGATTTCGTCAATGAAGAGAATGATTCTGCCTTCTTCTGCGACAACTTCTTTAAGAAGTGCTTTGAGTCTTTCTTCAAACTCACCTCTGTATTTAGCACCGGCCAGCAAACCGGCCATATCCAAACTCAGAACCTTCTTGTTTCTTAAAGTGTCAGGCACTTCACCGTTGACGATTCGCTGTGCTAAACCTTCTACAACAGCTGTTTTACCAACGCCCGGCTCACCGATTAAAACCGGATTATTCTTACTTCTTCGTTGCAGAATTTGCATTGCGCGACGAATTTCATCGTCACGGCCAATGACCGGATCAAGTTTCCCGTTTCTTGCTCTTTCAGTTAAATCAACCGTATATTTCTTTAGAGCTTCGCGGTTGTTTTCAGCATCTGGATTGTCCACTTTCTCTCCTCCACGCATTGCCATAATTGCATTTTCAAGAGCGGGTTTTGTTAAGCCGGCTTCGCGTGCAACACGACCTGCTTCACATTTGCTATCACAGAGGACTAATAAGAACAGGTCAGTCGAAAGAAATTCATCGCCTAAGCGTTGTCCTCCTTTTTCCATTGCCTGTAAAACAGTCATCAGTTCCCGACTTACTTGAACATTGTTCCCGGCACCCGATACTTCAGGAATCTTGTCAATTTCTTTATCTACAAGCCGTTTTAATTCAGCCATCCGGACGCCGGATCTTTCTAAAAGCGTTTTTCCGGTTCCTTCAGTTTCTTCCAAGACTGCTTTTAAAACATGCAGCGGATCAATAAATTGTTGAGAATGATCTACAGCCAAACTCTGTGCTTCGCCCAGAAGTTCCTGAAATCGTGTTGTAAATTTATCTTGACGCATTAGTTTTAGACTCCTTTCTCCCTTATCAAAAAGGGAAGTACGGACAAGCCGCTCCTATCAAGATAAATTGTCGCGATTCTTACGGATTTAAGGTAGAAGAAAACCCTTATTTTGGGTATATTCTGAATCCTTGATCCCGAAAAAACTCGGGTTCCGGATAAAAAGAAACCGGTCAGAGACCGGCTATATCGTTAGTTAGTTTCTTTTGCTATTTCCACTTTTTTTTAGCAACTTCATCGCTTTCTCTGGCATCAACCCACTTGCCTTCTCCCTCGATTGTTTCTTTTTTCCAGAATGGTGCTTCCGTTTTTAGAAAATCAATAATAAATTCGCAGGCATCAAAAGCTTCTCCTCGGTGTTTTGAAGAAACTCCAACAAAAACAATTTGATCGTTAATGTCTAATTCCCCGACGCGGTGAATGACTGTTGCATCTTCTATCGAATAGCGCCGGGATGCTTCTTCTACGATCGAATGTAGAGCTTTCTCTGTCATACCGGGATAATATTCAAGAAACATCTTATCGATTTTCAAACCTTCGTTGATATCTCTGACATTACCGACAAACATAACAACTGCTCCGGCTTTCGGATTGGTTTTTAATTCGTTGTATTCCTTTTGAACACTGAAATCTTCTTCCTGAACACGAATCTTCATTTTGTATTTTCTCTTCCTAAATATTGAATGCGCTAAAAGGAATGTAGGTCACTAAATCGCCCTTCTTGAGCTTGGCGTTGGCCGGAATATCCGCCAACCCATCTGCCCATAGACAGGAGGATAAAACAGCTGAATTCTGGGTTCTGTAATTTTCAAGGGTGCCCAGCTCATTTCGTCTGACGCGAATATACTCTCTGCGCGCTCCGCCGTTCCAGTCAAAATTGATGGGCAATGTGTATGGTTTAACTTCTACGTTGTTGCGTCCTGACAATTTCAAAATTAATGGTCTGGCAAATATTAAAAAAGTCACCAAAGAAGATACCGGGTTGCCGGGCAGACCTAAGAAGGGAACACCGTTAACTTCTCCCTTTGCGACAGGTTTCCCGGGTTTGACCGCAATCTTCCACATATCGACATGTCCGAGAGCTTCTACCACAGGCTTTATATAATCTGCCTCTCCGACACTCATTCCTCCGCTGGTAAGAATCAAATCAGACTTCTTACAGGCTTTCTTGAATGCTTCTAAAGTAGCTTCATAGGTGTCAGGAACATTACCATAATCAACGACATCGCAGCCTAGCTGGTGAAGGAGCCCGCGCAGAACAAAGCGGTTTGAGTTATAGATGCCGCCTTCAACTAATGTCTCACCGGGCATCGCCAATTCATCACCTGTAAAAAATAGAGAAACCTTAATCGGACGGTAACACAATACAGTGGCAGTACCTACACTGGCAGCGACACCTAAAGCGGCCGGTGTCATGCGGTCCCCTGCCTTTAGAATAATGTCTCCAATTTCGACATCGCTACCGGCTTTACGAATCCAGTCGCCGGGATTAGGAGCCTTTTGAAAACGAACATAATCATATTTGAGCTCGGTCGCTTCTTCCTGAGGAATCACTGCATCGGCTCCTTCCGGTAGAGGAGCTCCGGTAAAGATTCTTGCTACGGTACCGGGTTGGAGTTTTTCTCCGACATGTCCGGCAAATATTTTCTGAGTAACAGGAAATTCCAAACGGCCGCCCTGAAAATCCTCTGTGCGGACAGCGTAACCGTCCATTTGTGAATTATCCAGAGGAGGAACTTGTATGGGAGAAACAACCGGAGCAGCCAAAATCTTGCCGGCACTGTACAGTGTAACGACCTCTTCTGTTTCAGCTTCAGGATGAATGTCTTTTAAAATAATGTCTTTGGCTTCTTCAACAGTGAGCATTTAATTCCTCGCATTCAAGTCAAGTTTGTCTGCTATATAACGGGCAACCGCTCTTTCATCGTCTATGTTTAAAACAGTTCCTTCAAATCCCGCGATAGCATCAACGTTTGTAATTACGGCATCTATTCTTTCATCTTTTGTATAAAGCGGAGCTTCGTTCTTGATGCCGGGCCTCCAAACCTCCATTTTCAACGTAGCATAATGTTCTGCCTTGAATCCTTCAACCAAAACAAGATCACAAGGATCCAATTTTTTAATTAAATCTTCCAAACTTGCAGGGTGCATCGGCGTTGAAACCATAACAGCATATTGTTCTTCATTTCGTAAAATTACTTGTCTGGCGCCTGCAGCACGGTAACGGTACGAATCCTTTCCCGGTTTATCAATGTCTAAATGATGATGTGCACTCTTAATCGCAGCTACATTGAGCCCGGCCTCGCAAAAGATGGAAACCAGCTTTTCAGTTAACGTTGTTTTACCGCTACCGGAGTAGCCGACGATATTTACTACTTTCATGTTTGTCCTGTTATTGTTTTGAAGCTGTCCGGCATTGTTAACTCACCGAACCGTTACCGCCTCTTATTAAAAAAGGACCGGAATTCCGATCCTCTTTTTAACTTTATGGGGCGCGTTTAATCAGGTTGTTATCAACTCTGTCAACCAGTTGGCCTCTTCGCATGGTGTCATACACTTCGAACGGCTGATGAATCCATGGATTGTCTTCGAGGTATTGAACGTAATAATCCGGCTTCACCTTCGAACACTTCTTCCACCACAAAACAGCTGTCCTAACTTCTGTGATTGCAGGTACTTTTGTTTTCAGATGTTCAGTCACTTTTTGGAATGTCAGACCGGAATCAACCAAGTCGTCAACTAATAAAACCTTACCTTTTAAAGAATCCGGTCTGCTCGAAGCAATATATTGCCCGATATCCAGAACTCCTTGAACAGTACCTGCAGCCTCTCTGTATGAGCTGGTTGCAAGAATATTTAAAGGCATATCAAAAATTCTTGAGAGAACGTCTCCCGGTCTCAGACCTCCTCTTGAAAGACAGAGTAAGGAGTCAAATTTCCAACCGCTGTCGTCAACAATATATGCCAAATTTTCTATTAACTGACGGTATTCATCCCAAGAAACATGAAGATCTTTCATTCGCTTTCCTATAGAGAAGCACTGCTCAGAGCAGTGCTATCAAAAGTAAACTAATTATTCAAACGGATTCTTTAACAAAATTGTATTCTCTCTGTCCGGGCCTGTGGAGACTACAGCAATTGGCACTCCGGCAACTTCAGAGAGTCTTTCCAGATACTTGCGGGCATTCAAAGGAAGTTCATCCCATTTTGTAATACCAAAAGTTGATTCAGTCCAACCCGGGAAATCTTCATAAATAGGCTTGCACTGAGCAACTGCATCCGCTCCTACCGGCATGACATCAAGTTTTTCACCTTTGTATTCGTATCCGACACCAAGACGTACTGTTTCAAAACCGTCAAGAACGTCGAGCTTCATAACGGCAAGCCCGGATAGACCGTTCCATTCTGCTGAACGTCTCAAAGCAGCGCCGTCAAACCATCCGCAGCGGCGTGGTCTACCGGTAACAGCACCGAACTCATTACCTTTTGCACGAAGTTTTTCTCCGTCATCATCGAACAGTTCCGTCGGGAAAGGACCCTCACCGACTCTGGTGCAATAAGCTTTTGTAATTCCCAGAACATAGTTCAGTTTCTGCGGACCTACTCCGGCGCCGGGGCTGGCAGATCCGGCAACTGTATTGCTGGAAGTAACGTACGGATAAGTACCATGGTCGATGTCTAACATCGTACCTTGGGCCCCTTCAAACAGGAACTGTTCTCCTTTTGCCATTGCCTGATTTAAGGTGTGGGAGACGTCTTTAATCTTGCAGGTAATTCTTGGAGCCAATGCCAATGTTTCTTCGATAATCTTTTCAACATCAACCGCGGGAGCTTTATAAAATTCTGTCAAAAGGAAGTTGATGAGTTTGCAGTTATTGCGGACTTTCTGGGCAAATACATCGGGTTCAAGCAAGTCGCTGATATGAACTGCACGGCGTGCAACTTTATCTTCGTAAGCAGGTCCGATTCCGCGGCCGGTGGTACCGATTTTCTTATCTCCCAGAGCAGCTTCGCGGGCATGATCCAAAGCAATGTGATATGGAAGAATAAGCGGGCAATGACCGGATACAAAAACTCTGTTTTCAGCATCAACCCCATTTGCTTCGAGCTCATCAAGTTCTGCTAACAATGCCTGAGGGCTAACCACAGCACCGTTTCCGATGTAGCACTTAACGTGCGGGTGCATGATGCCTGAAGGAATCAGGCGAAGAATTGTTTTTTTGCCATTGATCACTAAAGTATGGCCGGCATTGTGACCGCCGTTAAATCTGACAACACCCTGGACGCTCTCTGTGAGCCAGTCGACAATCTTCCCCTTGCCTTCGTCGCCCCATTGTGCGCCTACCACAACAACATTCTTTGACATGCCTGCTTCTCCTATTTAACGTAACGGCGAATGATCTTCCACTCTCCGTCTTCTTTTACCAATTCTTCATCTAATCTGAAGGATTCTTCCAGTGATTCAATTACATCTTCAGGAAGCAACTGAACCACAATCTTTCCTTCTGCTCTTAGTTTTTCGATTGTCTCAAACAATGATTTATCGTCATCGATTCCGGGGGCCATAATGGCATAAGGCCTCTTTGTCGGAAGAACCTGTGCGATTTCTCTCAGATATAATGTAAAGCCGACTGCAGGACGCTCACGACCGAATTTAGCTCCTATACTGTCATAGCGGCCCCCTCTTAGGACTGCCTGATATCTCTGAGGGATAGTTACTCCAAAGGTAATGCCGGTCAAATACTGGTAACCGTGAACATCAGAAAAATCAAATGAAATCTTATCGGCGATACAACGTTCTCTAACCCATTTAAGTTGTTCTATTGTGCCGAGAATCAACGGGTAGTCATGAAACTCTTTTTCGAGCTCATCAAGCACCTCCGGTCCTCCGAACAAGCGCATGATCTTCTTGAGCGCAAGAATTGTTTCGTCCTCAATTTGCCCCTCAAGCTCTTCTACAGCTGTTCTGTCTTTGTGCTTGAGTGCATACAAAATCTTTTCGATTACAGCGTTGCACTTGGGATCTTTTTCAATAATGGCTCTTACGACAGAGACATGCCCAATGTCCAGATGAATATTTTTAAGGCCAAAAGCTTTCAGACACTCGAGTGCCAGATTAATTACTTCGATATCGCTGGAGGCTGAAGAAGAACCGAAAAGCTCTACACCTGCAACATAAGGTTGTCTGGAAGCTACCGGATGCAACGGTCTGGCGTGAAGCAAAGAACCGGCATAACTTAGACGGCTAATGCCTTTTCGGTTGAGAATATGGGCATCTATCCGGGCAATTTGAGGAGTCATATCAGCTCGGAAACCCAACATCTTTCCGGAAGACTGATCAACAATTTTAAAAGTTCTTAAATCTAAATCACTGCCGGTACCTGTCAAGAGAGAATCCACGTATTCAATCATGGGAGGTTTAACCATTTCGCAACCATGGGAGGTCACCAGTTTTAAAAATATCTCTCTTAATCTTTCAATCTCACGGGCCTCTCTAGGAAGCATATCCGCAATGTTCTCAGGCAATAACCAGACTGACATAAATTCCTTTTTATAACAACTCTACCGACCAAACGATCGCCAAACCTAAGAGTACACTCACTAAGGCGATTAATCGGATTTTTTCATTAGAAATTACAGTTAACTCTAAAAGGTACTTTTTCCATTTTTCAGGAGCTAAAAATGGAAAAAGCCCTTCGAGCACCAGACAAAAACCTAATGCAGCAAGAAGGACTTTCATAATATTACTAAAAATTATTGCTCTTTGCCTTTTGAATTCTTCAGATAATCAAAGAACTCACCGGACGGATCAACTACCATCATATCGTTCGGTTTGGAGAAAGAGCTTCGGTATGCATCAAGGGAACGGTAGAATTTTGCGAATTCAGGATCCTTGCTGAAAGCGTTTGCATATATTTCATTGGCTTTAGCATCCCCCGAGCCTTTGATCTGTTGCGCGTCTTTGTAGGCTTCCGCCAGAATAACGGTTCTCTGGCGATCAGCATCTGCTTTAATTTTTTCGGCTTCAGCTGCACCTTTTGAACGCTCTTCACTGGCCACTCTCTTTCTTTCTGCCTCCATTCTTCTGTAAACGGATTCAGAAATTTCAGGAGTGAAATCGACGCGTTTGAGACGAACGTCTACAATCTCAATTCCGAGATCAGTAACACGATGCTGTAAGGCCTGAGAAATCTCAGACATGGCTTTGGCTCTGTCACGGGAAGTAATATCGTTCACAGTTCTTCTGTTTACAGCCTGGTTGAGTACGTCTCTTAACAAAGCAGAAACACGGTCATCAGCAGCTCTTTCGCTTCCCTGGAAAGAAACCCAGTATTTTCTAGGATCCTGAATTCTCCATTTCACGTAAGAATCGATCATGAGATTCTTTTTCTCGCTGGTTTGCACCAAATCAGCTGCCGGTGTGTCGATCGTTAAGATTCTGTTGTCCAGATAAACAACATTTTCCAGAGGAGAAGGAAGTTTTACATGTAACCCGGGTTTGGAAACAACTGTTCTCAATTCCCCGAGCATAAATACCAAAGCGTATTCACGTTCTTTGACGGTGTAGAGGCAGGAGGTCGCGAAGAACCCGCAAACCACAACTATTAAAAACAAAGTAAAGATCTTTTTCATATTTAATATTCTTCTTATCTCAGTGTCCTAGAAAGGGGACGAGAAATATAGTCATCAGAAGGGGCGGCTTTCGGTGCTACCGGTGTTTGCTGTGAAGCCTGAGCCGGGACCGCCGGCTGGCCTACAGGCTGGTGGTCGGTTGTTTTCACTGCCGGCTCACTTTTCTGGACCAACTTGTCTAAAGGCAAATAAAGAAGATTATTTGAGCTCTTACTGTCAACCAATACTTTCTGGGTATTGTTCAGAACTTGTTGCATCGTATCAACATACATACGATCGCGGGTCACTTTAGGAGCTTTCTCATACTGGTTATATACCTGTTCGAAACGTGACGCATCACCTTCTGCAGTTGAAACGACATGAGACTTATAGGCTTCAGCTTCCTGTCTTAATCTTTCGGCAAGACCCTTGGCTTTTGGTACAACGTCATTAGCATAGGCTTCGCCTTCATTTATCTGACGTTCTCTGTCCTGGCCTGCTTTAACTGCATCATTGAAAGCAGCCTGAACCTGTTCCGGTGGTTGCGCATTTTGTATAGCTACAGACAATACCTGAATACCGCTGTGATATCTGTCAAGCATTTCCTGCATCAGCTTTTTGACTTCTTCAGCAATTTCTTGTTTACTCTCAAAAAGCACGCTGTCCATTTTTTTGCGACCGACTACTTCTCTCATGGCAGATTCTGCAGTCTGTACAACAGCACCCATCGGATCTCTGGTCCGGAAGAGGAATTCTTCAGCACCCTTACCGTCTTTGATTCTGTACTGAACATTAAACATCACGTCAACGATATTCTCGTCGTCAGTCAGCATTAACGCCTCTCTAAGACGATAAGTTGAACCTCTCATACCGATTTCAGCTTTCCTGACAGAGCTAACATCAACAAGAGTGACATCCTGAACAGGATAAGGCAAATGCCAACGGAAACCGGAATTCGTTGTTTCTGTGTATTTACCGAACGTTGTAACAACGCCTCTTTGACCTTCGGGAACAATATAAAAACCGGAGGCCAGCCAGGCTCCCGCTGCAATGACAGCTGCCGCCATCAGTACGCCCCACGAAAGACCGCCTGAAGACTTAGGGAATGGTCTTTGCGGAAGATCAAAAGGCGTGCCGCCGCCATTATTTCCATTTCCGCCGTTAAACGGGTGGTTTTCTCTTAATGGAGGTTCGTCAGATGAACTGTCAGAATCTTCCTTATTAAAAGAAGTGTTCTTGTTTCCTTGATCTGCAGGTTTTTGCCCCAGCATTCCGGAAAGCTTGTTATTAAACTCTTTCCAGAGTTCTTCTATATCGTTTTCCTGACCTGTGGCTTTTTTATATTTTTCTTCGTCTCTTTTATCTTCTATAGGACGTTTAAGCTCAGGTTCCTTAAAACCATCATCTGTAGAACTTTCTTCCGGAGTATTCTTTTTTGGCTCTTCTTTCTTGGGATCTTTATCCGATGGATCCCGGCCCCAATGGGGGTCATTCAAAGACATGTCTTTGAGTCCTCTCTAATGTTAACTATTAATCAAAATGTGTGGAGATTCTACCATCCACGTATTTGTTATCTATTAACAACCTACTGTTTATAAAGGTTGTTTACAACTCGTCTCATCTTTACGGCTCGAATTCCTTTAACCAGTCTTCATCGTCGTCTTCTTCAACAACTTCTTCAGGCATTGAAGCTACTTTAGCAATAGCTTCCGTTAAAAGATTGATCCCTTCGCCTGTCACGGCACTAACAGCAACTGACTTCGGTACACCTTTTTCATCAACCGTCAAAAACGGTTTATTTCCATCCTTGTCAATTTTGTTATAGACCATGATCTGAGGAATATTTTCAGCACCTATCTCTTTAAGAACCTTATTGACCTCAGAGATTTGTTCTTCTCTGGCTGGGCTTGAAGAATCAATGACATGAAGGAGAAGATCGGCTTGTGCCGCTTCGTCCAAAGTAGACTTAAATGCCTCCACTAATTGGTGAGGAAGTCCCCGGATAAACCCGACGGTATCGCTGAGAACTACTTCTGTATTGTCACCGATAAAACATCTTCTTGCTGTCGTGTCAAGGGTTGCAAAAAGCTGATCGGCAGCGTACGCCTCACCCTTTGTCAGTCTATTAAACAAGGTTGATTTACCGGCATTGGTATATCCGACAAGCGCTACCGTTAAAGCTCTGCCTTTCTGGCGTGACTTTCTTTGAGTATTTCTTTGTTTTTCGAGTTTTTTGAGCTGTTCTTTCAAAGCTTTGATACGGACACCAATCATTCGGCGGTCAAGTTCGATCTGCTTCTCACCCGGGCCACCTGTCTTTGATAAGCCGCCCCGCTGCCTTTCCAAGTGAGTCCATCCGCGGACAAGACGGGTAGACAGATGAACAAGACGGGCAAGTTCTACCTGCAAGCGCCCTTCTTTGGTTTTTGCTCTTTGTCTGAAAATTTCTAGAATCAGGCTTGTCCGATCCAGGACAAACAACCCGGTTTCTTTTTCGATATTACGTTGCTGTGCCGGTGATAAGGCAACGTCAAAAATTAATATACTGCATTCAGAAGCTTTGGCCAGAGACTCAATTTCTTCTATTTTTCCACTACCCAAAAACGTTTTTGGGTCCGGTTTTTCTCTTTTAGCTTCTGTCAGTCCTTGAACAGAGTAGCCGCAGGATTGAGCCAATTCGGTCAGTTCTTCTGCGGCGTCGTTATGTACCTGGCGTGCGACTGTGACGGATACCAGCCAGACTTTTTGGGGGCCGTCAGCCCCCTTCTCATATTGAAAATCCACTACTTATTCTGCTTCCTGCTGTTCTCCGGAAAGAGGTACTGCTCTTGCGGGAACAATTGTACTAATTGCGTGCTTGTAAACCATCTGTGTGACTGTATTTCTTAAAAGCACTACATATTGATCGAAAGATTCAACTTGTCCTTGTAATTTGATACCGTTTACCAAGTAAATTGAGACGGGAATTTTTCCTTTACGAAGGCTGTTTAAGAACGGGTCTTGTAATAATTGCCCTTTTGTCATATTTATTATCTCCGTGTGTGCAATGCACAAAATAAAAAAATCAAAAATATTGTATGAGAGGTCTCTATTGAAACATTTACTATATTAATCGTTTTGAGCGTACGGATTCTTATTTGTCTTTAATTCGATCCTCAACGGAGTACCTTTCAGATTAAATTTTTCTCTAAAGAAGCCTTCAAGATAGCGTTTATAGCTTTCAGGTACGTCCTGTAAAGCATTTCCATGAATAACGATCACCGGCGGGTTCATACCTCCCTGGTGTGCATAACGCATTTTCGGACGTCCCCCTCTGGCTCTTGGGGGAAGCTGCTTGGTTGTCGCTTCTATCAAAGCTCTTGTCAGTTTCGGAGTCGACAATTTTGCAAAAGCTGCCGCGTGGGCTTCATTGACAGCATTGAGCAGGTTTCCAAGTCCTCTCTTATGAAGAGCTGAGATATACAAACTCTTTGCCCATCTAAGGAAATGGATCTTGTACTCAAATTCTTCTTTAACTCTGGCACGCTCGTACTCACCGATATCATCCCATTTGTTAATAGCTATGACCAGAGCCCTTCCACTTTCGAGAATATAACCGGCGATATTGGCGTCCTGCTCAGAAATCCCGGCTTTAGCATCTAGCAACAGAACAACAACGTTTGAGTTTTCGATAGCCTGAAGAGTTTTAATGACTGAGAACTTTTCAATGGCTTCGAAAACTTTCCCTTTTCTTCTAAGACCGGCTGTGTCGATTAAGGTGTAGTCTCTGTCCTTGTAGGTAAACTCCACCTCAATTGCGTCTCTGGTGGTACCGGGCATGTCATAGGCAATTAGTCTTTCTTCGCCGATAAGAGCATTGATAAGAGTTGACTTTCCGGCGTTCGGACGACCTGCAATGGCCACTTTGATTTTATGAACAAAGTCGCCTTCTTTTTCGATTTCCTTTTCTGAAGGATATCCTTCCAGCACCAAATCCATCAGGGCACGGACACCTTCTCCATGGGCAGCTGAAATTGGATAAGGTTCACCTAAAGCTAATTCATAAAATTCAGCTTTGACGGTTTCGCTCATGCCTTCGGCTTTATTGACAACCAGATAAGTTTTCTTTCCGGAAACACGTAAGGACTGAGCAATTCTCTGATCCTGCGGAGTTAGTCCGGCACGTCCGTCAACAATAAAAAGAACGATATCAGACTCAGTAATAGCCAACTGCGCCTGGTTAGTCATCTCTTTGACAATCCCTTCGGTTCTGATCGGCTCAAACCCGCCCGTATCTATCACCAAATAAGGCTTATCACCGACTCGGCCTTCACCGTAATGTCTGTCCCTGGTCAAACCGGGAAAATCATCAACTAAAGCGTCTCTGGATCGGGTTAAACGGTTAAATAAAGTCGACTTTCCAACGTTGGGACGACCAACCAAAGCAACAACAGGCAACATACTTTTATCTTGTAGCTAAATAAGCCACTTCTCCATCTTTCGTTTGGAAGATTGCGCCGGCACCAAAAGTTGGTGCTGCCGTTACAATCGCTCCATTCAAGCGGGTTCTTCCAATTTCTTCACCGGTTCTAGGTGAGAGCAAATGAACGTACCCTTCGTTATCTCCGACAGCCACTGTTCCCGGCATCACTACCGGAGCACTGACACCGCGGTAGGTCATTGTCTTGTTTTCCCATCTGAGTTCGCCGCTTTCTCTGTAATAAGCACGAACAATCCCGGTTGCATCGACAACATATACGTTGTCATCATCGATTGCCGGTCCGGTCACAGCATCGACATTCTGAGTCCATCTCATCTGGCCGTTCATTGCATTAATACAGGTCACTGCGCCTTGATAAGCGGCCGCACAGAGCATGTCTTCGCTGAGAACCGGTGCACCGACAACGTCGATAAGACGTTCAACTTCAGTGATCCCCCGGGCCTGAGCTACAGGAAACTCAAAAACAGGTCTTCCGGTTTTTACATCAATAATGACAACATTACCGTTTGGCTGTCCCGCAAACAATAAGTTATCACGGGTAACCATGGATACGGGAGCTCTCAGAGTCAAAGCGGGCTGATTTCTTTGGAAGACCCACTGCTGATCACCGCTGGATGCTTCAAAAGCGGTAATTTTTACATCTTTGGTTCTGACTATGACGAGACCATTGGTAATTACCGGAGGGCCGGCCAGCTCTGTTGTCATTGACTTCAGCCAGTCGATTTTGCCTTCAGAATTAACGACGACAAGCTCTCCGTTTTCAAGCCCGACAGCCGTGTTATATCCGTCAGTACCAACCCCGCCGACAACCGGAGAATCAAAAGAAACGGTCCATTCTCTATTTCCGGTACGGGCATTAACTTTTGAGAGTTCTTTCCCTCCGGCAACAAAGACGATATCGTCATAGACACCGGGTACTAAAAAGCCTTCTGCATCCGGCATGCTGACAGACCATTCTTCCGTGACATTAATTGCCGGAGTGAAATTTACAAGTTCAGCCGGCTCATGCTTAGTTGAAGAACAACCTGAGATTAAAGCTGCACAAAGGATTGAGGCCAACGGCAAATATATTTTTTTCATAATAAACTGTTAGAGTGCTTGAAGTTTTATCTGAATAACCCGTGCTAAAGGATTGGTTGTTGTACAGGCCTTTAAAGCTTCAGTCCAGCTTTCTTTTGCCTTGGCTTTGTCACCCATTGCAATATAGACATCACCTTTTCTATCTTCTACCAAAGCTTTTTCAGCATCCGGGTTTTTAATCGCGTTCAAAACCTGCAGAGCCTGCTCATTTGAACCTTGATCTAAATAAAGGCTTGCTAAGCGGACGGAAGCAATGGTTTTTAATTCTGGATAATCATCAGAATCAATAACCCACTGAAGATCTTTAATAGCGTCTGCCGTCTTGTTGTTTCTCTCAGCCGAGTAAGCTGCGAGCAAAGAACCCATGCCGGCAAAGGCTGTGCCTGCATAATCTTCTTGGAGCTTATCAGACAAATTTTGAACTCTGGTCTGATCCTTATTATTGCTTGCCTGAATCATCATGCTATATAAAGAGCCGGCGTCAGCTGATTGTTTCATCTGATACCACTGCCAACCTCTTAAACCTGCGGCAACAAAACAAGCAATTGTTACAACAGTTAGAATCAAAGTTCCCCATTTTTCCCACCATGCCTTAATCTCGGCCAGGGACTCTTGTTCTTCTAAATCGTATGCCATATCAATCCTTGTGTGATTATTTGTTGTGTTCGGCTAAATAATTAAGGGCTTCCTCAACAGGTAATTTAAGTTGAGTACCATAATCCTCAAGATGTTCTCTCAGAGGTTTAATCGTCACTGTATTATCCTGAACTTCGGACTCTCCGATAATAACCGCATACTCAGCACCCGCTGCATCGGCTCTCTTCATTTGGTTTGCAAATTTAGATGAGCCGGAGTGAAGAATCGTGCTGACTTTTCTGTCTCTGAGCTTCTCAGCAATATTCAATGAATACAGATAAGTATCTGACCCGCTCCATGCCAGGTAAACCGAGCATTCTTTATATGCCGGGCTGACGCCTTCTTCTTTCATCAGATCAATGATTCTTTCGATACCCATCGCAAAACCGCATGCCGGAGTTTCTTTTCCTCCGAGGATACCAATCAGGGGATCATAACGGCCGCCTCCGCAGATAGTACTTTGTGCTCCGAGCTTATCGGTGACCCATTCAAATACGGTCAGGTTGTAGTAGTCAAGACCACGAACGAGTCTTGTATTAATTTTGTATTGAATACCTTCGGCTGTCAGAATTTCTTCCAGACGATTTAGGAAAGCTTTGGACTCTTCCCCAAGGTAATCAATTAATTTCGGAGCATTCTCAACCAATTCCTGCATATCAGGATTTTTTGTGTCGAGAATTCTTAACGGATTGGAATAAAGGCGTCTTTGAGCTTCTTCATCCAAAATTTCTTTGTTTGCTTCAAAGTATTTGATAAGAGCTTCTCTATAAAGTTTACGTTCATCGAGCTGTCCCAGGCAGTTCAACTCAAGCCAGACATGTTTGATTCCAAGTTTTTTCCAGATTCTGTTAACAAGCAGAAGCTGTTCGGCATCCACATCGGGACCTTTAAATCCGAGTGCTTCAAGACCAAACTGATGGAACTGGCGGAATCTGCCTCTTTGCGGACGTTCATGTCTGAACATCGGTCCCATATACCAAAGACGTTTCGGTGCATCGTAAAGAAGATTGTGTTCGATACAAGCCCGGACAACAGAAGCAGTATTTTCCGGTCTCATGGTTAATTCGTCACCGTTTAAGGAATCGACAAAAGAATACATTTCTTTTTCTACGATATCGGTCACCTCTCCGATGCCTCGCTTGAATAGTCTGGTCTGTTCAAGGATCGGGGTACGAATCTGCATATAACCGTAATCTCGGGCAGCTTCAGTTGCAGCTTCTGTAAATTTATCCCAATACGGAGTATCCGTAGGCAGCATGTCTGCCATACCCTTAATTGCCTGAATTTTATCTTTTGCCATGTCTAACTCTTATCAGATCCAAAAGTTTCTTCGACGTAATTATCTATTAATTTTTTAAATTCTGAGTTCATTTTTTCTCCTTTCAACGTGCAATATTTATTGCCGTTGACATAAACAGGAGAAACCGGAGACTCACCGCTTCCGGGTAGGGAAATTCCAATATTGGCATGGCGGCTTTCTCCGGGGCCGTTCACAACACACCCCATAACGGCAACCGTCATATTTTCTACGCCGGGATATTTTTTCCGCCATTGCGGCATTTTGCTCTTTAAATAAACTTGTGTTTCTTTTGCAAGTTCCTGAAACAATGCACTGCTGGTTCTTCCGCAACCCGGACAGGAGATAACCTTCGGTTCAAAGTTACGCATTCCGAGGGACTGCAAAATTTCGCAAGCCAAGTCCACTTCAGCTGAACGTTTCTGACCGGGTTCCGGTGTTAAAGAAACCCTAATCGTATCTCCGATCCCTTCCGCTAATAATATTGATAGGGCAGCCGTTGAAGAAACTGTTCCTTTAAGTCCCATTCCTGCCTCAGTCAAACCAAGGTGAAGACTATAATTACAAGCGCTCTGAAGTTTTCTATAAATATCAACCAGTTCTTTGACACCGCTGACCTTCGCTGAAATTGCAATTTGCTCTTTCGGAAGCCCCAAAGCAACTGCGGCATCTGCACTTTCAACAGCACTTCTGACCAAAGCTCTACGAAGAACTTCATCGGAACCCAACGGTTCTTCCAGTTTATTGTTTTCCTCCATCATTTGTGCCAGGAGCTGTTGATCAAGAGATCCCCAATTGACACCGATTCGGATTGGTTTTTCATACTTTATGGCCAGTTCAATCAAAGTCTTAAAATTCTCTTCGTACTTATCTCCCTTTCCAACATTTCCGGGATTTATTCTGTACTTTGATAATGCTTTGGCACATTGAGGATAATCGGTTAGAAGTTTGTGTCCGTTGTAATGAAAATCCCCTACCAAGGGGACATAACAACCTGCCTCATCCAACTGTCTTCTTATTTCCGGCACTGCTTGAGCTGCCGCGGGTGTATTTACAGTTAGGCGGACGAGTTCACTACCTGCCTGCGCCAGCTCCAATATTTGCTCCACTGTGGCCGGGATATTGGCTGTTTCCGTGTTGGTCATGGATTGAACGACTACCGGACTTCCTCCGCCCAAAAGAACTTCTCTACCGGCCCATTTAATTTTCATCGGGCCGTTTCTCGTATTACTCAATTATTATTTCTCCGGGAAAACTTGGAAAGAAACCGTCCCGCTCTTACCGGACTCTGCAATATTGACAGGATTGCCGTTTAAAAGAACTGTCGCGCGGAATTTATTTCCAACGGTAATTCTGAAAGGTAACGGATGAGAAAATTGTTTTTCACCTCCTTGTTTCAAAGTGGTGTTGTCAACGAGCTTCCCATCAACATAGATGCCGAACCAACAGTCACCGTCCGTTGATTTAAGATTGATTTGAACAGGGGTTCCTTTAACATAACCCGGTAAAACGGTACTCCAACCGTCCTGATTTTGGACGACGGCCAAGGTTCTTGGTTTGACTACTTCTTGAACCTGGTTTTTATTTTTTTCCTCTGCGAGTTTTTTCTGCTCCTCAAGCTGACGTGCATGATCAGCCATTACCTTTTCTTCCAAGGCCTTCTCTTCAGGTGTTGTTCCCAACTGGTTCACAGCCCGTTGGCTGGCTACCGGTACAGGAGCTGCGGATGTCTCGGCCGGAGCATTGTTAGGCTGGTCAGGCTTGACTTCAGTCTTTTCTGCAGGTTTATTTTCCGGCTCTTTTTTGTCCTCTTTCTTTTCTTCAGCGGCTTGTTTTGCCGTCAATTCTTCAGCAACTGCCTGCCGTTCTTCTTGTACTTCCTTTTCTACCTTTTCTTTGGAATCATTCATGAACCCCAAAGACTCTTTGACAGAATTGAAATTAAAGGATTCATTGGAATATCTCCAGCCGGCGTAGGCCACAATTCCTAAAACGATTAAAAAGATAAGCCATCCGATACCTTTTCCTTTTCCGTTTTTGGTCGTTTCTTCCTGATAGGGACGAAGGCCGGAGGTGGTTTTCTTGATAAACGCACTCTGATCTCTATCTTCGAGGTTCAATGAGTTATTGAATAAAGAAATTATCTTTCCTTCGTCCATGCCTAGTAGCCGGGCATAACTTCTTAAATGAGCCCGGGTATAAACCACCGAGGCAAATGCCTTCGGATCTCCTGTCTCCATTCCAAGAATCTGTTTTGGAGAAAGTCTGAGCTGGGAAGCAACCTGCTCAACACCTAAGCCTTTTGCTTCACGGGTCTCAGCCAAAAGCCGTCCGTATTCCGGGGCGTTTGAGCTTGTCTCTACCGGATCCTGATTTTGCTTTTCATTTTGGTCTGTCATTTTTCTTCTCCAGGACTTCTTGTTGAAGAACTCGTGATTTCCTTAATAATGATTTGTCTGTCAGCTCTTTTCTCAGCCAACTTGGTACGATCTTTAATCTCTCCGGCTAACTGTCCGCAAGCTGCGTCTATATCATCGCCTCTCACTTTTCTAATAGTACAGACAATACCGGCGTCATTGAGAATTTTGCTAAAAGCCTTAACACTTTGCTCCGGACTTCTCAGTAATCCGGAACCCGGAAAAGGATTAAATGGGATTAAATTGAATTTACAAGGTACATCTTTGACCAAGCGGACCAATTCCCGGGCTTGTTCTTCCGAGTCATTAACTCCCCCGATCATGATATATTCAAAAGTGATGAAATCTCGAGGAGCAACCTTGAGATAACGTTTGCATGCAGCCAACAGATCCTCAATAGGATGTTTGCGGTTGACAGGCATTATCTTGTCACGCAGTTCGTTATTGGGAGCATGCAAACTGACTGCAAGAGCTACCGGACAACGTTCTGCCAATTTATCAATTTGGCGGACAAGGCCTGAAGTAGAAACTGTCACTCTGCGACGTGACAAACCGTATGCATGGTCATCCAACATTAAATTTAATGCAGGTACAACGGCCTCCAGATTTTGCAAAGGTTCACCCATGCCCATGAGCACTACATTGGAAATCACCCGTTCATTCTCATCTGTGACACCTCTGTCTTTTCTGAGAGTATGTTCAGCATGCCAAAGCTGACCGATAATTTCCGATGAAGTGAGATTCCGATTAAAACCTTGTTTTCCTGTTGAACAAAACAGGCAATTCATGGCACATCCTGCTTGGCTGGAAATGCATAAAGTCCCTCTGTCTTTCTCCGGAATAAACACCATTTCTACAGCGTTTCCGCCTCCGACGTCCACCAGCCATTTACGCGTTTCGTCTGATGCCGTCTTATCACGGAGAATTTCAGGACCTTTTATTTCTGCAACCTGTGCAAGTTTTGCCCGGAAGGATTTAGCTAGATCAGTCATTTCATCAAAGTTTTTTGCTCCCCGGCGATGAATCCATCTTTCAAGCTGAACTGCTCTGAAAGGTTTTTCACCCATGGAAGCACAGAAAGACTTCAAACCCTCCTGATCAAGTCCGAGAAGGTTAATCTTTTGATCCTCGTTTGAAATGACTGACATGGTTTTCCTAATTAGCGTGAATAAACATTCATCTGTGGGAAAAAGAAAGCGATTTCAACAGCAGCTGTTTCGGGGCTGTCAGAACCATGAACGGCGTTAGCGTCGATGCTCTGTGCAAAGTCAGCACGGATAGTACCCTTAGCAGCTTTCTTCGGATCTGTTGCGCCCATGAGTTCACGGTTTTTCATGATGGCATTTTCGCCTTCAAGAACCTGAACCTGAACCGGACCGGAAACCATGAAATCGACGAGATCTTTAAAGAAAGGTCTTTCTTTGTGAACTGCGTAAAATGCTTCAGCTTCCTGACGGGAAAGCCATTTCATCTTGGAAGCAACGATTTTAAGACCATTGCTTTCGAAACGTGTGTAAATCTGGCCAATTACGTTTTTGGCGACTGCATCGGGTTTAATGATAGAAAGTGTGCGTTCTACTGCCATTTCTTGCTCTTAAAAAAATATAATTCGTCCTTGCTTCCCGCAAAGACATACTAGTTAATAAAGCTATCCACACTAATGAATAGCACTATCTGTCAAACTTGACAATTTTGGGATTTTATCATGTAGGTAGACGGACAACTTTTTGTCTACACCCGATATTAGGTTGATTGTTAACTTTTGGTACACAAAAAAGAAACCATCTTCAAAACGAAGGTTCGCTTACTGTCGCTCAGAACGAGACTATTTATCTGATTTGCCTAAGTTTTCGGAAACTCATCAGTCCGAAAATTCCGCCGGCCATGTTAAACAAAAAAAGTAACATGAAGGCCGGTACCGTCGCATCGAGTACCATTGAGTTAGCCAGCGGCCAAACAAGCTTCGGAGCTTCAATTAAGGTTACCGCTCCGCAGGTGACATTAACTGCCAAAGACATAATCAGCTGCTTCGTTTTTTCAAATCCGGGATTCCTGTAAATTGAAATAGCCAAATAAGCTGATAAAGCAAAACACACAAGAAAAACAAGAAGACTCGCCTGAAGATATCCGGCCGCGTTAAGCATCAGACGGCTTTGAGTTTTGGCAAATAAGTAGACTCTGTAGTAGCAAAATAACTCAAACAACGGAGTCGTTAAAACCGAAAGCCATATCGTCCCAAGAAACAACAAAGGCATCCTTTTACTTTTCTGGCTTAAATGCACAACAGACAAAAAAGCCAGAAGACATAAAAAGACTATAAATCCAAGAGTGTAGCCATCGGTAAGCCAGGACATAGGCTCTGCAATTAGTTAGGATAAAATTTGGCGACTGCCGGACACATTCTAAGATATGCCGTGATCAGCAACAGGATAGCGATGTAAAGAGCCTCGTAAGGTGCGCAGTCCAATGCAAAAGGTGAGCCGGCTGCCCCCAAGAAAAGAAATGGAAAGAGGCCTACTGCAAGAACCGTCATCAGAGCCGAGCACCACATAAAGCGAATTGCCCGAAAAAGGCTCCTGCGGTTATGACGAACATATAACAGCCATGCAGACATCATGCTTTGAACAATTCCAACCAGAATCATTAACCCGGAAACCGCCAGATAAACCTGATCAAGTGTCGCGCTTCTGTGGATACTACCGGCTTTCATGGTGACGTTCTTAACCATGTCCGGGACAGCAGAGAAATTGCTATTCCAATAAGCGGAAATCATCTCCTGAATAATGGCAATGTTTATCAGAGGCAAAATCAAAAACAGCAAAACAATTGAAACTGCCAATCCCCACAAAGGTAAACCCCGGCCTTTGGTTTTTATCGCATAAGAAGGGAACCAGACGATAAAAAATAGTACAAAAGCTACTGTAAACCAATATTCAAAAAAACCGCTTTCTTCCATAAAACTTAAACACTACCCGTTCAATGAATACTTTTATTTTATTACTAATCCAGAAAATTACTAATAAAAAAATGTCCTTCGGCACTTATCGGAAAAGCATACATACGCAAAAGCAAAAGACTCTGTTAGTAAGCAGACTAAAAGGAAAATCAAGTCTTGGGCCGGAATGCTTCCAATCTGACCGGCATAGATTATTCTTTGGACAACGACTTTAGCAATAACATTCAAAAGAAATGTTAAAACCACGAATAATAAGATGGATGGAC
>CANTYJ010000079.1 GCA_947854175.1 uncultured Turicimonas sp. | reverse complement strand
ATCGAACCACCGACACACGGATTTTCAGTCCGTTGCTCTACCAACTGAGCTATCTAGCCAACTCACTTAAGAGAAGTCGAACTATACAGGAGAAATTTTGAAAGTGCAAGTCGTTCTTTAAATTTTTTTTAGATTTTTTGAGTCTGAGTGACATCAATCTAATAAAGTCAATACGATAGGCAAAGTTCGAGAATTTGTAACTGAATTGTGTTTACATCTTTTTCGAAATTCTGAGTTAAAAAATAAGCGAAAATTACGAAAATTTAAATACAAGAATTTTTGATATGTGGAAAAAATTAATTATCGCTACAGCCGTTTTGACGGCATCGTCTATTGGTTTTACACAACAACCGGTACAAGAAAGTCAAAAAGACACGGAAGTTGCCCAAAAAGAAACTCAGGCAGCTAAACCGTCACCAGAAGAACAAATGGAGAAGCTTAGAAAAGTTGCTCAAGGAAGGCTGGGCGTAAAGGTCGAACACGTACTGCCAACGCCAATTCCCGGGGTATACGAGTTGGCAGTTAATAATGAGATTATTTACATGGACGCCACTGGCGATCATGTCATTATGGGAGATATTTTTAATACTCTCTCCAGAAAAAATCTAACACAGGAAGCAAAAGAAAAATTACACACTATTAAGTTTTCCGAACTTCCACTCAAAGATGCAATCAAAACAGTACATGGAAACGGAAGCAGACAATTGGCTGTTTTTTCCGATCCGAATTGCACTTACTGCAAAATACTTGAAAGAGATTTAGCAAAGTTAAATGACATTACTATCTATACCTTCTTGTATCCGGTTATAACATCCGGCTCCAGAGACGCGAGTGCAAATATTTGGTGTGCAAAGGATCCGGTTAAAGCTTGGAAAGAAGCATTGATTGACAACAAGCCTGCTCCCAAACGTGATGGCCATTGTGATATTTCGGTTTTAGACAGAAATATTGAGTTAGGAGCAAAATACGGTGTAACTGGAACACCTACGGTTTTTGTTCCTTCAGGTAAAAGAGCCCCGGGTGCTGTCGGAATAGATTATCTGGAAAGGCTACTCTCAGAATCTAAGTCTTCTCAATAACTCACTTTGGATTAACTTCTTTACGAGATCTCTTCAAATTTTTCTATAGTGTTTTTCAAACAAAGAGGAGCACGTCAATGAAATTTGAAGAAAAGAATTGGCCTGTCGAACAGGCGTTTACAACTAAGCTCGGAAAAGGTGAATACAAAATTGCTGTATTTGCCGACCCAAATTGCGGTTGGTGTAAACGGCTCGTTGAAGAGACCTTGAGTAAGATGAGTAATCTGACTGTTTATTGGTTTATGTACCCGGTCCTTGGTGAGGATTCTGTTGTTAAAGCTGCGACGATTCTATCTTCAAGAAGTCCGTCAAAAGCTTGGGAAGACTGGTGCATGAATGAAAAGGCTCCGACAGGAATGTTAAAAGCCTCTGATATGAAGATCATTCAGGATAATTCGACTTTAGCTGAAAACTTAAAAATAGAGACCGTCCCCGCCATTTATCTATCTGACGGCAACGGTCCATATGGTTTTATGACAGCTATGGAATTAATTGAGAAAATTGAACACTGCTAACGTATATCGTCCGGCGATACTCCTTTAGGAAGGAGAAGCCAAGCAGCGACATCACTCTTTTGTCTGCCGGCCTGAGCGCCGGCAGAATCACCAAACCCCCAGAAGAAATCAAATCTTAATGGCCCTCTAATTGCACCTCCGGTATCTTGAGCCACAACAGGTCGCGTGAAGTTAAGCGGCGGATTGTCTTGGCTTACTTGAACAATCAAAGGAGTTCCAAGAGGAACATGTTTTCTATCTACTGCTACAGAACCTTGACTAGTTAGTGGCAAGCCTTGTGCGCCCACCGGTCCTTCGTTCTGGTTTTTAACCACTCTTTCTTTAAAAAAGACGAAACTGGGATTCTGATCCAATAACGTGTTGACTTCTGATGGATTTTCTTTGGCCCATTTCTGAATGTTTTGCATCGAAAGTTGATGTTTTTTCAGATAGCCTTTTTTTACTAACCAGGAACCCACAGCTTTGTATGGATGACCGTTTTGATCATCGTAACCGACCCGTAAGACATCTCCGGTATCAGTTTCCAATCTCCCCGATCCTTGTATTTGGAGAAAGAAAACCGCAACCGGATCATCGCTCCAACCTAAGGCGTACTTGTCTAAGTCTTTGCGTTGAACGATTGCTTTTCTGTCATCATATGGAATAAGACGTCTGCCTTCCAGTTTTCCTCTTAAACGAAGTCCTTTCAGCGATGGATAAAGACTTGCCAGGTCAACAATTATTAAATCATCGGGAGTGGAAAGAATAGGAATAGTATGAGTGGAGGTTTTGTGGCTTTTGATTTTAAGCAAAGGCTCGTAATAGCCGGTCATTAGTCCAGTTAAGGATTTGTTATAAACAGTTCCTGTTTGTTTACCAACTTCGACTTTTGACATTTGCCATGGAGCGAAATTATCCATGAAAAAGTTTTTGGCTTCCGTTAACGGGGTAGTCTGAGCTTTAGCACATACCTCAGCCCAAATGCGTTTTTTGCCCATTGACCTGCAGGATGTCTGAAAAGCCTCGAGTCCGGTTGACCATGCTTCTTCACTAATGTTTTGGATACTATCAAAATCACTGATAGTGAATCGGCTATCGATAATGGTCGGCTCTTGACGCTCAACGGGCTCTTCTTTTTTCGTTGTAGAACAACCTGCTATTACTACTATTGACATAGCTAGCGAAAATTTTGTCAATTTTCTCAGACTAACATTCATTTCTCGAAACCTTATTTGTAAACAGCTTAATTGTAGAGGTTCAAACGAGTAAGACATTTTTATTTTGTTTTCAATGAGTAAAATATGGGGCTAAAGGAGGACTCATGTTGGAAAAGGACAAATTTAAGATTGCACCTTCGATACTTTCTGCTGATTTTGCAAGACTCGGCGAAGAGGTTGAAGCTGTTGTATCAGCTGGAGCTGATTGGATTCATTTTGACGTGATGGATAATCATTACGTACCGAACTTAACGTTCGGACCTATGGTTTGCAAAGCTATCAGACCATATACAAAAGCTCCGATCGATGTTCATCTTATGGTCGAGCCGGTCGATTCATTAATCGTTCCGTTCGCCAAAGCGGGAGCCGATTTTATTACTTTTCATCCTGAAGCTTCAAAACATGTTGATAGAACTTTGTCTTTAATCAGAGAGCAAGGTTGCAAGGCCGGACTGGTTTTAAACCCTGCAACCGGTCTCGAATGTCTTAAGTATGTTATGAATAAATTAGACATTGTTCTTCTGATGAGCGTGAATCCGGGATTTGGAGGTCAATCTTTTATTCCTGAAACACTTGATAAGTTAAGAGAATGCCGTCTTGTTCTCGATAATTATGAAAGACGAACAGGAAGAAAGATTCTCCTAGAGGTGGATGGAGGCGTTAAAGTAAATAACGTTGCTGAAGTGGCCGAAGCCGGTGCAGAGATATTTGTCGCTGGAAGCGCCATATTCTCCGGTAAAAACAAAGAAGGCTATCAGAGAATTATTGAACAATTTAGGATTGAGTTATCACGTGTCAATAGATAAAAAAAATTTTGAAGATGTGAAAGGAGTTCTGTTTGATTTAGACGGAACTTTAGTCGATACGCTGCCGGGTCTCGCTCAGTTGGTCAATCAAATGAGACAGGATTTCGATAAACCTCCTTTATCGGAAGAAAGAGTAGGTTTATTTATTGGGAAAGGTATGATGAATTTAATTCATCGGACCATGACTAATAGCATGGACGGTAAAGTACCTGACAATATTTTTAATCTCGCAGTGCATAGCATGGCTAAACACATTGAAGCAGGAAAATATGATAAAGGTGTATTGTTTCCCGGAGTTAAAGAGGCACTCTCAAAACTTAAAGAACGTGGGTACAAGTTGGCAATTGTGACGAACAAGCCCTTTGAGATGAGCAAGGAGACGATAAAGAGTTGTGGTTTGGAAGGAGTTTTTGATGTAGTAGTAGGAGGAGACTCGGCTTCTCGGCCAAAACCTTCGAAAGAACCAATAGATATGGCGTGCCAAATGCTTGGACTTTCTGCTAAGGAGGTCATAATGATAGGCGACTCCGGAAACGACAGTGCAGCGGCTAAGGCCGCGGATGTTCGGTCCTTATTAGTAGAGACAGGATGGAGTGAAGGAGTTCCTCTTTCAGAAATAGCTGAACGTGACGACGCTGTTGGAATATATAAAAATATTCCGGAAATTGTAGATGCTTTACTGAGTTCTTAATCTTCGTAAGATGAAATTAGATAACCGTTGGCAACAATGCATTGATGCCTTCTTCGAAAGTGAGGAAGGCAAAAATCTATCCAAATTCTTAGAAGAGCGTAAACGGGTTGTTGGAAGCATCAATATTTTTCCACCCGAACCTTTAAGAGCTTTGTTTCTATTGAAGCCTGAAGACATAAAGGTGGTCATTCTCGGCCAAGATCCTTATCACGGAGAGGGCCAAGCTAATGGTTTAGCTTTTTCCGTAAATAAAGGTATAAAAATCCCTCCAAGTTTGAGAAATATATATAAAGAAATTATTCGAAGTCACGGCGGGGAAATGCCGGTTTCAGGAGATTTGACCTATCTGGCAAGACAAGGTGTACTTCTTTTGAACACAACTTTGACTGTGGAAAAAGGTCACCCGGCGAGTCATTCCAAAAAAGGATGGGAAACGTTTACAGATTTGTTGATTACTTTTATAGCAAGAAGAAAACAACCGACTATCTACATGTTGTGGGGAAAATTTGCACAGAGCAAAAAACAACTCATTATTGAGAACTCTTCGGATTCAGAATACTTAATTCTGGAAAGTAACCATCCTTCACCTTTATCAGCAACCAAACCACCCGTCCCATTTATTGGAAATAACCATTTTCTGAAGGCAAATAAGTGGCTCGAGGAGCACGGGCAACATAAATTAAATTGGTTACCAGAACAAAATCAAGACAAATTATCGTGTGGAATTCAAGAAAATTTGCTATAAGACCACGAATATTTAAAAAATTACAATGTTTTACATTCGATTTAATTACTTGATTTTCAAATAAAATATAGTCAATCTTTCAATTTTATCGAATATTTTTTGTGCAATGTGTTTGACAAGCCCAAAAAAG
>CANTYJ010000078.1 GCA_947854175.1 uncultured Turicimonas sp. | reverse complement strand
TGAGACTCCAGTATGGTTGAACCTAATTTGATTGAATACTACGTGATAGGATGTCTACAATCGTTTCATTAATCATTACCCTCCTCTTTTAAGTATCAATATAACTGAGTTCTAAGAAGTCATAGATAAAATTTGATTTTTCATATTAGATAGAATGAGAAAAAGGCGATTTCTCAAAGTTAGAGGTTTATTTTGAAAATCGTCTTTTCTATTAAAATTATTTGATAGGCGGGAGCAGTAATCTCTGGTGTTAATCTATGATCCAGAAAGAGCAAAAGATTTTAATAGTTTATTGAAAAGGAGATGTTTCGATGCTTGATAATTGGTGGAAAACTGAGGGTTTAAAAAAATATCCACAAGCCAAGATATTGGATGAGTTTGTAAGCTCTCGAGGGTACATCCCGTTATCTAGTGAAGCTGATACAAGCAAAGTAATGCGTCGAGTTCATCAAGAGACAGGCCTGCCTCTCGACGTTGCTCCTCTTACCAATGGCGCAAATTTCTGGACGTTTTCATTTAAAGTACCCCCTTTCGATTTGTTAAGCCGTACGGACTACAATTCAAAAGAGTCCAGAAATTCTAACCTCCAGAATGCTCTTAAACATAACAAAGATGAATACAGTCGACCGGTAATCGCCTGGAAAATGAATGAAGTTAATTCTGAGACTTTGCAAGATTTAGATGCTTTACTACAGATCTATGAGACACAACAACAGATTGGAAAGACTGAAATTAAGGATTCTTCCAATGATAATCTAACTCAATTGCACTCCAACAAATCATTTGCAAAAAAGAAAGATTATTCTGAATTGATGATAGAGCGATTGGAACAAAGCCTTAAGGTTGCAGCAACAGCAGGGTTAGTGACAGAAGAAATTCGTGAGGCAAAGCAGAGGAGATTTCAAAATACTTTGCGAACTCTTCTTTTAGAAAAACGTAAAAACTGCGAGGTAACAGGAGTTAAGACCGAAGAAGTACTAATAGCGTCACATATAAAACCTTGGAAACATTGTGAAGATAAAGAAAAGATTGACATGGAAAATCTTCTGTTGTTATCAGCTCATTTTGATAATCTTTTTGACAAAGGTTTGATCAGTTTTAACGACCAAGGAAAGATTTTGATTTCTTCATCTCTTGATAAAACAGAAAGAAAGAGACTAAATCTTTCTGGAAATGAATCTCTTCAAACAGACCCGTCTTTGAAACAGTGCGTTTATCTCAAGTTTCATAGGAAGATGCACGGATTTGAATGAGAAATAGAGTATTTCCTTGTGACTTTGTTCTTAAAAACTTTTCGCTTTATTTAGTATTTCAATAAAACCTTTCTGAATAGAATGGGATGAAAGACGAAAAGATGTTTTGATTGATGCCTAATTGGCACACATTAAGTTGGCGGTGTAAATAGCTATGTTTTTCTAAATATTCTGAAACACTGTAACTCCCGGACTCCAAAAACCTATCATTTGAAGAATTAGGTTTGTGACATACGCGATAGATATTCAAATCAGACAAATTAACTTAGACATAGTGGAACAAGAAAAATATAAGAAATGGGAATTTGTTGTTCTGAATAAATAAAAATGCTCATGGGTGAATAGCAGAATCTTTCTTCGGACTTCATTTAGTTTTCTTATAAAATTATTGATTGAAAAAATTTTATCTGACACCGTTTTCTGCAATCGATATGAAAGAAAAAAATAACGTATGGAAATCTATAGATCTTTTTGCTGGAATTGGTGGAATAAGGCTCGGTTTTGAGAAAGCTTTTGGGGACTTAATTACTACTAATTTTGTGAGTGAGTGGGACATCCCTGCTCAAAATACTTATAAAGCAAACTTTCCCAATTCCAAGATTTATGGAGATATAACAGCTAAAGAGACAAAAGAGGCAATTCCTTCTTTTGATATTTGTTTGGCGGGTTTCCCATGTCAGGCGTTTTCCTTAGCGGGGAAGCGTATGGGATTTGATGATGACTATAAAGGTAAATGTCGTGGAACGCTTTTCTTCGATGTTGCTGAGATTTGCGAGAAACACAAACCAGCCGTAATTTTTTGTGAGAATGTTAAAGGCCTCAAGATTCACGACAAGGGAAGAACCTTCGAAATTATAAGAACAACATTAATCGAGCTGGGTTATCAGGTCTTTGCAAAAATTCTTAATTCAAAAGACTTTGGAGTTCCTCAGAATAGAGAAAGAATTTATATTGTCGCCTTTAGAAATGATATCGACTCAAGCGGTTTTGAGTTTCCTCGGCCAACCAATTCGGAGACAAAATTAGCTCAGATTATTGAAAAAGACCCTGTTCCAGCTAAATATTACCTTAGTGAGCGATATTTAGAGACGCTGATAAAGCATCGAAAACATCACGAAGCTTTAGGTCATGGTTTTGGTTATGAAATTCGTGATTGGAATGGTATTGCCGGAGCTATAGTTTGCGGTGGAATGGGAAGAGAGAGGAATTTACTAGTAGATGACAGACAGGAAGACTTAACCCCAACCACTAATATAAGAGGTTCGATTAATACAAAACATATAAGAAAAATGACTCCCAGAGAATGGGCACGGTTGCAAGGGTTTCCTGAGGAATACATATTTCCTTTAGCAGACTCTCATACTTTTAAGCAATTGGGAAACTCTGTAACAGTTAATGTAATTGAAGAAATCGCTAAAAATATAAAAAAGGTTCTAGCCAGCGATAGACATTTGAAAAAAAAATTTATAAAGAGGAAATAGTCAAATGAAATCAACAGCAAAAACGAAGAATATTGGCGAAGTTAGTGAGTTTTATGCATTTGTTTACATACTAGGTGACAGGAAAATTCGACTTGTAGACGGTAACTTATGCGGACGAGGGGAGTATCTGGAATTTCTAAAATTATATCGTTCGGACGAGAGTTATATTTTTCTTCCCGATTCTAGTAATTTAAGGATATTGAGTAACGGACAGTCATCCATTGTTAATCGAAATGAGATTCGAACTGAGCGAGAGCAACTATTTAACCTGTTAAAAAAAGGGGAAAAGATTAAGTTGAATGCGCCGGAAATTCAAGCCTTGATGCAGGAATTAAAAACCGAAAGAGTTTCTGCAAAGAGCGAGAAAAAAATGGATTTCTCTGGTGAAGTTCGGTTACCCGGAAGCCCGGCAACTCAATATTTAGGCTTTTCTGTCAAAAGTAACATAGGGGCTAACTCTACACTAATTAATGCTGGAGGTAGAAAATCTGAAGTTGTTTATAGAATTCTTTTCAACGGGACCAACCCTGTAGGTCAGCAGCTGTCACAACTGAAATTATGGTCCAAACAAGGATTAAAGCCAAAAGAGCTTTTTGAGACTTTATACCGAGAAAAGTTTGAACTTCAATTTGAAAAGACAGCGGAAGCTCCACTAGGTTTAAATTTGGTGATGATTGACTCAAACGGGCCTGAATTGCTGGCAAGACTTATGTGGGAAAGATATCAAAACAGTACACTCAATTCAACGTTCGTAGAGTTGATTGGTTCGATTGCAAAAAAGAATGACATTGCGGCGGTTAAAAAATTGGGATACTCCGAAGAAGAACGTTTCAATGCTCTTTGCTATAAATTTGCAGCAATATTATTGGCTTTCTCTACAGGAGCAACAGTTGGAACAAAATGGGATGGAAAAGAACAAGCTTCAGGCGGGATGATTGTTGTTCTAAAAAGCGGAGAAGTAGTATGTTTGGAACTGGTTACTAGAAATGCAGTGGGGCAATATTTGCTTAATCGCTCATATTTTGAAAATCCATCAACAAAAAGGCATCCGTACGGGCGTTTGACTTTTTCCGAAGAAGGGAGTGTTTTTGTCAGTATGCAACTTCAGGTGCGTTTAAAAGCAGAATAACTATGGATATCAAGACCACTGAGGAACGTAGTCACAACATGTCAAAAATTCGTTCTTCAGATACAAAACCGGAGAAATTAATTCGTTCTGCTTTGTTTGAAAAAGGTTATAGATTTCGGCTACATCGAAAAGACTTGCCCGGTTCTCCCGATATTGTTTTTCCGAGAAAGAAAGCAATCATATTTATACAAGGTTGTTTTTGGCATAGGCATTGGTGCTCTAGGGCCAAATTACCTCAATCAAATATAGAATTCTGGGATAAAAAGCTCAATACTAATAAGATACGAGATGAAAAAAACAAAGAAGCTCTCTTGAAAATGGGATGGAGAGTTTTATGGGTCTGGCAATGCTCTTTGACCACTATGGAAAAAAGAGAAAAGGCAGTTAAGCAAATATGTGATTGGCTAGAATCATCGAAAACGTTTGAAGAAATCCCTCAGGAGAACAAATCCTCAAATAATAATTGAATCAAAGAGTTTTCATATGCCAAAAGCCTTAAGTCTTCCTCCAAATCCTTTTTCTATGTTGAATTCGATGCGTGCTATTGGATATTCATTTCCGACAGCCGTTGCTGATATTGTGGATAACTCGATTGCCGCGGGTGCGACGAGAATAGACATACGCACTTCGGTATCAAAACATGAAGAAATATATTTTGCAGTTTTGGATAATGGTTGCGGTATGTGTGAGGATGAACTTATCCTTGCAATGCAAATAGGGAGCAGGAGCCCGGAATGCTCAAGATCTAGAAAAGATTTGGGACGCTTTGGGCTAGGTCTTAAAACGGCTTCCCTTTCCCAGTGCAGGACTCTTACAGTTATTTCTTTCAAAGAATCCTCTGTTAGTGCGGCTTCTTGGAATTTAAATTTAATCGAAAATACTAGCGATTGGAGTTTAGAGATTTTTGATGAAAAAGAAATAAAACATCAAACTCTCCTGGAGGAGCTCAAAAAAAATGGTTCCGGAACAGCCGTTATTTGGGAAGATTTTGATCGTTTGGGCGCAGTTGAAAAAGATAAATTGTTTGATGTTCTTAAAGAAAAGTTACAAGATACCAGAGAACATCTCTCATTAGTTTTCCACAGGTTTTTAAGCCAAGAGGACAAATTTTCACCTATCACAATTTCCATTAACGGAAATCCTTTGATTCCTAAAGATCCTTTTCTTAAAAGTGACGATATAGGTTCTGTATTCACAGGAACAATTTTATTTCCAATAAAAGGAATTAAAGAGTGCGTGCGTGTAACGAGTTACACTCTTCCTCCTCAAGATAAAATGACAGCGCAACATCAAAAAAAACTTGGTGTTGCAGGAAGAGGGCTTCAAGAGGATCAAGGATTCTATATTTATCGAGAACGAAGGTTGATTTTTTGGGGAGGTTGGTTTGGATTAAAGCCTATAGAGCAGTCATCAAAACTTTCAAGAGTTCAAGTCGATATTCCTAATCTATTTGACAAACTCTGGCAACTAGATGTGAAAAAATCATCAGCTATACCTCCTAAAGAAATAAGACAAGAACTGAAAAAGAGATTAGAAGAGTTCATCAAAAGATCCAAAATTGCTCAGACTAGTGCTAGTGGAACAGTTTTCAAAAAAGAAGAGTTATGGCTGAAACAAAAAAAAGGCAACGAGTTTTTCGTTAGGATTAATTTTGAGTCAGCTTTATTAAAGAAAATTTTTGAAAACACTGATCTCGATAATGCAAAGAGACTTAAACATTATTTAAAAAGACTTCAAAAAGCTTTACCGATTGATTGGATAACAGCCCAGTATGCAACTGATTATTGCCCCGAAAAGGACAGTGAAAAAGACGTTTTAGAAATGGAGATTTTTGATCAAATTATTTTGCTGAGTTCTCGTAAGGGCTATAGAGAAGAAGACATCATCGGGAAGATAAAAGAATTGTATGGCGCCGATAAACTGACAGAAGAAGTTAAAAGTTTTATCTCGCTTTTCGTAAAGGCTAAATAAGAGTATGCATAAATTTAAGGTCGATGAGTTTGATCTCTATAAATGGTTCATAGCAGAAACAGACTTGGATAAACTGAACGGGATTACTGAACAAGAATTAGAGAAGAAAGTTTATGATTTTTGTGAAGATTTCGACAAAAAAGGAATTTTCGAAGATGTTTTGTCTTTGAATGTGCCGTTATTAAAACTCGTAAAAAGTAATGTTTCAATGTCCTTAGAGCAAGGGTACTCTTTAGTAAAAGAAGGGTATATTCCTTGGGTAAATCGAAGATGGAAAGAATTGCCGGAAAGGTTTTACTGGGACAGTTTTCACAAATTTTTGAAGTCGGGTCTAAAGCGTCCGACAAAGATTATCACAGAGTTAGATAAAAAATCAGATGAAATCCTGGATTACTGTGGGGATCCTACAATTCGGCAAGGAACATGGAAAAAGAGAGGCCTCGTTATCGGCGAGGTACAGTCAGGAAAGACTTCTTTGTATACGGCATTAATTAACAAGGCTGCTGATGCCGGATATAAACTGATTATCGTTTTGGCAGGAGTCACTGAAAACCTTCGCGTTCAAACTCAAGACAGATTAGATTCAGATTTTATTGGAAAACCTAGCAACATATCTGCCTTATTTCCTGTGGGACGCCCAAGTGTGATCAAGTGGCGTTTAGATCAAACAAGGGTTCCCATAACCGCTACAACAACAGTCAAGGATTTTGGTGCATCATCTTTGAAAGGAGTCAGTTTTAATTTAAATTCAGTTAAGGAACCTATCTTATTCGTTGTCAAAAAAAATCAGGCAGTTCTCAGGAGGCTCAATGAATGGCTTGAGAAAAAAAACAGGATGTCAAACTCTCCTTCAATTAATCAAACTTTATTAGTAATTGACGATGAAGCTGACAACGCTTCAATTAATACTAAGGATGGAGATACTCCAACAGCTATCAATTATCAAATAAGAAAACTATTAAATTTATTTTCTTTCTCAACTTATATCGGTTTTACGGCGACTCCTTTTGCAAATGTTTTTATTGATTCTGACGAGGATGACGATCTTTTTCCATCCGACTTTATCTTGACTATGGCCATACCTGCTAATTATTTCGGAGTTGATAAACTATTTGAATCTGACTCAGAAGATCCCGCAAAACAAACAGTAAGGGAGATTTCGGATGATGAGGAAAAAAAATTTCTTTCACTTAAACATGATAAGACTGCCAGACCAAAGATTTCTCCTAATCTTAGAACTGCCGTTATTCAATTTTTCTTGATTAATGCTTTAAGAGACTTACGAGGAGAAGAGAGGAGCCACCGATCAATGCTCATAAATGTTAGCCGTTTTACAAACGTTCAAAATCTGCTCAAAGAGGAGGTAGAAACTTTTGCAGAAGATCTTAAAGGAGCTATTCAGATTTTTTCTCAGCATCCTGAAGCTTTAAATAATGAGTCAATAGCTGAAATAAAAAAAGTTTTTGATAAAGATTTTTATGATTGTGGCAGTAAATGGGAAGAAGTATTGTCTATTATCCCGCGATCAGTTCAAGATATTAAGTGTCTTGTAGTAAACCAATCAAAGAAAGCTGAAAGACTTGATTATGGAATTCATAGGGAGGGTTTAAGAGTTATCGTTGTAGGAGGGTTAAGTCTTTCCAGAGGGTTTACTTTGGAGGGACTTTGTGTTAGTTACTTATATAGAACAACAGCCTGCTATGACACGTTAATGCAGATGGGTAGATGGTTCGGATACCGCACAAATTATGAAGATTTATGTAAGGTATGGATGCGAAGTAAAACACGCGAGTATTACTGGCACATTGCCAGAGCTACTACAGAATTAAAAGAAGATATGTGGAAAATGAAGTTGCAAGGATTAACTCCTAGAGACTTCGGCATAAAGGTCCGTGAGAGTCCTGATGCATTGCAGATTACGGCTCGAAATAAAATGCGAAATAGCTCTGAAGTAGAAATAACAAACTCGTTCAGTTCTTATTTTATTGAAACACCGAGAATAGAAAAAAAGAACTTTGAAAGAAATCGTGCAGCAACAGAAAAACTTCTTAAAGCAGCTATGGAAGATGAGGCTGTAAAACAAATTTCAATAAAAGGGAAATACCTTTTAAAAAATGTTGACAAGACTCTCATTGCTGAATTTATAGAAACTTTTAAAACTTTAGAGGGTGATTATAGGTTTGCAAATTTTGAAGATGATTCTCATGGATTAAACACTTTTGTTAGATTCAATACAATTCCAAAGCTTCAAAAATGGGATGTTCTTGTTTGGGGTACAGAGAAAGAAGAATTCCCTGTGGAGCTTCATAAAAAGATTTCGGTTAATTGTATTAGAAGGTCAATTTCATCGTTTGAGATTTGGGACGAAAAGGGTATCCTCTCGATAAAAAATAATCGAATTACAGGAAAAGAATCTGAAGCTTTCCCTCTTTCAGAAGTAGAAAAAGAGGAAATCAAAAAAGAATATGAAAGTCGCTCTGCAGGAAGACCAAAAGAGACTCTTCTAAGAAAGGCATATAGAGAAAAAAGGCTACATCCACTACTAATATTGCTACCTGTTATCCCTCAATTATCCATAAATGAAGTAGAAAACGAGGTGCTAACAAATCAACCCGTGATGACATTTGCACTTAGTTTTTGTGCTTATGGTGAAGATAATTCTTCTTCTCACAATAAGGTTACTTACAAAATTAATAACGTAATGTTGCATCAAATGAATGAACAATTCGAAGAAGAGGAGTTTTCTGAAGATGAAGATTAGACCTGAAGAGTTAAAAGAAAAATGGCACAAAATCAAAGATTCTTTTAACGACAGTAAAGGAATTCAATGGAGGCAAATTATCGGAGGTGAGGGGGTTAAAGCGGGTGTTTTGTTCACTCCGAGAAGAGAGTATGGATTAATTCTATTTTCGTCTACAAAGCACCAATTTAAGGCAAAATATAAAAATATTTCTGTTCAACAAGTTAAAGCAGATAAAAGTTATCAAACGATATTGTTATTGAATGATGAAACTCTCCTGCCTTATTTTGAAATTTTATGTTCTCAGTGTTTTTCAGAACTAGATGGAAAAAAAGAAGAAGATGGACCGAAAATATTAGAAAAACAATTGGCAACATGGTCAAATCTCTTAAAACATGGCCGGAGAGATTTGACGGTAGAGGAAGAAAGAGGTCTTTTCGTTGAACTTGAAGTATTAAAAAAAGCAATCACTTTTTTTGGTGCGTCAATCGCTGTCAATGCTTGGAGCGGACCTTTAGAGAAAAGTCAAGATTTTCAGTTTGATAGTTTTTTTGTTGAAGTCAAAGCTAAACAGGCAATTTCTACTGAAATAGTTATTTCATCATTTAAACAATTCGATTCTGATAGGCCTATTTATCTTTTAGTCGCTCCAATAAAAGAAGGAGAGATTGGAATGACAGTGCAAGATAAAGTTCAAGAGCTTAGAAAATTTTTAAATGCTACTGACGCCTCCGTCTTACCTCTGTTTGAAGAAAAACTATCTTTTGTGGGGTATGAAGAAAATTTAGATAAAGTTGGTTCGGAAAATAAATATGAAATCCAAGAGTTAATCTGGTATGACGCTAACATGGATGAATTTCCTGCTATCAGAGCCTCTCAGCTTCCTGATGGTATCTCCTCAGGATGTTATAGAATATTATATCAGTCACTCCGCAGATTTCGAGTTGAGGGTCCGTTTTGAGCAATAATTTTTTTGAATACTTAAAAGATCTAATAAAGCTGATTGAAGCCAAAGAAGATTCTTCAAGGCTACCTAAAGAAAAAGTATGGGAAGTTTTGAGAGCGAGATTGCTAGATAACTTCCAAGAGAATCCTTTTTTTCTACAACCATCTGCTCTGACACCTTCCTCTCAGTCTCATTTGCCTTATGATGTGACAAGTGCTGACAATGAAGGAAAACTGTATCTCCATTTACTTGAACCTTTCTCTTTAAAACATCCCGAAGACTTATTAGAACAGGGGGAGAGAAGAAAAATTACGCTTTCTGTACGAAAATTTTTTGAGGATTTGGCGTTTCAGGAAAACGATAACTCAAATGAAGTACTTGATCTTCTAATAAGATTAATAAAAGATGGAGAAAAAAATAACATCGATTTTTTCATTTGGAGTATTTTGAAACAGCCTGGGTTGCCTTTGGATACTCCTATGAAATTTGGCAATTTGACTGTTCACTTAAGGTGGATGAGCATGGAAGAAGTTTGGTCGCCTGAAATGAAGCTACCGATTCGCCATCCCAGTTCTTCTCTCGACACACCTTCTGTTCCGGCTGGTGGAAATGAAGCAGGAGAGATGCCTTCATTGCTTTCTAATCCTGCACCTAAAGAAAATGCTGAAGAATCTCTTAAAAAGTCTATTAGAGATAAAACAAATTTGGATCCCTCTTTAAGTCCTCTAAAATGCTTTTTTGATTATATAAAAGAAATATTTGATGCCTCTGAGCAATATGACGAACTACACGAGGTTCAGGTCCGATATACAACTGGCGAAAGAGTGGACGCATGGGCTGAAGAGACTGAAACTCAACGGCTCCAACTGTTTTATTTTCATGTCGATATGGATTCTGAGCCAATAAGCACTGAAGAAATTTTAAATAAATTTGTTTCGTTAGTTAGTTTTTTTAACGGGGCAAGGACAGGTGGCTTAAAAAAAAGAGGATTGGTTTACCAAGGGACAGCAGAGGGTGAGTTAGTAGAAAAAATTTATCGTTCTTACGTCACCAGAGGAGAAACAGATCCTTTTTTTAAATTAGAACTTATATTGTTATCTACAAGAGAAAAACCGGGAAATCTATCTTTGGGTGAGGATGAACTCAACATCGCCGGAGCGGAGGTGGAGATCAAATATCTTGGACCCACAGAATTGCGAGACCTAGAGCAGAACAAAGATGATATAGTCGTTGACTTTAACAAGAAAAAGTATGGAGGTTCACCCCTTAAAATTTTAAAAACTTTGGAAATTGAACAAGGTTATGAATCATATGTTGGAGCGATCCGGGGGACTGCTCTAGCAGAAATTTATGGGGGTTTCGGGCAAAGAGTTCTGGCCGGTAACGTTCGAGCATTTTTACAATTAACAAATTCAGTTAATAAAGGAATGCTTTCCACAATACGAAAAGAACCGGAAAAATTCTTTGTCTACAATAATGGGATTTGTTTAATAGCCCAGGAAATACAAACTTCAGAAACTCAGGGAGGGTTGTTAGTTGAAAAAGCAACAAACCTTCAAATTGTTAATGGAGGACAAACTACAGCTACACTTTTTCATGCAAAAAAAGATAAAAAACTTTCTCTCTCTAAAATCTGGGTGCCAGTTAAACTATCTGTAATTAAGGAAAAAGATTCAATAAAAAAACAGAAATTTATCCAAAACATTTCTCAGTATTCAAATTCACAAAGCAAAATTACCAATGCAGATTTAGGAACAAATACAGCATTTCAGATCTGTTTCTCTATTGTGGGTATGCGTGAAACAAATAGGATTCCTGGAAGTAACATCGATAGTCCGCTATATTGGTATTACGAAAAGACAAGAGGGTCTTATAAAGAGGAAGCGAAGTCTGCAAGAAGGAAAACGGATTTTACTAATAAATATCCCAAGCATTTTAATAAGATTGACCTGGCTAAATGGTGCCTTTCTTGGGAAGGGTATCCAGATTTAGTTAGTAGAGGGGCGCAAAAGTGTTTCAGTTATTTTTCCAAATTCTTATGTGATATTGAAGATCAGTATCATAGTATGGCGGAAGAAGATCCTTGGAAGAAAATAGATGATGAAATATACCAAGATTGCATAGCTAAAGGAATATTATTCATAAGTATTGATAAGTTGGTTCAAAATCAATCATGGTATAAAGTATCGAGGTCGTATAAGGCAAATATTATTACCTACTCCATTTCTTTATTGGCTCAAAAAATAAAAAGGCAATTTGGCGAAGGTTACTCAATAGATTTCAAAAAAATATGGATGAACCAAACCCTAGATATCGAGCTTCTTGATCTGTTAAGTAGTTATTGTTATGAAGTTCATTGTTCACTTCACGCGCCCGGCCATTCTCATTCAGATGTTGGAGAGTGGGTAAAAAAAGAAGAATGTTGGGAAACTATAAAACAACTGTTGGACGGAGAAGACGTTCTTAGAGAAGTAAATAGAGAACTGGTGATCCTTGAACAACCTTCACTTTTGGGACTGGCAAAAGGACCTGTTGTGATAAGAGGAATGAAGAGGAAAAAGCAAGAAAATAGTTAACTTAATGAAGAAAAAAATTGTTTTGTTCCTGTCCATCGGTATGTTGTAACTTTCTAAAAAATGAATGTTCAGGAAAAAGAGAAAGGATTGGTTGAAAAAGGCTAAGAGAAGTAAGTAATTAGGAAAAAATTTATTGTGGTAAACAAGGTTGAAAGGCAATCCTCAATCAGATGTCCTTTGATTAACAGAAAATAAGTAAAACAAAATTTAGAAAAGTAACCCGAATAGGAGAAGAAGTTTTGACCCGCGGTTTACCAAAATACTTAAAAGATTTTTTGATAAGGATCCTTGAAAGAGGAAAGGCAAGTTCTGATTCTTTTGAAGAGCAGCTTTGGGAAACTATTAGTGAAAGGTTAGCCGCTGACAAGAAAAAGTTTCCTTTTTTTATGAAAGCATCCAAATTCACACCGACCTCTATTTCGTATTTACCTTATAACGTAGTTAGTTTCGATGAAAAGGGGAATTTTTATCTTCATCTGTTAGAGCCTTTGTCTTTAAGTCATCCTGAAAAAGAACTGACTTTAGAAGAAAGGAGACAAATTGTAACTTCCCTTCAAGGCTTTTTTGATACTTTATTGATTTTTAATCTATTGAATTTTTCAAAGATTTTTCAAACTCTCCATGAAAGAATACGCAGAGGCGAACCATCAAAGCTGATTTTTTTGTTTGGACAACGTTGAGACAATCGAATTTTGTTTCGGAAACGCATTTGAAGACCGGTAGTTTGTCAATTTGCCTCAACTGGATGAGTTTAGAAGAAATTTGGCCACCCGAAACGATATCACCTGATGTTTCTTCTGCTATTAATCAGGAAATAGAAGGTTCAGTACATGAGGATGAAGACAAGAATTCTTCTGTAGTAAATATTGAAGCCGAAATCAGACTGAAAAATTTAATCGAAAGAAAAATAGCAGAGGATCCTTGCTTGAGTCTAAAGAAGTATTTTTTTGACTATACAAAAGAGATATTGGAGGCCTCAGAAAAATATAACGAGATACATGCGGTTCAAGGTGAGCGAGTTGATGCGTGGGCCGAAGATAATGAGAATCAAAGCCTTAATCTATTTTATTTTCATGTTGATACAGATTCAAAACACGTTACCACTGAAGACTTTTTAAATAAGATTGTTTCGATGATTAGTTTTTTTAACGGAGCAAAGACAGGTATTTTAAAGAGAAAAGGAAAAGTCTATTTAGAGACGTCAGAGGGAGAGTTAGCAGAAAAAATATACCGTACTTATGAAGCCGGGAAAGAAAAAGGATCTTTTTTTAATTTAGAGATCGTTGTATCGTCCCGCTAATTTCGGCACCTAATCCCTCTTATTTCGGCACCTAATCCCAGGC
>CANTYJ010000077.1 GCA_947854175.1 uncultured Turicimonas sp. | reverse complement strand
TGTTTCGAAGCGCTCTTTCTGTTACCGTATCGGCATTAAATTTTGTCGTTCACTATAGATAAAGTTAAAACCTAACTTGAATTCTTATTTAAGTATTTTTTGTTTTGACATTTTTGAAGAATAAGATAATTATTTATCGGTGTGTTTGTCAAAATAATTCACGCCGATAAGTCCAAAATCAACCAAGAACGCTACAACACAAGCACGCGCCTATATATGTTCCTAACATAATTTAATCCACCTTTTAGTTATATGCAGACCACAAACCGCGCAACCGAAAAACGGGATAAAGCCCATATAAGTTTATTGAGAAACTCTCCAAGTAAAAGACGTAGCAACAATTATTTCTAGTAAATCGGCGATATGCTTCAATACAGAAGGAACTAACCAATTCCCAATCTATGTCTCATTATGTCTCGTAATTTCCCGGCAGGTCTTAACTGTTTCAACGAATAGATGATTTCCGGGCAGAACGTAGCCGCTTTACTAATAAACGAATAAAAACTGTAAGCTCGCTATCGGTACTCTAATCCTTTTTACTTGGGCGGTTAGTGTATCGCTAGTGATCTAACTCATAAAGTCAGCTCGACTTCTGTTTTCTAACTTATTTTCTACGTACTTGCGCAATCTTTTGTGTTTTCGTTATCATCGGAAGCAACATGAAACTAGTAAGCCTAACAGTATGACAAGCAAAACCTTTAACGAACCGGTAAGAGAATTTAAGAATCTCTTCTGGAAGAAATTTGTTCTCGGAACAATCATTTGGATTATGATCTTTGCGGCTTCACTTTGGCTTGTCAGAAATGCTGGCTTCTCTGACTTGATTTCCGGTGTCATCGTATTTGTTTCCGGACTATGCCTTTACCTTTGGAACTTTGTTTTTACTTGTCTGTCGATGTTTGCTGCATGGAGAACAAGCATCTCAGGATGGTTAAAGTCGGCGGTTTTTCTAGTGTGTATTCTTGATCTCGTTTGCCTTATGTTGGCTCTCATGTTTGTGGTACATAAGATGCTCATCAACTAAATAATATTTGCCATCCTGAAATCTCCCGAAAAAATCAAGTAAATTATTGCAAGAGTCAGTAAAAATTAAATCTGACAAATTTTTTCAACCAAAGAGAAAACACTAAAAATGGCATTGATTGTTCAAAAATATGGTGGTACTTCAGTCGGCAGTGTTGAACGTATTAAAAACGTTGCCAGAAGAATCGCTAAGTGGCAAAACGCCGGCCATCAGGTAGTTGTTGTCGTCTCCGCTATGAGCGGTGAGACTAACCGTCTGATCGGCTTGGCTAAAGAAATCCAAAAGAATCCTGATCCAAGAGAGCTTGATGTTGTAGCTTCTACCGGTGAACAGGTCACCATCGGTCTTCTTTCAATGGCCCTAAAAGCCATCGGTAAAAAGGCTAAAAGCTATACGGGCCCTCAGGTCAGAGTGTTGACAGACAGCGCCTATACAAAAGCCCGTATACGAGAAATCGATGCCCACAGAATCCGTAATGACCTCGAAGAAGGTAATGCAGTCATTGTTGCCGGCTTCCAGGGATGTGATGAAGACGGTAACATTACGACTTTAGGTCGTGGTGGCTCAGACACTTCCGCTGTCGCTTTGGCCGCTGCTCTTAAAGCTGACGAATGCTTAATCTTCACCGATGTTGACGGTATCTATACAACTGACCCGAGAGTTGTCAGTGATGCCCGCAGAATGGATGTTGTCGCTTTTGAAGAAATTCTTGAAATGGCTTCCTTAGGCTCTAAAGTTCTGCAGATTCGTAGCGTTGAATTTGCAGGGAAGTACAAGGTTCCGACAAGAGTTCTCTCAAGCTTGACTGATCCTGATATCCCTGTTGAACAAGAAGCCAATTCCGGCACCCTGATTACTTTTGAGGAAGACCCAAAGATGGAAAAAGTTGTAGTATCCGGCATCGCTTTCAGCCGTGACGAAGCAAAAATCACACTCCCGCACGTTCCGGATATTCCCGGTATCGCTTACAAAATTCTAGGTAGCATTGCCGAAGCTAATATCGAAGTCGATATGATTGTTCAGAATGCAGCTAAGAACGGGTTGACAGACTTTAGCTTCACAGTCAACCGCAATGAACTCGATAAGGCCATTGCTGTTATCGAAAAAGAGGTTAGTCCTTACCTCGAAGAAGGCGGCATCTTGAGCGATGCTTCAATTGCCAAGATCTCTTGCGTCGGTATCGGTATGCGTAGCCACGCCGGTGTTGCCGCCAAGATGTTCAAGATTCTGGCCGAGGAAAACATCAACATCAAGATGATTTCCACTTCAGAAATCCGTACATCCATCATCGTTGATGAAAAATACATGGAATTGGCTGTCCGTGCCCTCCACAAGGCTTTTGGTTTAGATAAAGCTCCGTCCTCAATGGAATAAGCTAAACTAAATAAAAAGTTTGAGGCCCGAACGGGCCTCTTTTCGTTTTGGATTGAACAGGTTTTAGCCTGAACCGCTATTCTTCTCCAAAGACTTTCTTTAGATGTTCTTTGAACCGTTTCTTGTCATCATCAAAAGTCGGGTTTTTGATGACATCATTTGCCATGAAGCTTGGTAACTGTTTCATGCCTAAGAATTCAAATGCTTTGCGTAACGGGAAGAAAACACCGTCAACGCCTCTGCCTTCGAAGAAATCACCTTCCCGGTCAAACGCCGCTTTTGGCGCGTTCCAAGTAGAGCTGATCATGTAGTGCTTATCAGTCAGTGTTCCGCCGGTTCCGTATCCTTTATCGGGCGTTTGATGATGGCGTCCGTCACCGCTTGCAATTTTGACAAAGACTAAATCTTCATAACGGACAAATTGCCACGGTGTTGTCATCCACCAGCCCGGCGTTTGCACAATAAGAACATCTGCCCATTGAATCTTCTCTACTTCTTCTTCAACTTCCCAGCTTCCTTCGACTAGCGTCAGCTTGACTTGATGACCCACCTTTTCCAGCTCTTTCATGGCGTAGTCAGAATAGAAGTGGTTTAATGTACCGCCGACACCATAGTTTTGGCATCCGCAATCAAGAATCAGTATATTTTTGCTTTTCTTCATAGATTTCGCTCCTTAACCGGGATATCCTATTCTTTCAAGATGGATACGTAAACAAAAAGAACAAAAATTGGGCACCGTCAGAGAAAGAAACTTTTTTATGCGAGGTGTATTCAAATCCAACTACCTGCCTATAAATCCAACTACCTGCCTATATCGTTAGCGCTATTCAATAGAGTTTCAAATCAGCATGAAGCTGATAACCTTGGAAGGTCCTTAATAACTTGCTTCGATTTCCTTAACAAGGGCAAGAATTTTTTCGTTAACAGGAGTTGAAACGCCAAGTTTTTTCCCTAGTGTAACAACCGTTCCGGCAAATAGATCAACCTCACTGGGTTTCCGTGCGAAACCGTCTTGCCGCATGGAAGGCATTCCCTCAGGATTCAAATGATCAATGATAGAGAGATACAGTTTAAATTCATCGTCAGAAATATTGATCCCGTTTTTACGGCTCAGAGACTGGACTTCTTTCATTGCTCCAATCATTAGTTCTCTGGGTGCACCTTCTTCATGTACAGTTCTGAAAATTCCCTTATGGACCATAACAGCCTGGTTGACGCCGACGTTTAGCATCCATTTGCACCACAAACGATGAATAATATCTTCCTCGACCACGAATGGAACTCCGCACTCCCCGAAAAATTTTCTCGTCTTCTCCAATGCCGATAGAAGCTTAGGCGTTTCTTCTTCCTTGGGAATTCCAATGCATAGCTCTCCCAAATCTCTAAAGATAACGTCCGGACCGGTTTTTCGGGCATCCATTTTCTGTCCGATACAGTAAAGGACAGAAGCTTCCGGAAATGATTCCTTTAACACTTCTTCGCTGGAAATACCGTTTAATAAAGAAAGGATGACGGTATCCGGGCCAACTAAAGGAGAAACCGTTTTGATAGCTGCCTTTAAAGCGGTACCTTTAACAGAAAAAATTAAAAAGTCCGCTTTTTTAGACTCCTCTGAGGGCACAAAATAATTAAAGAAGCAGGGCTTTCCGTTTAACGTAACGGTCTCGTTGTAATACCTTTTTACCCGTTCTTCATCAGCAGCAAAACTTACGGAGTAAGGGCCGAGTGCTTCTTCAATGGTTTTAGCATAGAGAATGCCCAAAGCACCTAACCCAACAAAAACTACCGACGGTTTCTCTTTAAGACTGGTCATGATCGTAAAAGATTAACTTTTAATTAAAAGAAAAGTTCAGTTTAGCGGACGTCTTAATAACCCGGAACGCTGACACGTTTCCCGAGACTGTAGAAATAAGCGCCACCGAAATTCGGAAGAATGCTTAATTCTTCACCGGCTGTTTCAAATGTAGGTTCGCCTTTATCGTTAAAAATACGGTCGTCGGCATAACCGGCAACCACTTCACCGATAAAGAGATCATAGGTTTTTTCATTATGGGGTTCTTTTAAGACCTTGCAGACAGCCCAGGCAACACAGCCTTCGGGAAGAGGAAAATCACATCCTTCAATATTAAAAAACTTCAATCCGCTTTGTTCGACTTTGTCGTCCACGTCGTTTTTAGAGTTCGAACCTAAATACATAAGCTCTTTGACGATTTTGACTGTCGGTAATGCTAAAAGAAAATATCCTTCTTTCTCAATAAGTTTTCTGGTGTAATGAGTGCTGTCCAAAACAACGCCGAGTTTGTTGTAATCAATCGGCATACTCCAGCTTGCCGGCATTACATCAATATCATCTCCGTGTTTGCCTTCAACAAGAACCGTACCGCCTAAATTAAAAAATTTCCAGACATTATTAATATCAACTGCCTTGATATGAGAATTCATGAAATATCTCCTTTTTGAAATGCACCAATATTGTATGTCTTATTGAGCAAAAAATTTGTATGCAAATAAAACAGCACGCCTATAGTGCATAAATAGCTTCTCGCACCAAAATAGTGCTAACTCAATCTCTGATGCTTTAAAAATGACCGGATAAAGGAAAATTTTCCTTATTTTTCCTTTGGAAAAAGTTGGCACGGTTATTGCATTAAGAATAATTAACGGTTGTCTCATAAAGACGCTCCGCTCCGGTCAGAAGTAAGTAGTGTTTCCTCTCCGGAGACAAAAATACAAGTCCCTTCTAGTTGGCCAAGAGCCCGGGCATTGAAATCGGTTAAATCTCAAATCTATTGGAGGCATTTCAAATGTTCATCAAAAAACTTCTTCCCGTCACTTTAGCTGCAACCCTTGCATTTGCAGGCACATGTGCCTTGGCTGCTGACAAGACATTCGTTACCATCGGTACCGGTGGTATTACTGGTGTTTACTATCCGACAGGCGGCGCTATCGCAAAAATTATCAACGCTAAAAAGGATCAGTATGGTATCCGTGCTTCTGTCGAATCCACAGGCGGTTCTAAATTCAATATCAATGCCATTAAGTCAAAGGACTTAGACTTTGGTATCGCTCAGGCCGATACGCAGTACTTGGCATATAACGGTAAAGGGCCATGGGAAGGCAAACCGGTCAAAAAACTCCGCGCCGTCTTTGCTCTTGCCCCTGAAGCCGTTACTTTCGTCGCAGCTGAAGACTCCGGTATCAAGTCTGTTAAAGACGTAAAAGGTAAAACAATTAACTTAGGCGACCCGGGTTCAGGTAACCGCGTTAATTCCACAGATATCTTTAAATATGTCGGTATCGTTCCCGGAAAAGATTTCCGTGACGAAAAACTTAAACCGGCTGACGCTCCCCGTGTTTTGCAGGACGGCAAGATTGACGGTTTCTTCTACACCGTCGGACATCCGAACGGCAACATTAAGGAAGCTACTGCCGGCAACCGCAAAGTCAGAATTGTTCCGATTACAGAAGTCGGTGATTTGTTGAAAGATGCTCCGTATTACGCCATGACAACGATTCCGATGGATCAGTATCCGGATGCTACCAATGCTAAAGACAAAGTCCAGACAGTCGGTATGTTGGCTACTTTGGTGACATCTGCCGATACACCCGATGACGTTGTCTATGCAATTACAAAAGAAGTGATGACCAATTTGGATGACTTCAAGAAATTGCATCCGGCTCTCGCAGGATTGACAAAAGAATCCATGCTCGAAGGATTGACAGCTCCTATCCATCCCGGTGCTCTTAAATACTACAAAGAAGCCGGCCTTATCAAATAATCTTTAATTTCAAGTCGTAGTAAATCCCGGGACGGCCGTCCCGGGTGAATTTTCAGGAGGAATCTATATGTCAGACAGCGGGAAAGAAAAGATTCTCCTTCCTCAGGCAGGGATACCGGGCTTTGTTCTTACTCCGAAGAAAAACGCCTCTGATGATGTAATCGGAGAATACCGTAAGGAAGTCGTCCACGGCGACCGCGGCCTTATCGGTGATAAAACAGGCATTTCTGCCAAAATTACTTTTATTGTTGCTTTATGCTGGGCATTCTTCCAGATGTCGACCGCCAGCTGGTTATTACTTGATTCTCTTCATATCAAGGCAATCCACTTGGCTTTTGCATTAGCACTGATTTATCTGAACCTTCCGACTCTAAAGTCGGAAACAAAGTCCCGCTGGGATTTGCGTATTCTTTTGGCGATGAAAAAAGTGACTATCGCCGACTGGATGATTGGTATTGTCGGTGTGATAGCCGCTCTTTACATCGTTATTGACTATGCTGGAATTTCAGAGCGCCCCGGTGAACCAATCGGCCGTGATCTCATATTTGGCGTGACGCTCATTTTTTTGATGCTGGAAGCAACACGCCGCGTGTTAGGACCGGCTCTTCCCGTTATCGCCGGTGCCTTTATGGCCTACGTTTTCTTAGGCCCGTATCTGCCGGATGTTGTTGCTTTTAAAGGTGCAACACTGACCAGATTTATTTCCCAGATGACCATGGATACCCAAGGTATCTACGGGGTTCCTTTACATGTCTCAGCCACTGTTGTGTTCCTCTTCGTTATGTTCGGAACCATGCTCGATAGAGCAGGGGGCGGAGCCTTCTTTACCCGTCTGGCAATTGCCGGTCTCGGTCAGTATAGGGGTGGGGCGGCTAAAGCTGCTGTGGTAAGTTCTGCCTTATCCGGAATGGTCTCAGGTTCTTCCATCGCAAACGTGGTCACAACCGGAACTTTTACAATTCCTTTGATGAAACGGCTTGGTTATCCCGGAACAAAAGCCGCCGCCATTGAAGTCGCTTCTTCAGTCAACGGCCAGCTGGCTCCTCCGGTGATGGGCGCCGCTGCTTTCATTATTGCCGAGTATGTCAATGTACCTTATGTTGAGGTTGCAAAAGCAGCTGCTGTTCCGGCTTTCGTCTCTTACATCGGTTTGTTATGGATTACTCACATTGAAGCCTGCAAACTCGGTCTGAAAGGTCTTCCTAAGAGTGAACTTCCAAGATTCCTGCTTGAGCTCAAAAATGGTCTTCATTATCTTCTGCCATTAGCCGTTCTGATTTGGGAACTGGTAGTTTCAATGCATTCTGCAGAATTGTCTGTCTTCCGAGCAATTATTGTTCTGGCTCTGATTATGATTTTCCAGCCGGTTGCAATCGCTAAGGTCCACAATGCAGATCTATGGGCTGCTTTCAAATTCGGTGTTAAAAATACATTGAGCTCCATGGCTGCCGGTGCCAATAACATGGCCGGTGTTGCTTTGGCCACAGCCTCCGCCGGTATTATCGTCGGATGTGTCTCTCTTGGTCTCGGTCAGCAGATCACTTCTTTCGTAGAAGTTTTATCGATGGGCAATATCTTCCTGATGATCTTTATCACTGCGGTTGCCAGCTTGCTCTTAGGTATGGGACTTCCGACAACTGCTAACTACATCATCATGGCTTCTTTAACTGCCCCTGTGATTGTTGAACTGGCAACCGGAATGTCTTTGCACGGTCAGGAAATTGTGGTTCCTCTGATTGGTGCTCACTTATTCTGCCTGTATTTCGGTATTCTGGCTGACGATACACCGCCTGTCGGCTTAGCTGCATATGCCGGTGCCGCCATTGCTAAAGAAAATCCGATTGCTGTTGGTGTTCAGGGCTTTTTGTACGACATCCGTACCGTGATTATTCCGGTTTTCTTCCTGTTTAATTCCGATATCCTTCTTTTAGGAATTGACAGTTGGGCAGAAGGCTTCTTTATCTTCGCAATGACTTCTGTCGGTATGATTGCGTTTACATCCGCTGTTCAAGGCTGGGTATTGACAACTACCGGATTGATAGAAAGATTAGTTCTGTTGGTCATCACGTTAATCATGATGTTCCCCGCTACATTGACAGGATTCTTCCTGGATTACAGTCAGAGATATTGGGGATATGCCGTCGGGCTGGCTCTCTTCGGCGGAATCCTGATGTTCCAGAAATTAAGGTTATCTGCCAAACGCGACGCCGTAGAGTTGCCGTCTGATTTGGAAGCACAGGCCTAAATAGTTTTAATTCAGAATAAGTCCGTTAATAACCGTCTAGATATAGAGGCGGAAATTAACGGACCTTTTTATGCTCACCGAAAACTGGTTCGTCAGTGGTGGGTTTTATTGAAAAGAACGCGCCTTTCTCAAATGGTTCTCTTCAATTCAACGTTCTGATTAATGCAACATCAGCATGACGATGAAGAAAGCTGATAGAAGAAACATTTCAATACGAATCTTCTTGGCTTTACCACACAACAAGTTAATCAGGACGTAGCTCAGAAGACCAAAGACGATGCCGTTTGCAATGCTGTAAGTGAGTGGCATGATGATAATGCAGATAAACGCAGGAATGGCTTCTGAGCAATCATCTAAGTCAATCTCTTTGATACACGAAATCATCATGTAACCGACAAGAATCAAAACCGGAGCTGTTGCTTGAGTCGGGATCGCCATGAATAAAGGAGCAAAAACCAAAGATAAAATAAAGCAGGCTGCAATCACGAAAGCAGTCAGTCCGGATTTTCCGCCGGCAGTAACTCCGGCTGCACTTTCCACGTAAGTGGCAATGGCACTCGTTCCCAAAGCGGCACCGATGGTGGTTCCGACAGCATCAGCAAAGAATGGTTCCTTCATTTTCGGGAGTTTTCCGTCTTTAACGAATCCACCTTTATAAAACAAGCTGACGAGCGTTCCGAGTGTGTCAAACAGATCCATGAATAAGAAAGTGAAAACCACCATCACCATATCAATGGTCAGGATGTTCTCCCATTCAAACTCAAACATAATCGGACTCATTGAAGGAGGCATTGAAATCACTTCTTTAATCTGTGTAATTCCCATCGGAATGCCGCAGAGAGTGGTAACGGCAATACCGATGAGTAGAGCACCCGAGATTTTTTTAACAAGAAGGACGGAGGTAACTAGAAGTCCGATGATAACTAAGAGAACTCCAGGCTGAAAAATCTGTCCTAAAGAAACCAAAGTGGCGTCATTTTTGACTGTAATCCCGGCATTTTGCAGTCCGATAAAAGCAATAAAAAATCCAATGCCGACTCCAATGGCTTTTTGCTGACTAGATGGTAGAGTGTGAACAATTTTTTCCCGGATATTGGTGACGGTCAGTAGTATAAAAATAAGGCCTTCTAGAAAAACCGCTGTCAGAGCGAATTGCCAGGTATGTCCCATCATCAAACAAACCGTGTATGCAAAAAATGCGTTGATGCCCATACCCGGTGCAAGTCCGAAAGGCAGTTTTGCATAGAAAGCCATGATGAGTGTGGCGATTGCTGAAGCCACCGCAGTGGTCGTGAAGAGAGCTCCTTTGTCCATTCCGGTAACACCAAGGATTGCCGGATTGACCGCAAGAATATAGGCCATCGTCAGAAAAGTAGAAATACCGGCGATGATCTCAGTTTTAATTGAGGTCTCAGCGGGATTAAAACCAAATAACTTTTGAAGGATTGAATTCATTTTGCTCGAAAAAAGTTTGACATGGGAAATAAACGTGAAAATAGCGCATTAAGGCGTCATTTCTTGGATACTAATATTCGATTTGCCTAAAGTATTCTTACCGGTTCTTTGTTTTTAGGATCCTTTTTAGGATCCTTAAGAAAGAAAAATCTTTTCAATTTTCAAATCTCCTTATGTGTTGCTATTCAAACTTAAAAACGGGTTCCTATGTGGAACCCGAATTAAGTATTAGTGGCTGAGCAGGACTGCTAAGAAAACCAGCGCGATGACTGCCATGGTGATTGTGACTTCGTTACGTTTTCCTGTTAGGTATTTGAGGATGACAAAACTAATAACACCAAAACCGAGACCGGTGGCGATGTTAAACGTAAAAGGCATCATGAAAATTGTCAGGAAACAAGGAACGCCGGTTGAAACATCATGAAAGTTTATCCTTGAGACACTTCCTTGCAGCATGAGATATCCAACAAGGATTAAAACACAGGAGGTTGCAAACGCAGGAATGAGTGTCAGCAAAGGAGAAATAAATAATGTCAGGAAGCAGAAAATACCAAGGAAGACTGCACACAAACCGGTTCTGGCACCGGCTTCAATGCCAACGGCACTTTCAAGAATAGCGGTTGCAGTTGGCGTACCGATTCCTCCGGCTGCGATAGTGGCAATGGAATCACTGACCAATGCTCTGTCGAGGTTAGGAATGTTGCCGTTTTTTTCCATGAAACCGGCTCTGAAAGACAAACCGATTAAAGTTGACATATTGTCAAAGAGGTCAACCATCGTAATTGAAAATAGAACTCCGACAATTCCAAAGGTAATCATGCTCTTGAAGTCAAATTGGAAAATTGTCTCTGTAGGGAAGAGCTTAAAGTCAGTTGTGTTAAAAAGATTTTTTAGCCCTTCGAGTGGAGTGACACCTAAAATAACTCCTAAGGCAGCTACGAGCAAAATAGCGATCAGCATGGCTAATTTGTATCCACGGGCTGATAAAACTGCTGCTACCAGAACACCCAGAATTGTCAAATAAGCTTCCGGTTTGGTTAAGTCTCCAAGACCGATTAAAGTTGAGGGGCTTGAAACAATAATGCCGGCGTTCTTCAAACCGATAATAGCAATAAAAGCTCCGATACCGGCAACAATCGCTAATTTGAGATCAATAGGAATGGCATTGATGATAGCTTGCCGAATCCTGGTAACGGTAAGAAGAAAAAACACAAAACCGGAAACAATGACTGCTGCACAGGCTGCTTGCCAGGATAAACCTAAAGAGCCGCAGACATAATAAGCAAAATAGGCACTGATGCCAAGACCGGGAGCAACCACTATCGGAAAGTTCGCAATGAATGCAATCATAAAGGTACCGATAATAGAAGCCCAAATGACAGCAACGGTTGCATCTGCAATTGGCATACCGGCATCTTTTAGCATGCCGGGGACGACGATAAATAAATAACAGATGGCTAAATAAGCTGAAACGGCACCAAGAAACTCGGTTTTAATATTAGAACCCCGTTCAGAAACTTTAAAGAATTTTTCAATTAGGCTCACACCTGACTCCGGCGACTTAGGAAGAAAGTCTAGATTTTAAATTTTGGGGGCTTTACCAATTTAGATAAACGAAAAAGAAAAAAGAATTTTTACAGATACTCACAATTGAAATTTTGAGGAATACTGTTGTGTTAAATATAAACAAAAGAACCCGTTGGAAATTCTCAAGAAAACGTTCCACCTTTTTCTCAAGAAAGCGTTACACCCAGCAGATAGATCTTTATAAGTGTTTTTGAGAATAGAAGTAAGCTCACTATCGATAGTCTGTTCAGCGGATCTAAGAACCATTAGGCTCGCCTTTAACAGGTTCTTATTTTCCGATACGATTAAAGTTGTTTCTTTCTATGTTTATTACCAACATTGAACCGTCGAAATGTTTTCTGACCTTGTGCTTTCCAATGACGCTAATCTGTCTTGGCTTCTTCAAACTACACTTTTCTCATCCCTCTGAAACCTCTATAAGTTCATTTTCAAGGCCTTTTCCAGCATTTAGAGCCTTAATGCCTCGATGAATATGCCTCATGTTTGAGTTCGTATAAAAAGGAGCAGCCGTTATCTCAAATGTAATTCGCTTTCTCTTGTCACCGTTTTAGCAAAAAGTGTGAAAGCTGTAGTCAATGACAATCCCATGTCAGAACATACCTGTTCTATATTGAGTTTCAACTCACAATCCATCTGAAAACTGACACTTGACATTTCCGCCATAACAGTCTGAGTGCACCTAGTTGATTTTTTTATATTTAATTGCACTGTTAAATTTCTACTTTTTCATTACGCAATAATTATTTTGCAATGAGATCAAGAAATTAGTTAAATTGGTATTCTTCTGTTTTAAAACGAATAAGATTCATAACCTTAGAATCCTATGCGCTATCGTGGGAATGATTTACATTTCAATGACAAGAAAATTATTTCATTTTCTACTAACAAACGGGAATACCCAGTCAATCAAAATTAGATGTTAAAGTTTTACATTTTTGCGACTTAAAGAGAAGCCTAACTTCCCTTCTTAGTTATGAAATCCCAGCATGCTAGTAATTCTTTTTTTGAGTGAATGTTGAATTTCTTAGATATATTCAATCGGTGGCCTTGTACAGTCCTTTCGGATAAGCCCAACCTCTCACCGATTAACTTGCTTGTTAAACCAGTTGCAATCAGCTCAAGTATCTCTTGCTCACGGTGACTGAGAGCATCATATATCTTTAAGACTTCAATTTCATTTTTGCCTGTATCAGCCACTATTTTGTTTTGAATGCATTCTGCTAGCACTTCTTCAAGTTTGTCGGAAGTCACCGGTTTCTGTAAAAAATCGAAAGCACCTTTCTTTAAGGTTCTTACTGCAGTGTCAACGTCTGCATGACCTGTGATAATGATGACAGGAAGTTCGTTACGCTGTCTCTTGAGTTCTGTTTGTAACTCTATACCTGTCATACCTGGCATACGAATATCCAGAAGAATACATCCTGGAACAGCCATGTTGTCTTTTTCAAGGAATTCCTCGGCAGAACTATACCCAACAGATTTCCAGCCGGAACAAGTTAACAAGAAAGTTAGGCCCGTCAAAATTCCCGGATCATCATCTATAACCCGAACCAAAAATCTTGTTTTAGTTTCTTGGGTCAGTTGTGTCATTATCGCTTTCTCTCCATTTTGTAAACAGTACTGACTGAATAAGACCTCCGCCTTCCCTAGCGTTCATTTTCATAGAAGTTCCCATCGCCTCTAAGATCGATTTGATGACCTGCAGACCGATCCCTAAACCTTCCGCCTTAGAGCTCTTCAAATAATTCTTGCCGATATTTTCCACTTCACTACTCGTGAAGACTCTCCCGGTGTTTGAAACTTGAAGGTTTATCTGGTCTTTAAGTGATTTCAAAGAGATCCATACTGTTGGATTTGAGGATTCCAGGCTGCCTTCGATAGCGTTCTTTACTAGATTCCAGATAAGTATCTCAATCTCTACTCGATCACCTTCAATAAAAACCTCTTTTGCAAAGTCAACATTTAATTGAACCTTTCCGGAGTATTTGACTCTCATAGTCTGAATAATTTCAGCAAGGCAGTCCGATATGTCTACTTGTTGGTTTCGACATGCCTGCTTTCGGGCGTATTGTCTGACTTTGTTAACAATAGATGAGGCTCGGTTGAGTTCTTTCTCAAAATTCTCAAGACTAAAACTCAAAATCTCAGGTTTTAATTCCTTTGGATTTCGTTTGCTCAGGACCTTAAGCCCGTCGATTAAATATTGGCATGCAGCTAATGGCTGATTCATTTCATGAGCAAATACTGAAGAAAGTTGACTGACTAAATTCAACTTATGCTGAGCCTCCATTCTTTCTGTGAGTTCTTGCGCTTGTTTTTGAAGTTTGTTCCTTTTTTCTTCAGCATCCAGTAGTTCAGCTTTTGCTTTATCGACAAGTTGTTGAGCACGCCAACTGTGTGCTGTCAATCCAAACACTGCTAAAACCAAAACCGCAAGAAGAGGCCAATAGGTTTCAACAAATCGTCGAAGTGACCATTGATTCATATATTCATATGGACCGGCCTTCAGAACGCGGTATAAATCATCAACCGGTTTGAAATCAGTGGCCAAAGACCAGTACTGCCCGTTTGTACTTGGCTTCATGCTTAGTAATGCGGCAGATACTTTCTTTGCAACATCGTGATTGACAATTCGGGTTGAGGCAAATGTGTTGTTTGGATAGGCGCGGGTAGAGTGAAGACATCTTACCGGTCCCGCTCTAGGACCGATAACCTTAATTTTATCCATTACCGCAATATTTTGAAGCTCATGCTCTTCAAGCCAGCAGGCCCTAATAAAACCAACATCGGCTTTCTTGTCTAGAATCACGGTTAATAGCTTATCTGCCGACTCACCAACAAAAATTTTGTTTTTGAAAAAGGTGTTTGGATCGTATCCGCGCAATGCAAGATCTGCCATGCCGATGCGGTAGCCATGAAAAGCCGACTCGTAGTTTGCCACCAAAGTCTTGCCTTTCATATCTTCTATGGAATTAATGTCACTTCGGTCTCGGTGCGTGATAAAAGCTCCTGCTGTTCCGAAATTTGGTACCGGTTTTTCGGCTGTAACAACGGTAGCTATATCTCTGACTCCAAAAGGTAGCATTCTGTAAAAAAAACCGGAGCTAGCGTAAAAGAAGTCAATCGTTCCGTCTTTAATGGCTTTTTCTAAATTTGCTGAGGAGTAGACCTTGGCTTCAACTTTCCATGGTTTTAGTTCTTTCTGTAGATAGCGCAAGGTCGGAGAAAAATCCATGTCTTTGCTGAGTGGTGGAGAGAAGTGGATAAGGCCAATCTTTATAATTTTCTGATCCTCTTCAGCAAAAAGAAAGCAGGAAAAGAAAGTTAGGAACAGGATGAAAGTAAACCTTATTAATCCCATAACGCTTTGTAAAAGTTAGCCGTTATTTCCACCGTGACACGATGAGCATTTTTTCAACTGATAATTATGATGACAAGCATAGCATGGTTCGAGTGATGCACCTGTATCTTTATAGCCGGGTTTTGGAGGCATGGAATGCTGGGCGTGGCACTCAATACATTCTGAGAAGTTTTTCTCATCTCCTCCGGCATGAGGTATCCATACATGTGGGTTCACAGGACCTGAGTCTGATTGGGCTTGAACATTTTTTTTGATTAAGTCATCGAATGTTGGTCCGTGACAGGCCAGACATTGTTCTTTTTTCATGGGTTCTTGGGCTTGTTGCTGGGCGCCGACAGAAACCATGGAAAAGCTAAAACAAAGGGATAGGCAAAGAAGAAAAGTTTTTTTCATAATGTTAACCTTGGGATGGCAGAACGGAACAAGGCTCTGTTCCGTCTGCATGATTTGTTTAACTATTTGGATGTTGCTGCATGTTCGCCGGCCCAACGACCCGGCATGATGGCACGTGGCATTCCGTTACCGACATAAAGACCTCCGGCTGTTTCTCCGGCTGCATAGAGACCTTTAATTGGTTTCATGTCTTGGCCGAGGACTTGAGAGTTGTTGTTGATGGCCAAACCACCCGTAAGGTTGTGTACGCACAGAACAAGACGTACTGCATGGAATGGTCCTTGTTCAATCTTTTTAGTGAGGCTTTCCGCCGGTTTGTCGAAATCATCATCCTTTTTGGCATCAACAAAGCCGTTGTAACGGGACACTGTTTTTTCAAGGTTGGGCTGATTGGTCAATTTAGCTAAATCTGCCAGAGTGTCTGCTGTGAAGGCATAGCCTTCTTCACAGGTTGGGGCCTTAGTATCCCATTTGTACTTCTTGGCAGTCGCATCATCAAATATAGTCCAAAGGAATTGATCCGGTTGAACTAAAGCGGCATCGTAGAAGGAGTATCCGCCTAAGTTGGCTTTATCTAACTCTTTGACGAATCTATCTCCGTTCTTGTTTGTGAAGATTATTTCCGCCCAACGAGCACCTTTGATTCCCAGGCCGGGAGCTCCATATTTACTTCCTTTCGGGAAACCATAGTGTGCTGTGCCAAATTTTCGGCGCAGATGAGGTGTATCTTCACAACGATCACCGACCAACATCCCGCCGGCACGGACTCCGGCAAGAATAGCTGAACCGTCCGGAGCGACAAACGGATAACCGGTTGAAATCATATTTTCAGTAAAACGTGGATCAGTAAGTTTTCTAAGTTCTGTGTTGGCTTTCCAGCTTCCGCCTGCAAGAACCACACCTTTATTTGCTTTGATGTTTTGAACTTTTCCGTCAGAACCTTGTACTTTTGCTCCTACAACAGCACCTTTAGAATCTACATAAACATCGATCAGTTTCTGCTCAAGAAGGATTTGGCCGCCTTTACCGGTGAAGTATTCATAGAAAGGCATCATGATTCCGCGACCGGTCATAAAGCCACCTGTTGGTTGTGGCTTTTTGCCGCCTTCTCCGGAATCCTTCCACCAGATGTGATGATAAGATTCATGATGTTGAGAATCATATTTTCCAGGTTTTGTGAAAGTGGGAAGGAAACGGACACCATGCTCTTCTAACCATACTTGTGTGCCCGGGCACCACTCAGAGTATTTCTTTACCAGCTCAGGCGTATTTTTGCGGTATTCGTGGTGAGCCGGATTTGTTAACTTCTTATAGAGAAGTTCCGGACTATCTTCTACCCCGTGTTCCTTCTGAGTTCTTGTACCACCTCCTAAGGCAATGATGCCTCCGTTGATGATTGCACATCCGCCATAGTTTTTACCTTTTTCCAAAACCAGAACTTTGGCGCCTTTGTCCATTGCGGAGATGGCGGCAGACATACCGGCAATGCCGGAACCCGCAACGAGGACATCAGTTTCTCTGTCCCATTTAGTTGGAATGGCTGATGAAGCGACATCGGCGGCATGAGCCGTTGAAACACCGGCGGTTAATATACCTAAAGAAGCAAAAGAGGATGTCTTAAGAAAATTACGTCTAGTTGTCATATTAGTCTCCTTGGGATACGGTTCTTTTTTGAACTGATGTAATTTTCTGCCTGAAAACTGCTCGAGTAGTTTGATATAGATCAAACTTTCTTCACTTTTTTGCGGCGCAGATTCAATCGGTGGCGTTGCACTGTTCTCTCGGATAAGCCAAGCCTTTCACCGATCGACATGCTTGTTAGACCATTTGTAATAAGCTCAAATGTTTCATCGCTACTTCGTCATAGACATTCTTGTGGAGCAAACGAATATTGTTATTTATGCCAAGTTCAAGAAAATTTCAAAAGCCGGGAGAAAATCAAGACCGTAGTAAAAATTTTTAAAAGTAATAAAGACTGTGGCGTCAGTGATGTTTGTATTTTGCATCTCAAATCTATCTTCAAGACTTCCTTTTGAATTGAAGCTTCGCTAGCAATGTCAAACTCATTAAATCCGTAAAGGCACTATCTGGTTCCTCGGTTGTCCATCATTCTTTCATTTAATTTCTTTCCGGAAAGTCTTTTGAAAATCTAAGTTAGTTCATTTCTTTCTGCAGATGACAGACACAAAGTAGGAAAAAGTTCATGTCTTTGGTCAACGTTGGGAAAAAACTTCTCATTGTGGAAAGTTACACCATGTTGATTAACTTAGGTGCCTAGCCATGGATAGTTCCAAGGTTATCAACATACTTAAAGAGAATGGTTGGGTGTTGAAAAGCAGTAAAGGTGTTCACCACACATTCAAGAAAGGAGGACTAGCGGGACTTGTTACATTCCTTATCGGAGAAAGGATATCCCAACCGGTCAGTTAATGGGTCAACCCGTAAATTCGGAATTCGCTTTAGGTAGTTGTACCTGGCGGGAGTTTTGTCTACCGCCTTTGTAAAAGGATTTAGTTACGCGTTATCCGTGTGTTATAGAGCAATGCGATGATACCCACGCTCTTGGCGTAATTTTTCCTGATCTTCCAGGTTGTTATCCTCCTGGTGATACCTTAGAAGATGCGATTAAAGATGCAAGCGAATGCGCTGAATTTTGGATGGTAGACATGATAGATGAAGGCTAAAAATAAATCCTTCGTCTTCAATGGATGAAATCATGAAAAATCCTGAATACAAAAGCTGGATTTATGCTTTCTTCGATGTGGATAGCGAAAAAGCTAACCGGTAAAACGGAAAGAATTAATGTGTGCCTACCATCGAGGATATTGCGTCGTTTAGACAATCAAGCCAAAAAGGCGGGTGCTAGCCGATCCGGGTATATTGCTTCTCTAGTGATGAGCCAAGCATGATGGAAATTTACTTATCCGAGCTTTTGCGGATTTTTTCTTTAAAAGAAGAGGTTGCCGTTCTTTCACCTATTGTCGGGATGAACAGTTAACGTATCGATATGAATGGGTGCTAAATTGTATTCAAAACGAATTTAGCCCCCACTTCTTTTAAAACTTACTTTTTAAATATAGTTTTTTTGACGGAACTCTTTGAGTTTTTTGACAAAATACTTCATCTCAGCTGGTGTTCCCAAAGAAATACGGCACCATTGTGTGGCAGGCGGGAAGGGACGTCCGACTAAAATATGCTCAGCTTTCATTCTTTCAACGAATGGTTTAAGCGGGGCTTTCAAATCAATAAATACAAAGTTTGTTTCGCTCGGTAAGTAAGGAATGTGCAATTCATCCAAAGCATCTGTCAGAATCTTTCTGGACTCATCGTTCATGGCTTTTGACTTAGCAATGAAGTCCTTGTCTTTAAGCTCAGCCATGGCAGCGGCGATTGTTGCCTGGTTCATCATCACATCATAGGCAACGTGATCTCTGACATTGTCAATGACTTGTTTTGTTCCGAAGGCAAAACCGAGTCTGAGACCGGCCATCGCAAAAATCTTGGAGAAAGTCTTAAGAACAACAAGATTGTTATAGCCTTCACGGACAAGTTCAGCACAAGATTTAAAGGCAGGATCGTTGACAAATTCTGCATACGCTTCGTCAAGAATAAAGAAAGTATTCTTTGGCTTGGACTTAATCCAGTCAAATAAAGCTTTAGAGTCAACAATGGTTGAAGTCGGATTGTTCGGATTAACGATATAGACAATGACATGCTTGTGTTTAGCTTCGGCAGTTGCCAGTTTTCTCATGGCAGCCAAATCCATGCTCCAGTTCTTGCCCATCTTGACTGTTTTGATTGGAATATGGTTGCGCTTAGCAACGTCGGCTCCGTCACTGTATGTCAATTCCGGACAAATGAAAACGGTTTTACCCGGAACGTTATAAGCTTCAACGGAGGCGCGGATAGCTTCGGCAGAACCGTGACTTGGCATAATATTGTCAGGTTGTGCATCCATGTACTCAGCTAAATCCTTTTTGAGGGCTGCGACTTGGGCAAACGGGTAACGGGAGGCTCTGGAAGTGGCTTCGTTAATCGCCTTTTTGGCATCATCGCTTAAGCCCAGAGGATTTTCGTTAAAGCACAATAACATTGGTTTTTTGGCTGTCGGTGGTACGAATTCAGGTTCTGCTGCAAACACCGGAGCTGAAACAGCAGAACCAAACATAAGTCCTGCGGCTGTTTTAAATAATGTTCTTCTTTGCATGATGTTCTCCTGGAAATTGAGTTGACTTTCTTATTATGAATCTCAGAAAAGCGGAATGATAATTTTTGGTTAATATTTCAGCTCTGAAAGGATTGGTTTTGCATTTGCCAGATTCAATTGGCCTACAATCTAGACAATCCCAGGAAAAAGAAGATCAAGAATGCAACAAAATTCAGCAAACGTTTGGAGCCAATTCTCTAAATCAAAGAGAAGTAAGGCTCTGGTAAAAACTCTTTATGTACTGATTGCTCTGTATATTCTCCTAGTGACGTTCAGCATGTGGAAGATAAACCAGTACACAGTTAAGTTGTTTGAATCTCCATATCAGATCTCAATCAGTATTAGAGAAATGCAGATTCGTCTTTATGAGATGCGCAATGCGTTGCCTTTTATTTTTGATAATGCAAGGTCCTATGACGATATAGTCCATATTATGAAAGTGCAGGAGGAAGAACAGGACAGATCTTTAGAGCACTTGAAGGCTCATTTCAAACCCAATGAGCCGGAATTTAAAAAATTAACCCAAGCTCTTGCTGATATTCGGTTTGCGCGGAGAAGTTTGGCGGTTGACAGCCGTGGAAAGAACGAAAAGGGCCTGGAAGAAATGTACAAGGAAAGGGTCCTTCCTTATTTTGATTTATTGGATTCGACTCTTGGGGAAATTGGTAAAAAAGCGGATCTTCGTGGCACAGAAATCAAAGCTCAGGCTGATCGTCTTATTCTGTTGGTTATTGTAATGACATGCATTTTTGGCATGGTACTTATTTTCTTCCTGTTCATCGTGCTGAAGTCTGAGCAATACGCCTATAAAGCAGTTCGTCACCGTGAGTGGCTTTTCAATATCCTTTCTAAAACCATTGATGAAGTTTTCGTTATTTTCAACAAGAAGCTTCAAATTGAATATGTCAGCTCCAATGCGACGAGAATACTGGGGGTCCGGGCAGAGAATTTACTTAAAAAAAGCGACGGGATATTTCCCTTAATGTCCTCTGAGATGAACGAATGGGTTCAGGAGCTTCTGAAGAAAAGTGGGGAGAATCACATCGTTACAGAACTGGACGTTTATATCGAGGAGATAAACCGGCAGTTTAAACTACGCTTTTACCCTGTCATGGAAAAAAAAGATTCTCCGGTTTACGTAGTTGTTTTCTCTGATCAGACAGAAACCAAGGAACAGCAAAGAGTTCTTGGAAACTCTCTGCAGGATGCTTTGTCCGCAAGTACGGCTAAGAGCAAGTTCCTCTCTCAAATGTCTCATGAAATCAGAACGCCGATGAATGCCATCATCGGTATGACAACGATTGCTCTGGCTAAAATCAACGATAAGGTTAAAGTTGAAGACTGCCTGTTAAAAATTTCCCAGTCCTCCAGACATTTACTCGGTCTGATTAATGACATTCTCGACATGTCTAAAATCGAAGAAAACCGTTTAACGATTGCAAATGAGGAGTTCCATTTCAGTGAAACGATCAAAGCAGTAGTCAATCTTATTGAGCCGCAGGCCTATGAGAAGAACATCAACTTTGATGTAACCTTTAACGGCATCATTGAGGATAATCTGATCGGGGATGCGATGAGATTAAATCAGATCCTCATCAACATATTGGCTAACGCCGTTAAATTTACACCGGTAGGAGGAACAGTCAAATTAATCGTTAACCGCCTATGGGTTAAAAATAATACGCTGTATCTGCAGTTCATCATCAAAGATAACGGTATAGGAATGTCAAAAGAGTTTCTTAAAAAAGTCTACGATCCTTTCGAGCAGGCTAATGTTAAGACTGCAGCAGTATACGGAGGAACCGGTATCGGCCTTTCTATTACGAAGAATCTTGTAACTTTGATGAGAGGAACCATCTCGGTTGAAAGCGAGTTAGGAGTCGGAACGGAATTTTCTGTTGAGTTACCTTTTGGGTATTCGGATGAAGAAGAACATACTTCTACAGGATTAGGAAACTTCAAAGTCCTTATCGTCGATGATGATATTGGTACCTGCGAGCATGCTTCACTGATTTTGAAGAAACTCAATCAGGAAACTGCGATTGCCTTGGATGGTTTAAAAGCAGTCGAAATGGTTAAGCAGGCACAGGAAGAAGGAAAACCGTTTGATGTTGTTTTCATTGACTGGAAGATGCCGGGTATTGACGGAGAGGAGACCGCCAGACGCATCAGAAAGATTGAAGGGCTCAATCTCTTGATTATTATCATGAGTGCTTATGACTGGACGCCAATCGAAAAAAGTGCACGGGAAGCCGGTGTCAATGGTTTTGTGGCAAAACCATTCTTTACAACATCATTAAAGTCAGCTCTTGAAAGCATCAATAAAGAAGTGCAAGCAAAGTCAGTCCTGGAATCTCCTGAACTCTATGACTTCAATGGTAAAAGAGTTCTTCTGGTAGAAGATAACGAATTTAACCGTGAAGTGGCAAAAGAATTCTTAAAGCTTGTAAATGCGGATACGGACATTGCCTCCGATGGACAGGAAGCTGTCGATAAGTTCAAGAGTTCACCGCTTGATTATTATGATCTGATACTGATGGATATCCAGATGCCGGTAATGGATGGTTACGAAGCGACACGACAAATCCGATCTTCGGGAAGAGCCGATGCGTTAACCGTCCCTATCTTAGCAATGACAGCAAATGCCTTTACAGAAGATATTACTAAGTCTTTAAATGCAGGCATGAATGCCCACATATCGAAGCCGTTGGATATGGTTAATCTCTTTAAGTTGCTGAAGCAGTTCTTAGATTCAAAAACAGTTGATAAAAATTAAGACGGGATTAAGTTGTCTTATGCCGTGGAATCCGGCAAAGTTAAAAAGACTTGTCCACGTAGAACTTACTGGCCCGGTTGCAGTTGCTTGAACGTCGGGTCGTTATAAAGAAATGGCTAAGCAGTTTTTAAAGCGGAGGAATAGGTTGAGTTCGAACCTAAAGATAAGCTCGGTCTCACCGGGCTCATCTTTAAGAAGTTAAAGTTTACTTCTTCTCAGGTTCTACGTAGCCTTCAGGATGGGCGACGCCTTCACCAAAGAAGTGCGCTTCAATTTGCTCTAGAAGCCATTTTCTGGCTTTCGGATCTGCCATTGACAAGCGGTTTTCATTAACGAGCATTGTCTGGAGACGTTTCCATTGTTCCCAAGCTTCTTTGGATACATGAAGGTAGATCTTTTTGCCTAATTCTCCTGGAAGAGGAGGGAGATCGAGGCCTTCAGCCTCTCTTCCGAGTTTTACACATTGAACCATTCTGGCCATGAGCCTTACTCCTAAAATAAATTTTCCAAAGTCTAAACCATTGACTACAGTTGGTCTATCGACTTTATCGTTCAGAAAAAGATTTTCACGTTTAACTTGCAAATGAATTTATATGTTTGGATGGTATTTGCAGCAAATACAAAAGCCTTTTGTAAGAACTGCGTTGGTCTAAGGAAAAATAATTAATAAAATAAAAAAAGAGATGACGAGGACATAAGATGCCGAGGTTTTTTACTAATTTGAGTGAATGTATTCGTTGCGGTGTGTGTGTGAAAGCCTGCCCGAAAGGCCTGATTTACCAAAATGAAGAAAATATTCCGCAGATGACGGACGGGGCAGAAAGCCGTTGCAATAACTGTGGGCAATGTGTAGCTTACTGTCCGACCGAAGCATCTATGCAGACGTATTCAGAAAGAGCTCATCTTGAAGCCGCTTTACAGTACAAATCTGAACGTAGCGAAACTATTCTTAAATTCCTAAAATCGAGACGTTCAAATAGAAACTATCTTCCTGTGCCTTTATCCCGGCAGGAATTATTGAAGATTCTGGAGACGGCAAATTTTGCTCCTTCCGGAGGAAATAATCGGACCTTGCGCTGGATTCTTATCGAAGATCAGCAGAAAATGAATGAAATGCGGAAATTGATAGCTCAATGGTTCGACACAACTTGCCGGGAACATCCTGTTTACAGTAAAAGATATGCGATCGATTCGATTCTATCGAGAATCCAAAAAGGACAGGATGTGATTTTTCGCGGTGCGCCTCATGTGGTTTATTGCGTAGGTCCTGAAAAAGCAACTTGGGGTCCCGTCGATACCGGCATAGCTCTGACGTATTTTAATCTTGCCTGTGAGGCGATGAACATTGGTTGCTGTTTTGCAGGCTACGCAACGAAATCAGCTGAAACGCAGAACATTAGAGATTTTCTTGGTATCGGTTTCGAGGAAAAAGTTTGGTGCGCATTATGTTTTGGCAGGAAATCTCTCGTTCCTTATAGAATCCCTAATAGAGGAGAAGTGCCTGTAACTTTTCTCTGATCCTATTTTGCAATAAAAAGGTGTTTGCTCACTTTTTATTCAGGAATAAGATACTCTCCGCTATCTTAAATAGGTTTCTTCCCGGAAATAGTTAGGATGGAGTGGAGAGTTGCTTCCTTATGACATAAGGTTATTGATTTCAAAAAAAACAGATCTATTTCACCTTATGGAGTGGGACTCCGGGCTTCTACGTCATTCTCAGAAAAAACGGGTCTACCTGATTTGGCGTATTCCAAAGAACTCTTTCTCTCATTGGTTCTATAGTGAAGACAAACGGGAGGAAATATGTTCGGGTTAACAAGTATTGGGATTCAGGCTTTTTTGGCGGCGATGGGAATTCAACTCGTCTCTTCACTAATGGGAACCGCTGTCGCAAGTATTGCCCCGGAAATTGCAAAATCTCTGAATGCTAACAGCACTTTCGCCGGTTTATATATTGGCTTCTTATATGTCGGTGCTTGTATTTCTTCATTAACCGGTGGAAATTTTATCCGCCGCTTTGGTCCTGCCCATATATGTAAAACGGCTCTTACGGTTGCCATTATTTCGTTGTTGCTTTGTATGGTGCCTTTGGAGTTTGCCGTTATATTTTCTGCTTTCATTCTCGGTCTGGCAAAAGGACCTTTGATGCCGGCGATCAATACCATGTTGAGCCGCCAAGTTCATAAAGACCATTACAATACAATCTTTTCCATCAAACAGTGTGCCGGCCCTGTCGGTATGGCTTTATCCGGGTTGGTCATTCCTTTCTTAACCGTTAGATACGGCTGGAGAGTCGGTCTTTCTTTTGTAGCAGTACTTTGTGCTCTGACAGCCGTTTGGAGTTTAATGATTCAAAAGAGCCAGGATGCGAATTATCAGTTCAAAGATGAACCGATTAGCCTTTCTCATTTAACTGACAGCATGAAGCTGGTTATTCATACACCCTTACTACGCCGTTTAGCAGTTTTAAGTATCATTTACAAAGGCCTTCAGATGTCGGTGCTCGCCTATTTGGTGGTGTTCTTATCCGATATGAAGTTTTCGTTGGTCTTCGGGGGTATTGCTTTGGCTGTTAGTAATTTTGGTGCGATTGTCGGAAGACTTTTTTGGGGACAGGTCGCCGATAAAATCCGTTCTTCACGCAAAGCATTAGCCTTCTGTGGAATTTTGATGGGTGCCTTTACGATCCTTTTGAGCTTTATATCTCCGGGTTGGGAAGAATGGATTGTTCTTGTTATTTCCTTCCTTCTCGGCATTAACTCCCTAGGGTGGAGTGGTGTCTTTTTTGCCCAGGTTGCTAAAACCGCCCTGGGAGGAAAGGTCGCAGAGGCAACCGGTGGGGTCGACTTCTTCTCTTTCCTCGGTGCAATTTTTGTTCCGATGTTCTTTGGTTTTTTAGGTCACCACCTTGGAGAATTTCAGACAGGATTCTGGATTGTGGCTGTCCTGACAATTATTTCCGCCGTTTATCTTTTGTTTGTTTCCGATATTGATCAAAGTCAAACAGTAAACAGCCAAAGGAAATAATATTTGGAAAGCTTTATCTTAGTGTCTACAGAAAATAAGCTTTTTAGAAAAATAGAGGTTCAGTTGCACTGATGCCTCTATTTGTCTTTATGTTCGTTTTTTTTATTTTTACCAGCCGAAGAATTCGGTAACAGTGTTCCACGCTATTTGTTGCAGAAACTCAGCTGTCTTGGGATCCACCTTTTCTATACCATAGTATTTCAACCCGACAGGTGAACGATGAAACATAGTAGCGAAAGTGACACAAGCTTCTAGATAAGTTCCTTCAGGTGACGGGTGAGTTTTGTCTGCTCTATACAGTTCTAGTTTTGGGTCTGCTTTGATTGCTTCAGCAAAGGCTAATCCAACAGGAATTACCATTGCGTGGGCTTCATTCGCAACTTTTGTTGTAGCATCCGCCAGCTGAGCAGTCATTTCAGGTTTGTTTTTTCTTGCCCACGTCATCATAATTAGAGGCTGAATACCAAAGCATCTCAGGTCATAAGCGTGCTGTTTTGCATACTTTTCGAAAATTTCTTTTCTTTGTGGATGGATTGGCCCGGTGCTATTGTCCTGAAGAATTACGGCGTCAAATACCTTTTCTTTTAGGAAGTCAAACTTTTTAATTTTTCCTCCGTCACTATGATCTACATAGGTAGAAGCCATCCCGGATGGTCTTACGAGTTCCCAGACATTAAACCATCCTAAATCTGCTGCTCCGATCGTCACCATACGGTTTCTCTTTACTTTTAATCCGGCGGTTTTAATCAAACCATTAATTGCACCGTTTAACCCGCTTGAATAATATGTATAAGAATTACCAACAGTCATATAGGAAGCCGGTGCTTCCATCTTTGTTATTAGAGGTTTGACGCTTGTCTCAAGAGCTGAGACAGAAGCTGATAGAAAAAACGAAACTACAGTTAGACAAGAAAGTTTAAATAGTCTATTCATGATTATTTCACCTTGGAAAAGAAAGACTTATATTATGAGGCTAGTTTTTCCTGATGACTTTCTGAAAATGAAAACGGAAATTGTAAAAATAGCAAATGCGTCTCAAACATAAAAAAGTTAATCGTTTGCTTCCTTGGAATAAATGGGAAGATTTTGCGTTGTCTACCTAGACCGTATCCAAATGTAATGTCGATAATTTCGGAATCTTAATGCAGCGGAAAAGGTCCGGCATTTAATTAAAAGTTATCGGAAAATAGAGAGAAGCACGCTTGATGTTGAATCTTTTAATGCAATCATTACACAAAAAATCAACCTCTCCGGCTAAGAAGAGGCTGTTATCTGATAAAGCTGTTTAAGAATTAATCAACAACGATAAGGCGGTAGTGAGGATTACCCATGTCCTTTTCCGCCATAGCAGAAAGTTGTCTGAGTCCGTGACGGCTTTCAATTCGCTCAACTAAATCATGCTTATCGTGTGCAGGGCTTCCGTAAACCAAATCGCAGGAAGCCTGGTCGATTGCTAATAGGTCGGTCGAAGCTAAAATGCCGATATTGCGGATAGTTGGTTTGGCCGCAGCAGTACCTGCACAATCGCAGTCAACTGACATGTTTCTCAGAATGTTGATGTAGGTAATTCTCTTGCTGAAATGATCAATAACCGCTTTGGCAGAATCTGCCATGTTTTCCATAAAGACTTCTTTGGCTGGCCATTTGTTCCAGTCTTCCGGTACTTTTTCTCCGACACCATGGACTTGGCGCTTACCTTCCTGACCGGAGGCACAACCAATGGCAATATTCTTCATAGAACCTCCAAAACCGCCCATGGCATGGCCCTTAAAGTGGGTCAGAACCAGCATGGAGTCATAGTCAACAATGCTCTTACCCATGGCAACTTCTTTGAGATGGAAGCCGTTGTTTACCGGCAGGTTCACAAAGCCATGTTCGTCCATAATATCTACCGGGCAGAAATCCCAGCCGTTAACCTTTAAAGTATCCCGGTGATCCTTTGTCGTGTAACGATCACCTTCGTACAGAGTGTTGGTTTCCACAATAACGCTGTCAGGAATTGTGGACTGCAAGGCTTTGACCAACGGGCGTGGAATGATATTGGGTCCGTGTTTTTCACCGGTGTGCAATTTAATAGCGACTTTTCCGTAAATGCCTTCGTTGACGAGGTTATATAGCTTGATTAATGCTTCCTCGCTAATGACCGGACTAAAGTAAACCTTGGCGTAAGAGCCTTTGTAAGTTTTCGGCTCAATTCTTTCGGATCCGATAACCGGTGTTTGGACCTTTTCAGCCATGATGGTTTCTTCTGCTTTGGCCGGAATGGCAAACATCGGTGTAATTGCTGAGGCGCCGACTAAAGTTGCCGTTTTGAGAACTGTTCTCCTGGAGACTTCCTGATTGGACATCGTAATTCCTCTAAAAAACACCATTTCATTATCACTTTAATGTCTAAAAGAAGCTTTAGCTATAGGAATCTTCCAGATTGTTTGCTTAAAACTCCAAAAAAGCCCGATGAATAACACCGGGCTACTTAGAATCGTTTTAGTGACGATTTACAAATCTTTTATAAAAATTTGGGAGCGTCTTTGCCAGTTATATAAATCCCGTTTCTTTAACGGCAATTCTTCCAGACTGGCGACACGGAAGCCTTGTTTTAAGAACCAGTGGGCGGTTCGTGTGGTCAAAACAAATAGTCTGGTTAATCCTTCTTTCTTCGCTAATTTTTCAATTTGCTTAAGAAGCTTGCCCGCTTCCCCTTTACCTTGGTAATTAGGATGGACGGTTAGGGCTCCCATCTCTCCGATTTTTTCTTCAGGGAAAGTATAAAGTGCGGCACTGCCGTAGATGATGCCGTCATGTTCAAGGACAACGAATTTTGAAATATCGGCTTCCAGTTTTTCTCGAGGACGTTTAACCAGTACTCCTTCTTCTTCCAAAGGTTCAAGAAGTTGGATAAGTCCCTGTAAATCATCTATTGTTGCAGTTCTCATTGACTCCATGTGCTCTTCCGTAATCAGAGTTCCCACACCATCGTGGGTGAAGAGCTCTGCCAGAATGCCGCCGTCCAGAAAGTAGGGAATGATATGCACGCGGTCCACTCCTTTGCGGATTGCCTTTAGGGCATAGCCGATGTTGTAGATATCTTCCTTATCTACAAGTTTCTTTTCCACAAACTCTTCTGCTTGCTCTGCTGTGAGTTCACTGATCACTTCGCCGAAACGGCGTACACCGTCAACGTCGGATAAAAGAACCAGTTTGTCAGCTTTAATAGACCCGGCAATGGAGGAGGCAACATCTTCTAACGTTAAATTGAAGGCTTCCCCGGTTGGAGAAAAACCTAACGGGGCAACAAGCACTATGTTTTTATTATTTAACTGTTGCTCAATTGCTTCTGAGTCGACTTTGCGGACAATTCCTGTGAGTTTGAAATCAACCCCGCCAATGATTCCTAAGGGGCGCGCGATGACGTAGTTTCCACTGACGACGCGGACATGACTGTGTGCCATCGGAGTATTTGGTAATCCTTGGGAAAACGATGCTTCAATATCGAGACGGACTTCACCGGCCGCTTCTTTCACACAGGAAAGAGTCTGAGGATCAGTAATACGGATATTGCTGGACATAACCGGTTCGATCTGTTTAAGCTTCAGAAGCCGTTCAACCTGTGGGCGTACACCGTAAACCAGAACAAGTTTGGAGCCGAGAGCAGAAATGACACTGACATCATGAATAAAACTTTCCAGCTTGCCTCTTTCAATCATCTCACCGGAAACTGCAATCACAATAGTCTGGTTCTTAATCGAATGAATATGCGGGGCTACCCCTCTGAACCAGCTAACCCAAGGAGCAATCGATTCTTCCTCTTCCTGAAGTTCGTCTTCTTCATACTCTAAGTCAGTTGTAGTCTCAGTCATTTGTTCTTTGCCGGTAAAAAAAGAAAAACTTGAAACGGAACGTCCTAAGTCAGTTCGGACACCTTGAAAATGAAATATACATTTTTTTGAAGCCTGACTTTGTAAAATTGAAAAAGATTTTAAGAGCCGGTTCGTTGGACTTTTCTCTATACAGCTTGAGATGTAGGATAGCTGCTTGCTCTGATTTATAGAATTTAGGTCTCGTTTCTTTGGTATGAAATCTTTAAAAGAATTAAAAAATAAATGGTTGGAAATGCAGCCGTTAAAACCGGCTGAGCCTGTTAATCCGGTTACTCCGAAAAAGAAAAAAGTACAGCCTAAAGTGGTTGTTTCCGGAGCAAAACAGGCGACCGCTGATCAGTTAAACGAACTGATGGCTTTTGCCGGAAGAAATAAAAAAGGTTCCCGTAGCACTTCTTCCCCTGAAGAAAAAAAAGTTGCGCCTAAGCCTCAACCACGGACCGAAGCCGTTCAACAGCCTAAAAAGCAAACTTCCGGTCAGAAACCGGAGCAAAAGTCTGCGCAAAGTTCTCAAAAGGTTCAGCCAAAGAGTCAGAATGAACAGAAAGCCCAAAAATTAAAATCATTGGAAGACTTAAAAAATATACGGACAGCACCTAAAGATAAAGTAACTGCTCCGAGACATACAAAGAAACATCTGGCCATTCTTAAAGAAACCAAACAAAGCGAAGCTGTTGGAGAACCCGTCCGTAATGTTCCTAAAACACTGGAATTGGTTGCAAATTTACCGGTTTCTGAACGGGCAGATGACATTAAAGAAGCCATATCCAATAATCAGGTCGTCATTATCTCCGGCGAAACCGGCTCTGGTAAAACCACACAGTTGCCCAAAATTTTGATGCAGTTAGGACGCGGCTCTAAAGGTCTAATCGGACACACTCAGCCAAGAAGAATCGCCGCGACCTCCATTGCAAAAAGAATAGCAGAGGAGACCGGAACCAAAGTCGGTGAGGTTGCCGGTTATCAGATCCGTTTTAAAGACGAAATGGAACCGGGTGCCAGTATCAAACTGATGACCGACGGTATTTTGTTGGCCGAAACACAAACCGATCCCTTATTAAAAAAATATGACACCATCATCATCGATGAGGCCCACGAACGAAGTCTGAATATTGATTTTCTTCTAGGGTATTTGCGGCAGATTCTGCCTCGCCGCCCGGACTTAAAAGTCATTATTACTTCAGCAACGATAGACTCAGAAAGGTTTGCTAACCACTTTGAGTCCGTAAATGGTAAAGAAGTCCCTGTTATTAACGTATCAGGCAGACTCTACCCTGTGCAGATTCGTTATCGTCCTGTGCTAGATGAAGAAGAAAACGATGACCGTACTTTGATGAATGCAATTGCAGATGCCTGCGATGAACTTTTACATTCAGGTCCCGGAGATATTCTGGTCTTTTTACCCGGTGAGAGGGAAATCCGCGAAGCCGCTGATGTTCTCGGAAGAAACTCTCGTCCCGGCATAGAGATTCTCCCTTTGTTTTCTAGACTTAGCATTGAAGAGCAGGATAAAATTTTCCACTCGGGATCGGGCAGAAGAATTGTTCTATCGACCAATATCGCAGAAACATCAATTACTGTTCCCGGTATCCGATTTGTGGTGGATTCCGGTTTAGGGCGTGTCAAACGCTACTCTTACCGCAACAAAGTGGAGCAGCTCCAGGTAGAACCCGTCAGTCAGGCTGCCGCTCAGCAAAGAGCAGGGCGCTGCGGCCGTGTAGCGAACGGTATTTGCATCCGACTCTACGACGAAGAAGATTTCGAAAAACGTCCCAAATTCACGGATCCCGAAATCCTGCGAAGTTCTTTGGCAACCGTTATTTTGAGGATGAAGTCGCTTCGTTTAACCGATGTCAGAGACTTTCCGTTTGTTCAGCCACCTTTGCCAAAAGCGATTACTGACGGCTACGATCTGTTATTGGAGTTAAATGCTGTCACCGCAAGGGACGGAGAGCTGACAAAGGTTGGAAGAGAGTTGGCCAAGTTACCGGTCGACGCTAAGGTTGCCCGTATGCTTCAAGCAGCTCAGGATAACCAGGCTTTAGCCGAGGTTCTCATTATTGCTTCAGCTATTAGCGTTCAGGATCCGAGAGAGCGCCCTCTGGATAAACAGCAACAAGCCGATGAAGCTCATAAGAAGTTTACGGATGACAGAAGTGACTTCTTAACCTACCTCAAAATTTGGGATTTTACGCAAGAGTGCATTGCCAACAAAAAGAGCAACCGTCTCCTGGAAAGACAGTTACAACAAAATTTTCTTTCTGTCAGACGTCTCAGAGAATGGCGGGATGTCTACCGTCAGTTAAAAGAAATGGTCTCAGAACTCGGCTGGCGTATTAATACAGTGCCGGCGACTTATGAGCAGTTACATAAAGCATTGCTGAGCGGTCTGTTAGGCAATATAGGAAACAAAATTATTGAACCTGACTGGAGAAGCCCTCCCTATGCAGGTGCAAGAGGCATTAAATTCTGGATTTGGCCCGGTTCGGCTCTTGTCAAAAAGGCCGGTAAATGGGTTATGGCTTCTGAAATCATGGAGACTTCGAGGCTTTACGCACGTACGATCGCCAATATTGAACCGGAGTGGCTGGAAAAAGTCGGACACCACCTGATCAAAAAGTCATGGGCAGATCCGCATTGGGAGAAAAATGCCGGTCACGTGATAGCTTTTGAGAAGGGCACTCTGTACGGTCTGCCGGTATATGGCCAAAGAAGGGTAAATTTTGCGCCTAAGGATCCTAAATTAGCCAGGGAGATTTTTATCCGTGAGGCATTGGTTGCAGAAGAAATGGACTCAAAGGCTCCTTTCTGGCAGCATAACAAGGCTCTGATAAGAGATATCCGGGAGATGGAACATAAATCGCGCCGGCCGGATGTGCTAGTCGATGACGAACAGATTTTCTCTTTCTATGATTCGAGGCTGGGACCTGAGGTTAATAGCTTACCGACACTGGAGAAATGGCGGAAAGAAAATGAAGAAAAGGATCCCAAAATCCTTTATTTAACCAAATCTGATTTGATGAGGCACGATGCATCGGGCATTACTATTGAATACTTTCCTAAAAAGCTGGAAGTTGCTGGTGTCCCGATGGCAGTTAATTACAACTTCGATCCGGGCTCTCCTCGTGACGGCGTCACGTTAACCGTGCCTCTATTTGCTCTTAACCAGATTGATGAAGAGCAGATGGAATGGCTCGTTCCCGGAATGGTCAAAGAAAAGACGATCGCTCTTTTAAAGAGCCTTCCTCAACGTTTAAGGAAATTCTTTGTGCCGGTGAATGATTGGGCAAAAGAGTTTGCTCAGACTCATGAAGTTCCGTCAGGCGGCTTGCTCGAAGCTATTTCTACAAAAGCCAGGGAACAGTTCAGGATTGATATTCTTAAAACAGACTTCAAAACCGAAAATCTTCCTCCCCATTTATTGATGAACTATAAAGTGGTCGATGAACATGGTCGTCAAATCGGAATGGATAGGAGTCTTCCCAAACTACGTAGTGAACTCAGTACCCGTGCTAAAGATTATTTCAGACATGTTGCATCGATGGATGCAAAAGTCGCTGAGGACCTTCAGGAAAAAATTACGGACTGGACTTTTGGTGATCTTCCGGAAATTATGGAAATTAAACGGAAAGGAATTTCTTTAATCGGACATCCTGCTTTGGTTGATCAGGGTGAGTATTGTTCTCTGGAAGTATTTGATGAACCTGCAGAGGCTCAGGAAGCACATCGTAAAGGGATCAGAAAACTAATCCGGCTGAAATTGAAAGAACAAATCAAATATCTGGACAAATCTCTGAAGGAACTTCAGTCTGCACAGATTATCGGATCTGCTTTACCTTTTACCAAGAGTGCATTTAGTAGTCTGGAAGATCTCAAAAATCAGGTGATTAATGCATCAATTTACAGTTCTGCTTTGACCGGGGATTTGCCAAATAATCAGCAAAGCTTTGAGGAGTTGTGCGCCTTAACAAAATCGAAATTGAATTTAATTGCAAACGAAAACAGCCGGTTGATTACCCAAATACTTAATGAAGCAAATTTAATCAATCAAAAACTAGCCGGCTTTAAAAATCATAAGGAACTGATTGAAGATATTTATCGTCAACTGCAATCACTATTTCCAAAAAACTTTATTGAAAATAAGCCGCTTTCTGTCTTACGCCATTACCCGAGATATTTGAAGGCTATTTTGGTAAGACTAGAAAAATATTCCAAAGATCCTCGACGGGACGAAGAAAGAATGCATGAAATCGCTGCATTAACTACACGGTTTAATAGAGAAAAGTCTTCGAGGAAAGGTGTTGGGGATGAAAAACTGGACGAATTTGAAAACTTGCTTCAGGAATTAAGAGTTTCTTTATTTGCTCAGGAACTGAAAACTCCCATGCCTGTGAGTGTGAAGCGATTAAACCGTGTGCTTGATAGTATTATTGGGTCCGCGCAGTCTTTCTAACCGAAGCGACTCTTGTATAAGACATCAATAATGCTGTTTGACAAAACAAAGTATCTGAGTATGTTGTTTGGCCTCTGAAACGTTAACTACAATGGGTTCATCTAAAAAGAATAAACGTTCGCTGATATGTATACAAACGTTTTATCTAGACTTCCACTGGGTACTTCCTCATTTGCAAAACTGAGGAAACTGAACCAGATATACGTTGACAAATCGGAGCTGATTTTTAACTTAGCCAGTCTAAATGGAAAATTTTAACTGACTCGTCCGAGAAGGTTTGGGAAATCTTTGTTGATCTCTACATTCGAATCTTTATTTAAATATGGACTCAGGGATTTTCAAGGATTAAAGATAGAGAAACTATGGCAGGACGTAAACAACTATCAAGTCGTTAGATTAGATTTTTCTGGGATTAAAAATTTTTCTTCAATAGAAGAATTTAAAGCAGTCTTAACTTCTGTGTATCGTCCCGCTAATTTCGGCACCTAATCCCTCTTATTTCGGCACCTAATCCCAGGC